>CAZQGZ010000233.1:0-4123 GCA_964592935.1 uncultured Chitinophaga sp. | reverse complement strand
AACCAGGACTTTTTACCTGATAATTAATTTGTTTACCGGGTACATTTCTCTTCCCGTCAGTTTAATAAAGTAAATACCCTTTGGCAGGCCGTCTATATCCAGGTTAAAAACCTGTGTGCCGGTTTGCAAACGGCTGTTCCTTATTACCCGGCCCGTTGTGTTGATCACCTGTACCTGTATTTCTTCTGAAGCGATACCATGCAATACAATATTTACAACTGCTGATGCAGGGTTGGGATAAAGTAAGAATTCATTCCGGTCATTATCCGATCCGGGAACTACCCTGACCGGGCTCAGTTGATAATTGCCATCGGTATCCACCAGTTTCAGCCGGTAAAAGGTCATAGGCTTTGCCGCATTTATTTCAGTGAACTGGTAATGACGCATTGTGTTGCTGGATCCTGCAGCCGGCACCTGGCCAATAATTGAAAAAACGATCCCATCATAGCTCCTTTCCACATCGAACCTCTCGCTGTTTTGTTCGGTTTGAGTTGACCAGCTTAAGATTACATTTATTCCCTGCCGTTTTGCAACCAGGTCAAGACCATGAACGGGCAGGGGAGTTCCGGTGACAAATGATTGTGTTGCCGTATAACCCGACGGGCCGCCAATGCCAACTGCTTCACAGGAATAATTATAATTGGTATTTGGTGCAAGACCCATTGCAGTAAAGGAAGGAATTGCAACAGACGCAACTTTCCATTCCGTTTCGGTTGCCTGTTTGTAACGTAAATGATATTCATACGCACTGTTATCCGGGGTCCAGGAAAATGCTGCGCTGTTATTTGTGATATTGTGAACAAACAATCCTGATGGCAAAGCCGGTGGTATGGTGCTGGTGTCCTGGATGAAAACGGTATAGTCTTCTGTTTCACCTCTTGCATACATGCCACAGGGAGACGCGGCATTATCATGATCCATAATTACTCTCATCCTGGTTGGGCCGAGGGGAGCCGAAGCAGGAACCAAAAAATTAAAACTGATCCATCCTGTAAAATCAGAATAAAGGGTTACAACCTGTTCGCCCGGATCTGTAAAATCATTGTTGTGATTATAGTCTATCCAGATCCCATAATTTTCAAACTCCGGGTAAGGAACCAGACCGGATAAATATCCATTGACGTTTTGGCCCTGTGTAAGCATCGCGGTTAAATGGGTATAATCGCCGTAGCCATTATCTCTTCCTGAACTATTCATCAAACTACCCTGCAGCCAGACCATACTCAAATACTCCTGCACCTGGTTTTGGCCAATTGAAGAACAGTAACCGGTTCCTGTTGTTGTAAATGTCTGCGTTGCACTATAACCTGATGGCCCGTTGCTGCAGACAGCTTCAACCGCATATTGATAGGATGTGCCGGCGTAAAGACCATAGATAGTAATGGTTGGTTGGTTAAATGAAACGGTTGTCCAGGAATTGGATGTGGTTGTTTTATACCGTAAATGATACAGGGTAGCACCCGGAACCGGTGCCCATGAAAATGTTGCATAGGTATTGGCAATATTGGAAACATTTAATCCGGTTGGGATATTGCATGTCCCCGGGCCGGTGTGGTTGAGTATATGTACAGCAGTCATACCCGATTGACTGATCAGGTACAAACTATTGTCGCTGGCCAGGCTGCTGGCAATACCCCAGCCGTAATTATTATTCATAGCTGTATCCAGCCACGCGAGGGTTCCGGTATTACTGTATTTTAAAGTTACTTTCCTCAAACCGGATGTCTGACCGGGATCCGGAGTGGGACCTCCCTTTCCGGCTACAAATACTTCCCCGTTGGTATTGGCAGAAACGGCATAAGGCTGTTCATCATTTCCTGTTGTTCCGTTATAGCGGTTATCCCATAATTTGGTACCGCCTGAATTTATCTGGAATGTTATCCAGTCAAAATAGGAACCGCTTACCGATCCGTAGCCGATGGTCGTTAATTTGTCAGCAACATAGGTGAAGCGGGTTGGGAAATCATTACCTCCGAAATCAAAATTATTTATCCATACCTGTGTACCGGATGAATTTAATTTATAGATCATAATATCCTGTCCGCTTGAAGGATTTACCTGGTTGGCATAGGAGGTAAGTAAATAGGAATTGCCGGCATCATCTATTTCCACATCATTACCCGATTGCCCAAGGAATGAACCGGTCCATAATAAACTGCCTGAAGTATCCCATGCCACAACCAGTGCAGCACTCAGGTTACTGGAACTTCCCGAAAAGACGATATTATTTCCTTTCAGCCGCATAGACCTGAACATAGTGACCCCATTAAGATTATTGCTGCTGGTAAATAATATATTTCCATTGGGGTCTAATTTAAGTAATACAAAACCGGAAGGCGTTACGGCAACCGTTCCAATATAAAGATTCCCTGCAGCATCCACTTCGCTTCTCATATTGAAGCTGATAAAATTATTGACGAAGATGGACATGGGTATTGTGTTTTTCCACAGCAAAATACCCCCGGGACTATATTTCAAAACGACCAGCGCATTCGGATACTGCTGGGAGGTGCCTGTATACCTGCAACCAACCACAAATACATTGTTATTGTTATCGGTATTGGTCCAATAGGGTCTTTCATAGTTGCCCGGAATACCGGATGAAGAAAATTTCTGCCATTGGAAATTGCCGAATTTGTCATACTTGCGGGTATAAATATTATTAGAGACCAGGTAGCCGGTCACGATCACATTGTCCAGGTTGTCGCGGGAAATCATGGATCCTGATTTCTGAAAATTATCAGCAGGCCTGATCCAGTCCACGGAGAATTGGGAAAATATATTACCGGAAATTAATGTCAGTAAAACCAGGTAACAGATTCGTTTTTTCATAAGTTCTGCTTTTTATTTTCTAACCGAGCTATGCCGGAAAATAAATTTTAAGAATATAAGGAGTCCCTGGTTATTTGTAATTACTGAACGGCCAAAAGTAACCTGTCTTGGGGTTATAAAATATGACGCAGGTTAGGTCGTTTTAAAACAATGATCCGGGCAGAAAAACCTGTCCGGGCAGCCGGGTCAGGGTTTTCAGAACGAGGTTTATTTTCCGGGATATGAGCCCGTAATTCTTCCGGGGGAACAACGTTTTTTTGTTTCTTCAAAGCAAATAACTGACCGTTTCTGTGTAAAAGATTTAATTTTGATAACAGAAACAAAACCTGCCTTAGCAATATCATCCCATGATATTGCTTATTATATTCACCTTCAATTGCACCTGGATTTCTTATTGCAAAAAGAAAAATGAAAAGATATGAGCAAATTTGATCCCATCAGCCCCCCGAAAGCAGGAGTGGCAGGAACCTATGATTATTACAGTTCAAACGGGTACCTGGCCGGTGAATCCAAACTCGAAAATAAATTCCGGCATTTCTGGAGGCTGATAGGAAATACTCCCATGCTTGAAATATCATACCTCTACAAAGGGGAGTGCCGGAAAGTGTATGTGAAATGCGAACATTATAACCTCACGGGAAGTATCAAAGACCGGATGGCGTTGTATATTCTGCAGATGGCGTACCTAAAGGGCGATATTAAACCCGGTGATATTATTGTTGAAGCCACCAGCGGAAATACCGGTATTTCATTCAGCGCCATCGGCCGGGCATTGGGACATGATGTGAAAATCATTATGCCTGACTGGTTGAGTAAGGAACGGATCGACATTATCAATAGTCTTGGGGCTGATGAAATTTTAGTCAGCAAAGAAGAAGGTGGTTTCCTCGGAAGTATTGCGTTGAGTGAGAAAATGGCCCGTGAAGACAGCCGGATTTTTTTACCCAAACAATTTGAGAACTGTTATAATGCAGAAGCCCATGAAAAAACCACGGCGCGCGAGATATGGATGCAGTTGCAATCGGTGGATCTTACACCCGATGCATTTGTGGCCGGTGTAGGAACAGGGGGCACAATCATGGGGGTGGGCAAATATCTTCAGTCGAGGAACCCGGATGTAAAGATTCATCCGCTGGAACCGGCTGAATCACCAACACTGTCTACGGGACATAAAGTAGGATCCCATCGTATCCAGGGTATATCGGATGAATTTATCCCGGCTATTGTAAAACTGGATCAACTGGATCACGTTATAAAAGTTTCTGATGGTGATTCCATCATCATGGCACAG
>CAZQGZ010000232.1:0-4132 GCA_964592935.1 uncultured Chitinophaga sp. | reverse complement strand
CAACAGCAATCACACCTATCGTTCCTAGTACGGCCCCGGCTCCAAAACTTGCTGTGGAAGAAAAACACATCTTATTTATTATTGGTTTTTGTTTGTGTAAGATAGGTTATGTATTGGTATTCCACTAAATCATACTAATTTGAACTAAAATCAACATCTTGAAAAAATATTTTGTCAGCCGTTTTGTCCTTATAGTATGCATGTCAGCAGGAACTGTGTTTGCGATGGCACAGGCTACCCGCACCTGGGTATCCGGTATTGGTGATGATGCCAATCCATGCAGCCGTACCGCACCATGTAAAACATTGGCTGGCGCTATCAGTAAAACGGCCACCGGGGGAGAGATTAATGTTCTTGACCCGGGTGGATTCGGCGCAGTTACCATTACCAAATCCATAACGATTGATGGTGGAGGGGTCATTGGTTCCATACTGTCAAGCGCAACCAATGGTATCATCATTAATGCACCCAACTCATTGGTATCGATCCGGAATTTTTCCATTAACGGGGCGGGCACCACATTGGGAATAAATGGTATCCGGGTGCTGTCCGTAAAGAAATTAAATGTGGAAAATTGTGTCATCGCCAATTTCTCTGCCAATGGAATTGATTTCAATTCAACGACGGCAGCCGATATCATGATCACCAATACAACGATTCAGAATGCAAACATTGGGATCAGCTATGTGGGTCCCTCAAGTTCTACCGGACCGGCAGGTTTTACCGTGATAGACGGATGTCATATCCAGTCGATCACGAATGCAGGTATCAGTATGGGAGCCGGAACGGCAACGGTCAGCAATACGGTGATTTCTGGTTGCGGTACAGGGGTAGAATCGAAAACAGGTGCCACTGCTCATCTGTCAGGAAATGTTATTACCAATAATGCCACAGCTTTGAAAGGGCCGGGTACGATCACTTCGTCTAAGAATAATTCGGTGACCGGAAATGCGGCGCAGGGAGTGACGGCGACGGTGGTGAACCAGCAGTGAAGTGATCATCGAAAACAAAATTGGTTATCAGGAGAGGATCACGGAGGTGATATATATTCTATTTCTGTTTTAATGATGCATCTATCATTCCTTTCAACACTTTCAGGTCGATATCATCCAGCTTATTAATGTAGATGCAACCACCAGCCGTCTTAAACTTGCCGAGTTTATTAAGTGCGGCAGCATGCTCTTTTGCTCCAATGCCGATATACAGGGTCATGTTCGCTTTACGGGGACAGAAACCTATCCGGAGCCAATCCACTTCCCGGCCGGTGGATGGGCTTTTGTATCTTTTAATACCAAATCCGATGATGGAATTGCTCCATAACACCGGCTCTTCCCCGCTTGCTTTTTTCATCATTTCCAGAAGCACAAAACTGTCTTTACGCTTTTGTTCCTGCGGAACTTTATTTATAAAATCCTCCACGCTGGCAGCCGTGGGTTTTGTTTTTATTACAGCCAGTTTTGATTTTTTTTCAGGCATATGATATTAATTAATTGATTGGTTTTGTGTAAAAGAGAAAACGTGTAGCTGAAATCCAAATTTAAGTCATTTTCAGGATGAATACACATGTACTCAACGGGGATATCCTATCGGGAAATCCTGCAACAGCAGGATGATAGTTCAAAAAAACAAAGTTAATAATGACAGAATTGTCTTCAAACCGACAATTTCCGGAAATCAATATTTTTTTTGATAAAACCGGGTGATAGTTTTGCACATTTAAATTATTACTATGCACCGTAAACTTCTTCCTTTGGCAGCTTTGTTGTTGCTTTCTCTTCATGGTTTTTCTCAGTCCAAACTGGGTGAGGTAGCCTGTGTGTATATAACATCCCCTGACCTGGATTCATCTGTTGCCTTTTACGAAAAGCTTGGATTTCCAAAGATCAACTCAAACACTTTCCCCTTTCCATGGGCACAGGTCAGTGACGGGAGCATACTGATCATGATGCGAAAAGACACAATCCGCTATATCGGGCTTACCTATTATACTTCAGCAGTAGGGGAAAAAGCTGTTCAGCTCGAGAAAGAAGGGATTGTATTTGTGCAAAAGCCCAAAGAGTCGGATCCTGTCAAACGGTATATTATAAAGACCCCGGATGGTTTCAATATTGTGCTTGCGAATAACCTGGGAGCTTTTTCAAAACCTAACGGAATTACCTTGCTTAATATGAAACCCGGCGATTTTCAATCACCGGATAAATATCCTAATAAAATATGCGGCGCCTTTGGCGAGTTTGCATATCCTGTCAGCAATCTCAAATCTTCAGTTGCTTACTGGAAAAAACTGGGATTTGAAGTAAAAGCGGAAATGGATGCGCCTTATCCGCATGCAATACTGAGTGACGGACTGATGCTGATCGGCCTGCACCAGACCGATCATTTCGATTTTCCTGCTGTCAGTTATTTTGGCATCAATACGGAGAAAAGAATAAATGATTTGAAACAAAAAGGAATGTCGGGTTTTACTGAATTGCAGGGAAAGAACAATGTTGTATTGAAAACATGGGAGGGGCAGCACTTCTTTTTATTTGAAATGGGGATGTGATCACCCTTGTCGTGAGTTATAGGCTCAAGACAGGTATCCTGAATTTTTTTATATCATTACCGGGATAGAATATTCAGTAAAATTGATATGAATGGTATGAACAAAACCGTAGGGGTGTAATTATTATAGATCATTTCAAAGGACATTTTTTTCTAAAATCACCCATTCGGGTTTTGGTACCGGGAATTTGTATTGTTTCCTGGTGTTTTAATTGCAGATATATTTATCAGAAGTTTTATGCGTAAAGGTTTGCGATAGGGGTGGACCCGGCTGAGAGGCAGGAAATCTGCGGAAGCGGGGGTTTTTCTGTCTGTAATTCTTTCCGTACTTTGACCCTTTATTAAAAATTATGAAACAACTTTTTTCTGCCTTTATCGTTATTTCATGTTTTTCTTTTGTCCATGCACAGGAATCGGTACCCAGAATGCTCAGGAAAACAATTACCCTGGAAATGGCTTTGAAAAATGAAGATCTTTTGCCCGGAAAAAGGGGCGCATCGGTAGTCTGGCATCCATTGCAAAAAAAATACTATGCGGCGATGGCAGGAAACCAGGGTTTCCCTTTATGTGTTTTTGATGGCGCCGGAAAAAGGTTATCCAATGATAATCATGTCTGCCTGGTAGATGTGCGCGGACTTTGGTACAACCCGCAAGAAAAAATGATCCAGGGAAACGGGTATGACACCATCGGATGGTTTAATTATAAACTTGCTGCAAATGGAATGATTGACAGGGTTGAGGTTTTCCGTAAAGGGATCAACCAGCCCGGTGAACAATGTGCGGGAGCGTATAATCCCGTAAAAAATAAAATAATCTTTTTGAAAGAAAGCCAGGTTTTCTTTTATGCTATGGATGGTTCATCGGTTGACTCTGTTGCCATTCACTGGGGTTGGAAAAAATCCGATGGTCTTCCTGAAGATGAAGATATTACGCGCGAGCCTGAAGGATATAATATTAATACGGTAGTTTATACATTGATCCCCGGTTCGGAATTAGGATTCCTGAACGCGGTACAGAAACAAATTGAATTGTATGACAAGGAAACAGGTTTTTTAACAAAAATACTCAGGCTCCCGGAAGAAGTAACGGCTGAAGAGTCATTCAACTTTGCTTATTCATACGGAACATACTGGCTTTTTGATATGAAAAACCGTACCTGGACAGGTTATAAATAAGATTTCTTATTATTCTGTTATATATCGTGTGCTGGGATTACCTTTTTGTCTCAAAACAATAATCTTTAAACCCTAAACTTCTTTTATCTTTGCCCCATGACAATCGAAAAATTATCTGATATGCGGTCCCGCATTGCCGGGGTAAGGAGGTTTCTTTGACGTCGCTAACCGGCAACAAAAGATAGCGGAGGAAAAACAACTTTCGCTGAGTCCCGGCTTCTGGGATGATAATAAAAGAGCAACCGCCATTCTCAAGAACATCAAGCTGAATGAGTATTGGGTGAAACTCTATGAGACGGCTGAAACGTCGGTAGAGGATTTTGCCGTCCTTTTTGATTTCTGGAAAGCAGGCGATGCTACCGAAGAAGAAACAAAAGAGGCTTATGATAAAGCTATTGCTTTATTGGATGAAG
>CAZQGZ010000231.1:0-4160 GCA_964592935.1 uncultured Chitinophaga sp. | reverse complement strand
TGCCTTCCTATGTCAATATCGGCGCTTATGTGGATGAAGGAACGATGGTGGATACCTGGGCCACGGTTGGAAGCTGTGCACAGATCGGGAAAAATGTTCACTTAAGCGGGGGCGTTGGTATAGGTGGTGTGCTGGAACCTTTACAGGCTTCACCGGTTATTATTGAAGACGGATGTTTTATCGGCAGCCGTTGTATCGTGGTGGAAGGAGTGATCATTGAAAAAGAAGCGGTGCTGGGCGCCAATGTGGTTTTAACACAATCCACAAAAATCATTGATGTAAGCGGTAACGTTCCCAAAGAAATGAAAGGCTGTGTGCCCGCGAGAAGCGTGGTGATACCCGGAACTTATACCAAAAAATTCCCCGCCGGTGAATATGGAGCCGGCTGTGCCCTGATCATCGGGCAACGGAAAGCGAGTACGGATCTGAAAACGAGTTTGAATGATGCGCTCAGAGAATTTAATGTGAGCATTTAATACAGCAAGAATAAAAAATAAGAAATTAATAATAAAGAATGAAAAAGTTGGTACACGATTGAACTACTTCTTAATTTTTTATTATTAATTTCTTATTTCTTATTTCATTTTCCGTTTATTCTTTTACAAACTTCACCACTCCCTCCTTCCCTACATTCATCACTTTTATCAAATAAACTCCGGATGAAAGTTTTGATACATCCAGTTGAGTGAGAGGCTGGCTGCTGGCTTGCTGCATCACCATTCTTCCGTACATATCAAATACACGAATAGCGGCGCTTCCCGCCAGATCTTTGATCCTGATGGTAACCTTATCTGCAACAGGATTAGGGAAAACCGTAAGATTCCCGGCTGTTATCAATCCTTCTTCACGGCTGGCAGTTCCCAGTTGTACTTTCAGGGTATAACAATTTGTTGCATTAAATGCGCCATTGTAACCATAGACCCTGGCATAATACGTATTGGCAGTAGCGGTATAATTGATCGTTTCATTGGTTGTGCCCCCATTTTGTGAAATGGCAACCTGTGTGTTATTCCTGTACAAGCGCAAATCGTAATCCGCGGGCAGGGTAGTCAACGTAAGGGTTATTGTACCGGGATTGGTAATAACGAATTTGTAATAGTCATTATCACCGGTTGGGTTGATCAATCCTTTGATATCTGTATTGAAAGGAATTGTTGCCGCGCCATTCCTGCTGTCATTACCGGAGATATCATATGAACCCGGACAGGTTGAAGCGGCAGAAGTGGTAAATTGGGCCTGGCTGTAAGTGCTGCTTCCGGATGCACCGCAGTTAGCTCTTGTCCTCCAGTTATAAAGCGATGAGGCCACCAACCCGCTGAGGTTTACAGATGTTGAAGTGGTACCGGTTGCTGCATTGGTCCAGGTACCCGATGAATTAAGTTTATAATCCACATCATACGAAACAGCTCCGCTAACTGCAGTCCAGCTAACCGTTGCTGAAGTAGCAGTAACAGCGGATGAAGTAAGACCTGCCGGTGCATTACATGGAGCGGTTGTAGTAAACTGTGATTGTACATAATTGCCGCTGCCGCCACTGCAGTTTGCCTTTACTCTCCAATCGTAAACAGTACCCTGCGTAAGCCCTGCAAGGTTTACAGAAGTTAAAACAGTTGCGGTTGCAGCATTGGTCCAGGCACCGGCCGGGGACACCCTGTAATCCACGTCATACGAAAGTGCACTTGCCACGGCATTCCAGCTTACGGTTGCTGTTGTGTTGGTGATAGCTGACGCACTGAGACCCGTGGGATCACCGCATGCAGCCGGGGCCGTGATGGTGAAGTTAGCATTGGAAATATCAAAGAAAATATTACCAACTGCTTCCACTTTTATTCTTGCGGTACTTGTTTGTATGGATGGAATAGTCACTACCTCGCTGCCATCGTTGGGTGTGCTGGCCACTAATGTGCTGAACGTATTTCCCCCGTCGGTAGATATTGAAATTTTTACATTGGCACAACTTACCGGTGCGGCTGTTGTGTTTGCCACTGCCCATGTTACCGTTTGTGAAGAGTTACCGGCCCAGGAAACGGCTGTGTTGGGTGAAGTGACGGAGAAAGGACCGGAAGTATTGGTTACGGTAACCACCATATCATCAAACTGGGTCTGGCCAACAGAAACCGGCGCTGAAGAAATATAAGGAGCGTTGTCCCTTACCGTTAGCCTGAAGTTCAAAGTTCTTGAAACAGAACTCAATGCTTCCGTATTGGCACCTGCATCACCACCCGGTAAAGGACCTGAAACATTCGCACCCGCAAGTATGGTTGCCAACTTAGGGAAAAGCCTGGTCGATGATGTGGTGGGGCTGAATGAAATCCAGTTGGGGCCCGTTGCCTTGGTTGGACTTGCAACACTATTGGCTCCTGTTTGAGTGGAGCCTGCATTATCATTCTGCTCCCAGCAATAAGTCAGCACATCGCCTGCATTCGCATCCGTAGCTGACCCTGTCAATGCAAAGGGAGTGCTGATGGGAATGCTATAATCGCTGCCTGCTGAAACAACCGGCGTGGCATTGGTGATCGCTGTTGTAACAGGACATGTTTTCGATGCCAGGTTAGCCTGTATTTGTGCAATACTGGCGGCATGATAAATATCTATTGAGTGAGGGGCAACATCCTGGTTGGTAATACCTGCATAACCCATAATAGTTATACCTGAGCCCACTTCTTTATTTACACCTGTTCCTTCATTTGAGTGAGAAAAGGTATGGTTGCCACCGAGTTGATGACCCACTTCATGAACAACATAATCAATATCAAAATTATCGCCCTGCGGTATAGCATCAAACGGAGAAGTATAGCCGCTTCCTTTTGATCCGTTGGTGCATACACAGCCTATACAGCCTGCATTGCCACCACCCCCGGAAGCCCCGAACAAGTGGCCGATATCATAATTGGCTTCGCCGATCACTGATGTCAGGGTGGATTGAAGCTGGGCGTTCCAGTTACTTAATTGCGATGCCGGTGAGTAAGGATCAGTTGCAGGGTTGTAATAGAAAACGCTGGTTGTATTCGCAATCAGGTTCAGGTGAAGCGCAAGATCCTTTTCATACACGCCGTTGCAGCGTGTCATGGTTGCGTTTACGGCAGCCAGCACCAGTGCTACCTGAGCGGAACTGGTGGCACCAAAATAATTTGAATACTCCGCAGTAACGGATTGTGCAAGACGAAGAGTCTTCAGATCTCCGCCCGATCTGGCGATAATTCCTCCGCTCAGAACCTGAGCATCGAGATCATTTACCAATTTTGCATCCACGGTAGAACATTTCCATTGTAATGGACCGGGTTTTCTTTGTGTTTTGAATACTGCATAAACGGTATGATCCTGTGAATAAGCTTCAATGAATTCATTTTCTTTTTCTGTCCGGAAAACCATGGTTTGAATGCCCTGTGGTGAAAGACTCAATTTCAACAGCGCCGACCGGTCCGTAATTCCTTTTCCTGAAAACGCCCTGATAAAAGGGAACTGAGCCTGCAGGGCCGGTTCAAAATTGGAAGCTTCGAAAACTTCAAATTGTTCTATTAGTCCTTCTGCATTGGGCAGGGAAATCACCGTTGAACGCCGGGAAGCATTGACACCTGTCACAGAAAATAATTCCTGTCTCAAAGGTTCGGTGTTCAGATCGAATAATTTGAAGGTTTCAGGAAATGAAAGCCTTGCTACTGCTTTGTCTGTTACGATTTTACCGGCATCAGTATGCAATGACCAATAATTCTGTGCAATCACTGTAAACATCCATGTGAATGACAACATGAAGAGTATTAGTTTTTTCATATTTTTTTGGTTTAACGTGGTAAAAAAATCACATTGCCGAATATAGCTGAATATTTGAAGTAGTCGTCAGTATAAATACGGGGCAAAATGCGTTGTGAATAAATTATAAAGGTTGTTGACAAAATCCATTCGGGAATTTGCTGTTATCTGCCGTTATATGCGGATTCCATAGGCGTTTACCCTGATTTTAAGGAATCGGTTTGGTGTCATATATTTGCGGTCCGGAAAAATCGAAGAAAGTCATATAAGTCAAATGGGTCATATTGGTCAAACGTAGAACGACCAGGTTGATATCACTCATTAGACCCGTATGGCCGATTTGACTTTATTTCCCGCCCGGGTGGCGAAATTGGTAGACGCACTGTCTTCAGGTGGCAGCATCCGAAAGG
>CAZQGZ010000230.1:0-4174 GCA_964592935.1 uncultured Chitinophaga sp. | reverse complement strand
GATATACTCAAACCTTCTTTTTACTCCCCGAAAACTCTCCACCGCAGCTTTGATCTTTTCATTTTCGATTCCCAAAGAGCCGGCCACCGCAATGGCCGCTATCGCATTTTCCACATTATGCATTCCGCCCATATTCAGTTTCACATTCTCCAGCATATTATCTTTCATCATCACATCAAATTCATAACTCCCCTCCTTCATCCTGATATCGGTCGCATACACATCAGCCGCTTCATTCTGCAGGCTGTATGTGAGCTGGTGATCCGCATGTAATTCTTTTCCTCTTTTCAGACCGAAATGTTTTACCAGCATGCCACCCGGCTTTATTCGTTTGCTGAAATCAACAAAAGCCTGTTCCATGGCCCCCGGTGTTCCGTAAATATCCAGGTGGTCAGCATCCATCGCGGTGATGATGGCGATATCCGGACTTAATTTCAAAAAACTCCTGTCATATTCATCGGCTTCTATCACGCAAACATTTTTCCTGCTGCTCCAGAAATTGGTTTCGTAATTCACAGCAATGCCACCGAGAAAAGCATTGCACCCAAAACCGCTGTCGCGGAGCAAATGCGCCACCATGGTGGTGATCGTTGTCTTACCATGCGTTCCCGCAACACATATATTAAAAGAACTTGCCGTTATATTCTGCAATACATCGCTTCGCTTGACCACTTTATACCCTTTCTCCCTGTAAAAAACCAGTTCCTTGTGTTCCGCAGGTATGGCCGGTGTATACACCACCAGGTCAGCCTGCTGTGGGATCCTGTCAAGATCTTCTTCATAATGAACATCAATCCCGCTTGCTTCCAGTTCCCTGGTCAGCGCGGTGGGTGTTTTATCATAACCACTCACTTTCATTCCCCCTGCCAAAAAAAACCTGGCGATAGCGCTCATCCCGATTCCCCCGATACCGATAAAATAAACAACCCCATTACCGGTTTCCGCTCCTGGCCTTTGGACATTTCCAAAAGGAAAGGAGAATGGCTCTTCTATCCTGGTTTTATCAATCATTCATCATCTTTTTTTTCAATCCCCCGAAGGGGGTATTCATAAGGACAGTATTGGTTCATTCTATTCTAAACTTTTCAAAACTTCATCAGCAATTTTCATATCAGCATCTTTTATGGCTAATGCTGAAATATTTTTTTTCAATTCTTCCTGTTTGCTTTTATCCATGGATAACTCAATCGTCATTAATACCAGTTTCTGCATCGCCTCATTGTCTTTTACCAGCAATGCCGCATGTTTGCTCTCCAGTTCCCGGGCATTCACCAGCTGGTGATCTTCTGCAGCAAACGGGTACGGAACAAACAACACCGGTTTTTTAGCAACACATAATTCAGCCACCGTCATAGCCCCCGAACGGGCCACCACTACATCAGACGCTGCATAAGCATATTCCATATTCGGAATGAATTCACTGACCCGTACCCATTGCCTGCCATGAGCTCTTTCTTTTGCTTTGTCCAGGTAAGGAGTTCCTGTCTGCCAGATAACCTGCAATCCTGCATTCACCAGATCATCCAGTCCTTTGTCAATAGCTTCATTGATGGACCTGGCGCCAAGACTTCCGCCTGTAACAAGAACTGTTCTCTTTGCTTCATCCAGTGAAAAAAATTTCAATGCCTCACTTCTCGTTATGGTTGCTTCCGCGATCGCTGCGCGTACGGGATTTCCCGTAACCAGGATCTTTTGTTTCGGGAAAAATTTTTCCATACCATCAGTACCGGTAAAGATCTTTGTTGCTTTTTTACCCAGCATGATATTCGATTTGCCGGCAAAAGAATTTGACTCATGAATGAATGTCTTTATTCCCTTTGCCTGTGCAAAGCGAAGCACGGGGTAACTGGAATAACCGCCCACACCGATCGCCGCATCCGGTTTGAATCTTCTGAAAATGGCCCGCACCTGTAAAAAACTTTTCAGCAACTTAAAAGGCAACCCGATATTCTTTATCAAAGAGCTCCTGTTGAATCCCGTGATATTCAATCCCTCAATTTTATATCCCGCCCGTGGCACTTTTTCCATTTCCATCCTTCCTTTCGCCCCGATAAATAATATGTCTATACTCTCCTCTTTTTTTTTCAGCGCATTGGCAATGGCAATGGCCGGGAAAATATGTCCGCCTGTACCCCCACCCGCTATTATTATCCGTTTGCTCATTCTCTATTTTGTTTCCTACGGAGCCTTAATACTTTCTTATTCTTTATTTCTCATTCCTTATTTTTCATTTCCCAGCCCTGGTTCTTTCGCCAGCTTTCCCTCTAATTGCTCCACATTTCTTGATACACTTAATATGATACCAATCGCCAGGCAGGTGAATATGAAACTGGTTCCTCCCATGCTGACCAATGGCAGGGTGACCCCGGTGACCGGGAATAAATTAACCGTCACAGCCATGTTGGCGATCGCCTGTATGGCCAGGGTAAAACTCAGCCCCAGTGCCAGGAATGCCCCGAATGCAAAAGGACATCGTTTATAGATCCTGATACACCGGTATAAGAATACCAGGTAAATGAACATGATAAAAGCACCACCCATCAAACCGTATTCTTCAATGATGATAGCATAGATGAAATCATTGTAAGCCTGCGGCAGATAATCCCTCGTAGTACTATTGCCCGGACCCACTCCCAAAAATCCTCCTTTTGATATGGCGATCTTGGCCTGGTTTACCTGGTAAGCATCATTATCCGCTTCATTACTTCCATATATAAAATCTTCCATCCTCCCGATCCAGGTATCCACTCTTCCGAATAAAGTAGATGAACCTTTCCGGGCGGTAACCGAAGATTCCTCTTTATGTTCTTTACCATGACGGATCACGGCTGCTGTGACCAGGAATATTAATGGTATCAATGCGATCCCGATCGTCGCAAGGATATGTTTTGTTCTGACCCGGCCGATAAACAACAACAGTAAACAACTTGCGCCGAGTAATAAGGCGGTGGACAGATTGGCCGGTGCGATCAGGGCACAGGTTACTGCAACCGGTATGATCAACGGCAGGTAACCTTTTTTAAGATCTTTGATCACATCCTGCTTCCTGCTCATCAAACGCGCCAGGTACATGAACAGGGCCAGCCGGGCCAGGTCCGAGGTTTGCATGGTCATATTGATCAGCGGCAAACGTATCCAGCGGCTGCCCTCATTCATTTTTACACCAAAGAATAAAGTATAAAACAATAAAGGAATACAGATGAGAAAAGCAATACTGGCTGCCCTGGAGTAAAAAGTATAATTAACAAGGTGCGCAAAATAGATCACGAGGATTCCTGCCAGGATAAATGCAACCTGCTTGAAGAGATATATTTCTGTATTGCCCCGGTAATTTTTATACGCTAATGAACCGGTAGCGCTGTACACTGCCAGCAATGATACCAATGCCAGCAATACAACCAGCGCCCAGATCACTTTATCGCCTTTTGTTTTGCTGATCAGGTGATTGGCATTGAATGTGTTTTTCAACCCGCTGAACCGTATGTCTCTTGTTGCTTCCATTGTTTTTTATAATTCCTTCACCACTTTTTTAAACTGGTTGCCCCGGTCTTCATAGTTTTTAAAAAGATCGAAACTGGCGCAGGCCGGACTTAATAACACCACATCGCCTTTTGCGGCAAAATGAAATGCGGCATACACAGCTTCAGCTGTTGTGGTCGTATTCACGATCGTGCTTACCATGTTACCAAATGCTTCATGAATCTTTTTGTTATCCGTTCCGAGGCAAATGATCGCTTTTACTTTTTCTTTTACCAGGCCTTCGATCAGTGAATAATCATTTCCCTTATCCACGCCACCCAATATCAGGACCGTGGGTTTGGTCATGCTTTCCAGGGCATACCAGACCGAGTTCACATTCGTGGCTTTGCTGTCATTGATAAATTCCACGCCTCTTACTGTTGCCACATGTTCCATCCGGTGCTCAAGTCCCTGGAAATTCTGTACCGCGTCCCGGATCTTTTCTGTCCGGATATCAAGCAGGGTAGCCGCCAGCCCGGCTGCCATCGTGTTATAATGATTGTGCTTCCCTTTCAGGGCAAAATCATATACACTCATATTGGTAAAGTCCTGTCCTGTCCTGATGTACATGTCCCCGTCTTTGATAAAGGCCCCGTTGGGTAGTTCTCTTTTCATACTTATTGGCAGTTGGTTAGCTTGAATATTGAATTGTTTT
>CAZQGZ010000229.1:0-4262 GCA_964592935.1 uncultured Chitinophaga sp. | reverse complement strand
AGAAGAAAAAGACCGGCAACGGGCTGTCAATGATTACCTGATCAACCTGAAAGCGGAGATCGAGATCCGTAACCTGCATGGTAAACTGGACCTGCTGATGACCGAACAGATGAAAACATTATTTGAGATCCAGAAAACACAGGTAGATTTGATGGAAGAAATAAAGGGGATCATCAATAATTCACCGGAAAAAAATATAACTCCCGCTTCAACAACTTAATCGTGGATTCCATAACACATCTAGCTTTGGGCGCCTGCATGGGCGAAGCTTTTGCCGGGAAAAAACTCGGTAAAAAAGCAATGATATGGGGCGCGGTTTCACAAAGCATTCCCGATATCGATGTGGTTACTTCTCTCTGGATGGAACCATCTTCCAATTTATTATCACACAGGGGTTTTACTCATTCGTTTTTATGTTGCCTCCTGCTTACACTGCTGTTTGCTTTCCTGGCGGAACGATGGCACCGTCCGCATAATATCCGGCTGAAACAATGGCTTATGTTTTTCGGCGGTGTGATCTTCATCCATATTTTTATCGATGCATTCAATAATTACGGGGTGGGCTGGCTGGAACCCTTCAGCCATGTCCGCATATCTTTTAATGCCATTTATGTAGCCGATCCCTTTTTCTCTGTTTGGCCGCTCCTGGCATGTATTGCTTTGATCGTTATGAAAAGATGGAATCCGCAACGGAAAAGATGGTGGAGGATGGGGCTTGGACTGAGCGCTGTTTATTTATTGATCTGCATCGTCAATAAAACAATAATTGATAAAGATGTAAAAGATATTCTCCGGAAGCAGCAGATCAGTTATACCAGGTATTGCACTACGCCGGCTCCCCTGCAGAACATGTTGTGGTTCGTTGTGGCGGGCAACGACAGCGGATATCATGTTGGCTTCCGTTCATTATTTGACAAGAAGAAAGAAATCGCATTTCAATATTTCCCCCGCAATGATTCATTACTGAAACCGGTGATTGACCGGGAAGAACTTCATCATCTCATCCGCTTCTCCCGGCAATTTTATACCGTGGAGAAATGGAACGATACCCTCGTATTCAATGATCTTCGCTTCGGGCAGATCATAGGTTGGCAGAACCCCAGGGGACAATTCGTGTTCCATTATTATTTACAGCATCCGGGCGAAAATAAAATGGTCGTACAACGGGGGCGTTTCGAAGGCTGGAACTGGCAAACGTTCAGATCACTTGTAAAGAGAATTGCCGGGAATTAATAATTTGCTGTTTCAAATTTTTTTTCAACACCACTTGTCCCGCTGTGGTCCGGAGGAAATGTGTTTAAGTTTCCTCACTTCGTTCGGAATGACAGCCTGGGTATGTCGCAGGAGATAGATTTCTCGCTGTGGTCCGCAGGAACTGGTGTTGTTGGGAGGAAATGTGTTTAAGTTTCCTCACTTCGTTCGGAATGACAGCTGGGATCTGTCGCAGGAGATAGACTTTTGTCTGCTCTTTGGTGGAGTTGATTTTAAGTTTCCTCACTTTGTTAGTTTCCTCACTTCGTTCGGAATGACAGGTGGGTGGGTGGTCGGATTTAGACTTCTCGCTTCGCTCGAAGTGAGAGTGAGAGATATCTGCGGCAAAGGTTTGGCTAACTGCTTCAATTTCGAGCGCAGCGAGAAATCTTTTTTTTTTACACCAAATAGGTGTCATTCCGAGCGAAGCGAGGAACCTAAACCCTTCAATCAATCGAAGCAAATCCCTGAACAGTGAGGAACCTAATCAATCTATCTAGAGAAGCAAATCCCTGAGCAGCGAGGAACCTAACCCAGACAATCATTCGAAGAAATCAGAACTCATCTCAAAAGTCGTAATTTGAAGGAACACAAAAGTCACAATGGTCTCACAAAGAACACAAAGCTTTGTTTATTTATAATAAATTTCTTTGTGTGCTTTGTGCCTGCCTGCCGGTAGGTAGGGTTCGTTGTGTTCCCTGCCTGCCGGCAGGCAGGTTTGTGCTCCATTTCACTTTTGAGAAAGCTTGTACTCTGTGTTTAAATTTTTCAGTTTTAGATGGGGTCTAACTAATAACTGCTTTTTCTATTTCACCTTTATCCAGTCTTTGTTCCGGGGGTATATATTTTAAATGCAGGAACCGGTACATTTCTTCTTCGGTCTCCCCGGCTAATCTTTTGTTTGTTGCTGCATCAAATATTCCATACTCGTTGATCTTATAACCTCTTTGTTTGGCAATGGTCCTGAGTT
This sequence comes from uncultured Chitinophaga sp., assembly GCA_964592935.1. Classification (GTDB taxonomy): domain Bacteria; phylum Bacteroidota; class Bacteroidia; order Chitinophagales; family Chitinophagaceae; genus JJ008. The sequence goes on along the minus strand of CAZQGZ010000229.1, from coordinate 2,041 downwards.
TGATATTATGTTCTTTTGACCCGGTAAAATACAGCATAGCGGCGCCGTATTCATAATCATGCACCAGTCGTATATCCACCTGCACTTCTCCCTTTTTCAGCACCACACTCAGTTTGGTCATTCCTTTGGCCAGCACTTTTTCAATCTGCGGCAATGCCAGGATCCGGTTCACGATCTTTTTCCGGTATTTTGGTTCAGCCAGGACCACGATATCAATATCCCCGACCGTTTCTTTTTTTCTCCGCAGGCTGCCGGCCAGCGCTGCTTTTTCCACACCGGGTATTTTAACGATCTCTCCGAGTATTTCATTCCCCGTTCTTTCAGCTTCTTTCAGCGGCATCCTTTTACTTTCTTTAAATAATTTCAATGCCCGCTTCATGTTCTCTATTTTCTTTTCGCCAAACCCTTTCAATCCCTTAAGCTTATCTTTTTCCAGGGCATGGATAAGGTCTTCCCGGTTGCTGATATGGAGTTTTTCATGCAGTACTTTCAGCGTGGCGGGGCCAAAGCCGGTAATACCCATTAATTCAAGTAATTCATACGGGACCTGTTTTTTCAGTTGTTCAAATTTTTTGATCTTCCCGGTATGTAAATATTCAATGATCTTCTCCGCAATGCTTTCCCCGATACCGCCGATTTCATCCAGGGTCTTTACATCCCTGGCGTAGGTAGCGATATCTTCTTTCATGTTGGTAAGCACTTTGCCAGCTTTATCATAGGCAATAGCGCGGAACCGTTCTTCATTCCCGAGATAGCGGTAACAATCAGCCATATGAAAAAAAATGGAGGAGAGAGCCGCATTGTTCGGCAGGGAATTTTTTTTTGATGAAAATGATTCAAACATTCTTCTATTTTAAATCGTCATCTGTTTATAAAATCCATTTTTATGAACCACTCTTACTTTGTCAGGGCAAGCTACACCACATAATACACGGTGGAAGGAAGCACAAAGAACACTATGTGAAGCCCTATGTTTCTATGTGCCTATGTGGTTCAAAGCATTTATTAGTTGCCTGGCCTCAATTGTAAGGATGATGAATACAAATAACCTTCAAAACTCATTTTCAATAAATGAGGATAATCAAAGTTTTTCGTGATAGCTGTCAGGGTTTGATCGTGAAGTTACCGGTAGCTTCACATTCTAAACAAACCAGTTATGAATACTGTTATGACACCTGAATTGCGGGAAGTAATGGAAGCCATCCATTATCGTCCTGCCGTTTCGATCATTCTTCCCTTTGAACCGAAAATGAGCCTGAAAACCGAGCTGGCTCATTCATTAAAAACAGCTGCTGATAAGGTGGAACTCGAACTGCTTGAAAATTACCCGGATGAAATGTCTATGCTGGTGATGCATAAGCTGAGGGATATTATCAAAAACCTGAATTTCAACACGCATAAAAAAAGCATTGCCATTTATGTTTCACCGGTGTTTGAAAAAGTGCTCTACCTCGATATTGCCGTGGAAGAAAAGATCATCGTGGATGAATCCTTCGAGATCAGGGACCTCGTGTACAGTAAAAAACAAATGCACAAATACCTCGTGCTGCTGCTGAGCGGAAAGGAATGCCGGATGTTCCTGGGTAATTCGGAGGAGTTTGTGCGGATCGTAACCAACACGCCTGAATCAGTTTATGCCTATATCAATGATGCACCTGAAAAGGTGTCCAATTATTCCGACATGTCTTCGCATAAGGAAATTATCATGGAAAAGTTTTTAATGCATATTGATCATTCACTCGATATCATCCTGCATGCTTACCACCTCCCGCTCTTTGTGCTGGGCCCGGAAAGAATACTCGGGCATTTTAAGAAACTGACCAAACATGCGGGCTCGGTTATTGACTATGTCCATGGCAATTACGAGGAAGCAAGCCTTCCGGAACTGAAGAAAATACTGGAGCCACATATCGCCGACTGGAAAAAAGTAAAGCAAAAAGACCTGCTGAACCAGATTGAGGAAGCTGCCGGTAAGAAGAAACTGGCATCCGGCATGAAGGAAGTATGGCGGGAAGCCATGAATCATAAGGGACGACTGCTG
>CAZQGZ010000228.1:0-4428 GCA_964592935.1 uncultured Chitinophaga sp. | reverse complement strand
GTGAAACCTGCCAATTATGATCGTAAGAGAAGCATCCATACCTGATATACCGCAGATACAGGTGGTAAGGAATTCTGTAAAAGAAAACAGGCTTTCTGACCCTGCCCTGGTGCCCGATAAAGATGTGGAAGATTATATAACAAGAAGGGGCAGGGGATGGGTATGCGAAGCAAATGATCATGTCATTGCATTTGCCATTGTATCGCTGACCGACCATAATGTATGGGCTTTGTTTATTCAACCCGGCTATGAAAGAATGGGCATCGGGAGAAAATTGCACGATGAAATGATCGGCTGGTATTTTACACAAACATCGGAAACGATCTGGCTCAGCACGGCACCGGGTACCCGGGCAGAACAATTTTACCGGGCAGCGGGATGGAACGAAACAGGCATATATGGAAAAGGTGAAATAAAATTCGAAATGACAGCGGCCGGATGGAAAAACAGGATAATGATGAATGGTTAAAAATATTTAATTTCATAATACCCGGTACAACCCAAAGTAGCCGGATATGGTCTGTCATTCAGTGTTAACCCGGAAAATGGTCAATATGATTAAATCCTCCCTGTTGATACTTACTGTTTTACTAACAGGTTTTATGGTGCCATACAATCATTACATGCCTATTGGCAATGCCGGTGCCGCCGACGGCCCCTATGTTCTTTATAAAAATAAAACCGTCATTGCGCATTATTTTTTCGACAACAATGGAATTATTACCGTTAAATCCGATAGTGTTGAACTTGCTCAAAAAGAAAAACTGGTGATTCATGTTTCAACAGATGAACCGGGGAAAGTATTCCCGGTTACATTGAAACAAAAACTCCATATTGAAAAATGCGAATACAAAAGAGTTAATAAACAATTAGTCATTTCAGACATTGAAGGAAATTTCAGGGCTTTCCGCAGATTGCTTCAGGCAAACGGGGTCATGGATGCAAAATTCAACTGGACATTCGGGGAAGGACACCTGGTACTGAACGGTGATTTTTTTGACCGGGGCAACCAGGTCACAGAAGTACTCTGGCTGATCTATTCTCTGGAGGAAAAAGCAAAAGTAGCAGGTGGGTATGTGCATTTCATTCTCGGCAATCATGAGATCATGAATATGAACGGTGACCTTCGCTATGTGCAAAAAAAATACATCGGGAATGCCTATTTACTCGGTGAACGATATGTGGATCTTTATGGAGAGGATTCGGAACTGGGAAGATGGTTACGCACTAAAAATATTGTGGAAAAGATTGGGAATATGCTCTACGTACATGGTGGCATTTCTGCCCCAATGAACAAATTAAAAATTCCGGTAACCGAAATCAATGAAGTGGCAAGGCCATTCTATGCGGACAGCAGTTTCCAGTATGAGAACAGGAAACAGGAGGTCATCAATGGTGATGATGGACCGTTCTGGTACCGGGGTTATTACCAGGGAAATAAAATGGCTAGCCGGGAACAAATAGACAGTAGCCTTGCCTTGTACAATACCAGGCATATTGCAACCGGTCATACGGTTGTAGCCGATACGGTCAGCACCTGGTATGATGGTAAAATATTTAATACGGATGTGCGCCATGCATCCGGGTTTTCGGAGGCCTTGCTGGTGGAAAATGATAAATTTTTCCGCGTAAATACTGTTGGCGAAAAATTCCTGATCCGGGAATAAAAAAGTCGTTTGTATCTTTCTCCCTTGTAAGATTTAATACATGAGAACAAGGGTTAAAATCTGTTGTATTTCATCAGCCGATGAAGCCAGGCTGGCTATTCATGCCGGTGCCGATGCATTGGGCCTGGTGGGTAAAATGCCCAGCGGGCCGGGACCCATCGATGATGGCCTGATCGCATCGATCGCTAAAATCATCCATCCCCCGGTTTCTTCTTTTCTGCTCACCAGTGAGCAATCAGCCGGCGGAATTATTGATCATATTCAAAGGACCCATGCTGGTACCGTGCAGATCGTGGATGAATTAAAGGAAGGATCATACCGGCAGATCCGGGAGGCCCTCCCTCATTTGCGTATCGTACAGGTCATTCATGTTGCTGGTGAAGAAAGTATTGAACAGGCCATGCAGATCCACGAACAGGTAGATGCCATTCTCCTCGACAGCGGTGATCCCAAAGCATTGATAAAGACATTGGGCGGAACAGGAAATACACATAACTGGAAGATCAGTCAAAAAATAGTGGAAAGTGTTGCTGTACCGGTTTTCCTGGCCGGGGGGCTGAATGCAATGAATGTTGCAGCAGCGATTTCAATGGTAAAGCCGTTCGGGGTGGATGTATGCAGCGGTGTAAGAACGGCCGGCCGGCTTGATCCCGAAAAATTGTTGTCATTCATGCAGGCAGTCAATCCTGTTCAAAACTCATAGCATATAAATTTTTCCGGGTAGAAAAGAATGGCTACTTTGTCTGGAAATAAACCGTATTTATAATAAAAAAATAAATAACATGAAAAAAATATTTATCCTCCTGGTGTCAATTGGCCTCTTTGCCGCTTCCTGTAATAACAATAAGAAAGGCAATGATGAAAATAAAAATAACCGGGAAAAAGATGATTACAGTAAAAACGAAAATGGAAATAAAGATGATAATAAGGATGATTTTAAAACAACAAGCAACTGGTCAGCGGCGGATATAAGTTCCTTTAATGCACAATGCCTGACAACGGTGAACAACAATGAAGAGGTTGCCAAAGATTTTTGTCCCTGTCTCCTGGAAAAATTCCAGGCTAAATATTCTTCCCTGGCCGAGATGGACCGGAACGGGACAGAAGAAGAAGGGAAAAAAGCAGGTGAGGAATGTATGACTGCGATCAAGGGAATTGATGATAATAGCCATACAGCCAGTAGCTGGTCAGTCAGTGATGAAAGCCAGTGGATGAAAGCCTGTACAACTCCCCTTATCAAAAGCCTGGGCGAAGAAAGAGCCACCAATTATTGCAGTTGTGTCATGGACCGGTTGAAAGAACTGTATTCATCTTACGACGAGGCTAATACCAAAGGAACAAAGCAAATGGGTGAGGAACTTGGAAAGAAATGTCTCAAGGAATTAGGTTTGGGTCAGTGATCTGTTTTTGCTTTTTTTTGCTGATTTTTTTTCAAAGTTTTTTATTCTTCAATCATGTCAGTACCCCGGAAGAATTCTTTTTGCCGGTCGGGACCTGCTGTTGTAAAACTTTAGGTAATCTATTCATGCTGTAGTATTTTTGCCCCCCTTAAATCAATTACAAGCCATGGCAAGATCTATTGCGTTTCGTGATGCGCTCCGGGAAGCGATGAGTGAGGAAATGAGAAGGGATGAAAGAGTTTACCTGATGGGTGAGGAAGTAGCGGAATATAACGGCGCATATAAAGTGAGCCAGGGTATGTTGGCGGAATTTGGCCCTAAAAGAGTTATTGACACCCCGATCTCCGAACTGGGTTTTACAGCGGTTGGTGTTGGCTCAGCGCAAAATGGTCTCAGGCCCATTGTTGAATTCATGACCTGGAATTTTGCCGTGCTGGCCCTGGATCAGATTCTCAATACCGCTTCAAAAATGCTTGCAATGAGCGGCGGCCAGATTTCCTGTCCTATTGTATTCAGGGGCGGAAATGCATCGGCCGGCCAATTGGGAGCTCAGCATTCAACAGCCTTTGAATCTTTATATGCCAATATCCCGGGGATCAAGGTTGTTTCACCCGGCAACGGATATGATGCGAAAGGATTGCTGAAGCAGTCCATCCGTTATGAAGAAGACCCGGTCATTTTCATGGAAAGCGAACAGATGTATGGTGATAAATGTGATGTGCCGGCTGAAGAGTATTATATCGAACTGGGAAAAGCAGATATAAAAAAATCCGGCAGAGATGTTACCATTGTTTCATTTAATAAAATGATGAAAGTGGCCTTAGGTGCTGCAACCGAATTGGAAAAAGAAGGGATCAGCGCTGAAGTCATCGATCTGCGAACAATTCGCCCGCTTGACTGGATGACCATCCTTGAAAGTGTTAAAAAAACAAACAGGCTGGTGATCGTGGAAGAACAATGGCCCTTCGGTTCAGTCTCTTCCGAAATCACTTACCGTATACAAAAAGAAGGATTTGATTACCTGGATGCACCTATTCGCCGTATCACGGCAGCCGATGCCCCCCTGCATTATGCATCCAACCTCGTGGCAGCCGCATTGCCTGATATTCCCCGCACGGTAAGATTAGTTAAAGAAGTGATGTACCTGAACAAATAAAATGACAGGCAATCGTAAATCTACGATACCAAAAATAAATTTCGTTTATAGTGCAGCGTTTTGATTGTTATAATGCATCTTTACAATGGTTTTTCATAGGATATTGGATTTTAAAAACGAGGCTGGGTTTCTACCCGGCCTTTATTGTTTCATACAAACTATTGTGATAACCCGATTGAGTATTGTTTGTTGAGTGTTGATTATT
>CAZQGZ010000227.1:0-4494 GCA_964592935.1 uncultured Chitinophaga sp. | reverse complement strand
TCATCATGATCTCTGGATCGATCCCGAAGATCCCAACCGGATGATCGTGGCGGATGATGGCGGTGCACAGATCAGTTTTGACGCGGCAAATAATTGGAGTACGTATTTGAACCAGCCAACAGTGCAGGTGTACCGCATCAGTACGGATAATGCATTTCCTTACCGGGTGCTCGGGGGACAACAGGATAACAGCGCCTTCCGCATCCGTTCAAGAAGTTTTGGCTCAGCTATAACAGCCGATGATTTTCAGAATGCGGCAGGTGGAGAAAGCGGTTTTGTGGTGGCGGATCCGCTGAATCCGGATATCACTTATGGCGGAAGTTATATGGGTTTTTTGGCAAGGCTTGATCACAAGACCAATGAATTCCGCATGATCAATGTATGGCCGGATGATGGGATCGGTGCAGGAGCTGATGTACAGAAGTATCGCTTTCAATGGAACTATCCCATTTTCTTTTCGCCGCATAATCCAAAAAGATTGTATGCAGCCGGCAATCATTTATTCGTTACAGAAAATGAAGGCAGGAGCTGGGAAATGATCAGCCCCGATCTTACCACCAATGTTAAAACAAAGCAGGCTGCCAGCGGCGGCCCCATCACCAAAGACAATACCGGGGTTGAATATTATTGCACCATTTTCACCGCTACGGAAAGTCCGTATGAAAAAGATCTTTTATGGACCGGTAGTGATGACGGAATAATTCATGTAAGTAAAGACGGAGGCAAGAACTGGGAGAACGTCACGCCAAAGGATTGCCCGAAGTGGATGATGTGGAATTGCGTGGAAGCGGATCCTTTTAAAAAGGGTGCTGCATATTTTGTGGGTACAAGATATAAACTGGATGATTTCACCCCCTATATCTATAAGACCGAAGATTATGGCATGACATGGAAGAAGATCGACAATGGTATCAACCGTATGCATTTTACAAGATGTTTGCGCGCCGACAGAAAAAGACAAGGATTGTTATATGCAGGAACGGAATATGGTATGTATATCAGTTATGATGACGGTGCCAGCTGGAAACCGTTTCAGTTAAATCTGCCTGTACTTTCAGTAACAGATCTTGCGATCAAAGAAAATGACCTCATCGTGGGTACGCAGGGAAGAAGTATTTACATACTGGATGATCTGGGTGTGGTGCAGCAGGCGAATAATGATGTGGTTACAAAATCTCTGCATGTGTTTGCGCCGCATCCGGCTTACCGTATGGCAGGGGGTGGCCGGGGATTTGGCGGGGGAGTAGGCACACTGCGCAATGCAGGCATGAACCCACCCAATGGTATTGTCATTCCTTTTTACCTGAAAGAAGCCGGCGACTCCGTCAAGTTGAGTGTAACGGTGATGGATAAGAGTAAAAAAGAAATTAAAACATTCAGTACCTCTTCCAGGGATAACAAAATAGAAGTGAAGGACGGGTTGAATCAATTTGTTTGGAATATGAATTACCCGGATGCGGAAAAAATTCCCGAGGGTATGATCGTCTGGAATGGCAGCGTAAACGGCCCGAAAGCAACACCGGGCAGTTATTTTGCCAAATTCAAAATGGGAAAGGATTCGGCGGAAGTTCCTTTTACTATCAAAGCGGATCCGAATTATTCGGCCACGCAGGCTGAGTATGAGGAGCAGTTCAATTTCCTCATCACGGCAAGGGATAAGTTCAGTGAGGTGATCAAAGCGCTGCAGAACATCAAGGATCTCCGCCGGCAGATCACGGAGTTCAAAGAGAAATGGACGGTTGACTCGGCCATTAAGGATGTTACTTCTATGATGGACAGCATTGGAAAGAAAATGACATCCATCGAAGAAGCTTTGCACCAGACCAAAGCAAAAAGCGGGCAGGATGTGCTGAACTACCCGATACGGCTGGATGACAAGCTGAGTAATATTTACGGGAATGCGGCTGCAGGTAACGGGGCTTTGTCAAAACAATCCAAAGAAGCGTACGCGGTGATCGGGGGATTGATCGATGAGCAATTGGGTAAGCTGAAAAACATATTGGATACGGATATTGTTAAACTGAACCAACTGATCAGGGAAAAAGCGTTGCCGGTGATCGCGCTGAAAAAAGAAGTAAAGGGAAAAGAATAACAAATCAGGCAGTCGCCTTATATTTTCTCGTCCCCTGTATTCAGCGTTGGGATACCCAAATCAAAAACACCACCCGGTAAAATCAAGGGTTTCAGATGCTGATTGTAAAAAGTGCGGAATACAGGTGGATCACAAAGAACACAACGGACCACGAAGGACACTACGTATAACCACTATCGGACATTTTTCTAAAAACCATTGAGCACCCTCTTAATTCCATCTTTTAATAATACTGTTTTAAAATTCAAGATCAGGCCATGGCGGATATTTAGGAAGCGCAGGTAAGTCAGCACTTGCGAAATATGTATATCAACAATAGCTTCAATATTCTTTGTATCAACAATAACTTTTCTTTCAACCACCATATCAGTGCGATAGCCACAATCCATTTTAATTTCTTCAAAAATCACCGGAACAGGCTTTTCTGTTTCGACAAACAAACCTCTTTTTCTAACCCGGTAAGCCAGGCATGTTTGATAAACACTCTCCAACATACCCGGACCAATAGTTTTGTGTAAATAAAAAGCTTCGTCCAGTATAATCTTAATGATCTCTTCTTCTGTCATGATCTTCGTTGTGTTCTTTGTGGTCCGTTGTGTACTTCGTGCTCCTTTCTGCGTACCGGGAAGTTGTTTCTAAAGATAGTAGCGCCGGGTTGGAGAAAAAGGGGAAAAACACCAGGAATTATCGCTTTTTTCCGGATTGAATAATCCCTCCTGTATTCAGCGCTGGGACACCCAAATCAAAAACACCACCCGGTAAAATCAAGGGTTTCAGAGGACGATTGTAAAAAGTGCGGTAAACAGGAAAGAAGCCTATGCGGTGATCGGGGGGCAGATTGATGAGCAAATGAATAAACTGAAAAATATTCTAGAAACAGATATTGTAAAACTGAACCAACTGATCCGGGAAAAGGCATTGCCGATGATCGGGTTGAAGAAAGAGGTGAAGGTGAAAGAATAACTAATCAGGCAGTTGCTTTATATTTTCTCGTCCTTTCTTTCATCAAAGCAATAGCTTCCTCCTCGCTGGAGAACATGTTGTTTACATTCACCAGGTTTTTGGCCAGTTTATCATAGCGTTTGGTCATCAGCCAGATGAAGATGTGGAGATAGTGGATGCCGTCAAAGACAAGAATTTTCTGTTCGGCCATCTTGTCTTTGTTCTTTAAAAATTCCCCGGGAATTTCGGTGTAATGCATGGCAGGGCGAACATGATGAATGGCATGGTAACCATCATTCCAGCAGGTCTTGTTATATTTTGTATTAATACAATTAATGGTATTGTCTTCGAGATCAGCGAGGTTGACAAAAGCGTGCTGGGTCCAGTTGCCCAGCATCATCACGATCCGGGCAAATACAAAGGGAATAATGAAAATAAAAAGAGTAGCATGAAAATTCACAAAGCACATGCCCACGCAGAAAAGGTAAAAAGAAATTTCACCGGCTGTAAGCCGCATGTAGAATTTTTTTCTTTTACGGCTGAAGAAATACATAAACGTATCTCTGAACCCGAGGATCAGAAAACGTCCTACATAGGCCAGGAAGCCCCGGAGACTGTCACGCTGGTAGGGTAACGTGCTGCTGGCATCATCCAGCATATTATTCTCCACATGGTGCATACCCATATGATGGGCAAAATAAGTTTCTGGAGTATGCCCGAAAAAGGGACATACGATCCAGATCACATAATCAAACAGCCAGGTATATCCTTTTTTAAAAAGTTTACGGTGACAGATACAGTGCAGCATCAACCCGAACCGGCCTTTAAAATACATCTGTGAAATATAGAAATAAGGGATATAGGCCAGCCACCAGTACCAGCCCTGCAGCAGCGGGGTGTACAATAATATCGCAACGGGTATCACGAGGATATGAATAGCGGTCAGCAAATGAATAAAAGGAAGATCCCTTTTATCACTGATATATTTCAGCCAGAATTTTTCATACCGGCTGAATGCTTTCGGTTCTACATATACCGGGTCTGTAATGGTGGTCAGTGCCTTCATTTCAAAAATTAAATAATTAAACAATCATCAACTTTCAAGCTGGTGTTTGTTTCTAACTGCTGTGTTGTTTTTAAAGGAAAACGGCAAGCTCCGGGCTTCAAAAATAAGGTATTCCGGCTATTGTCCTGCAATTGTTTTTTATGGCATCAGGTTTAGTTATGGCCTTGTTAAACAATGAATGATAACAAGTTTCCGGTCACATTTTCAAGGCCGGTTTTATGTTTCTTACTTTGGTTGTAGCCCCGCCATTCAATGTCATATCAGCGTGGCTATTGGTTTTACTGGCGCCATGGGTAAAGCCGGGTATTTTTATTGTTTTTGATTTTTTTAATGGTACTTGTTACAGGTTCGGGTTCATGTTCCTGATTTTTTGGCAGATCGGTACCACATACTT
>CAZQGZ010000226.1:0-4495 GCA_964592935.1 uncultured Chitinophaga sp. | reverse complement strand
AAGCATTTCAGGCTTGCGGATAAAAACCTGTTTCGAATCAATAGGGTCTCGTCAAACCCCTGCTTCCGCTCAGTATGTTGTTTCGTGAAAAAGAAATGACAGAGGGATCTGACGTAGGGCGAAAGCAAATAAAGTGTCAGGAAAAACAAAAACAGGGAAAAAAGCTTTACAGAGATATCAAAACTGAAATTCAGGGCCACCACATTAATCATGATAAAAAGGCTCACCAGCAAACCAACGAGCCGGGTTCTTTTAATCAGGATAAGAACGGCAGCAAGTGTTTCCATTGTACCCAGGAATACATTATAGAAATGAGAAGTGCCCATCGAACTCCAGTACAGGAGGTCCCTGGGAACCCTGCCCACCGGTGTATAAAGTGTATTGGGTTCGGGGAGATAGAACTGGTTCTTGAAAACCTTATCCAGCCCGTATTTCAGCAATTGCAGGGCCAGGTAATAACAAAGTAACCTGTAAATAAAGCTTAAAACTCTCTCCCGGTACTTCATCCATTTTTTTACCTGTAACAATAGCAAACTGATGATGACAGCAAAAACAAAAAGGATTAGTACCAACACATACATGGCGACCGTATCCGAATGAACATGTGTATCTGCCGGCGTCCGGTCAAAAAGATTTTTGGATACAAAACCAATCAGCCGTCCAAAAATAAATTCAGTGAAGGGAAGTTGTGCCTTGATTAGGTTAAACGGGAAAGGGATAAATACAACACAGAGTAAGGCAAAAAAAGAAGCTGCTTGTTTTACAAAACCTCTTTTCATGCAGGGTTGTTTTAAAATGATCTAAGCGCTTCTGTGTTGTAACCGGGGTTGATAAAATCTCCAGGACAACCAGCCGCCCAGCAATGAAAGCAACAGCAGGGATCCGAGCATCAGGAACATCCGGGTATCGAAGGGAGGATGATCATCCGGCGGGTTACTGGTAACTGTGAAGGGGATGATGTGTTGTTGTTGCTTATCCCCGTTTTTTTTCATTCCCTTCTTTTTTTCGAATCCCACAAACTTTGTCTGGTTAGTTGTTTCGTAAAGCCCGTTTTTATCAACGATCTTTTTAATGCTGTCCAGCAAATACTTCCGGCTGAACAAGGGGTCGTTATAGATGGTATCCTTTTTTGAACCGACCAGTTTATCCATCGAATCTGACCGGGCATTCCAGGGCCTGCTGTATTCTTTTGCAACCAGGACAGAAACCGTATCGGAAATGAAGATCACGCTGTCGAGTTTGTAGGCCGTTTTATCGCGAGGCAAACCATAATCCGATTCGCCCTTGTCAAAAAGATCATTGCTCAGTGTGATACTGAAATTTTCTGCTGATCCGCTATGGCTTTCAAAGGCAATTTTTTTTGTCTGGGCAAACAGGGTTGTGCTGATCAGTGATGATAAAACAAGCAAAAGTTTATACATATTCATACCGCTAAATTTAGTAAGAGCTTTCAGTTTGTCATTAAAGATAAAAAAATTATTTGACGGAAATCAATCCTCTGCCTGTTATGGAGATCTTATTATTCCGGTTAATGTCATTTTTGGTGAAAAGTCATCAAAAAAAAAGAATTATTTTTTCCGGGGTTAAAATGCAGTTTCATTTCTCCGCTTCCTACTCTCTACTTACCATTTCACACTCGCAACCCGCCACTTGCCACTCCCTACTCCCCACCCGCCATTCAACACTCACCATTAACCATTCACTTTCTTACCTTTGCCCCATGCTCACCATCTCCAACCGTGGCCGGCAAATGCCACCCTCGCCGATACGTAAACTGGTACCTTATGCCGAGGCTGCCAAGAAGAAAGGCATCAAAGTATATCACCTCAATATCGGCCAGCCGGATATTGAGACACCGCCTGCGATCCTGGATGCCGTACGTCATGCAGAAATAAAAGTACTGGAATACAGCCACAGCGCCGGTAATGAAAGTTATCGCCGCAAATTGGTGCAGTACTATAAAAAAGTTGGGATTGATGTTACACATGAACAAATATTGATCACCACCGGCGGCAGTGAAGCCATCATGTTTGGTTTTTTCACTTGCTTAAATCCCGGTGATGAAGTAATTATTCCCGAACCTTTCTATGCCAACTATAATGGCTTTGCCTGCGCAGCAGGGGTAAATGTGGTACCGATCACATCGCACATTGAAACCGGGTTTGCCCTGCCTCCTATTCATGATTTTGAAAAAGTGATCACTCCGAAAACAAAAGCCATCATCATCTGCAGCCCGAATAACCCGACGGGATATTTATACAGCCGGGAAGAAATGGAAGCATTGAAAGAAATTTGCATCAAATTCAATTTATTCCTATTCAGTGATGAAGCGTATCGTGAATTCTGTTATGACGGAGAATATGTCAGCGCCATGCATTTAAAAGGATTGGATGAAAACGTGATGCTGATGGATACGATCAGTAAAAGATACAGCGCCTGCGGGGCAAGGCTGGGCGCTTTTGTCACCAGGAACAAAGCGGTTTATGATGCCGCGATGAAATTTGCCCAGGCAAGATTGAGTCCCCCGGGGCTGGCGCAGATCATGGGAGAAGCCGCTGTTGATTTACCGGATAGTTATTTCGATGAACCCAAAGCGGAATATTTACGAAGAAGAAATTTATTGGTAAACCGGTTGAATGCGATGCCCGGTGTTTTTTGTCCGAATCCGGGTGGTGCTTTCTACGCGATCGCCAGGTTGCCCATCGATGACTGTGATAAATTCTGCCAGTGGTTACTTGAAGATTTTTCTTATAACAATGCCACTGTGATGCTGGCACCGGCCACGGGTTTTTATGGTACGAAAGGCCTCGGTAAGAATGAAGTCCGGTTAGCTTATGTATTGAACCTTGATTCATTGAACAAAGCGATGGATTGCCTGGAGAAAGCTTTGGAAGTATACCCGGGTAAAACAGCATCTAAAGTTGCTGCTGCCGCAGCAAAATAAATACAGGCCACGGATTACACAGATTTTCACGGATTAGCTGCTGCAGCCGCTTTTTTTTTGGCCACGAATGCACACGAATTGACACGAAAAATTCATTACTAAAGTTTGAGATCTGTTGATTGCAATCAGCAAGCATAATTTGCGGAAACTTTCGTGTGAATTTGTGCAAATTCGTGGCTTACCTGTATTAATCCGTGCTAATCGTGTCATCTGTGGCTACCATTTTTCCACCACTTCCGCACAGGATTATGATTTTATAAACCAGCTATCATCCTTCAATTAATTTTCCGTTATATTTAATCTATCAATTAACATCCAAAACAAAAACCATGAGAAAGACCCTCTTTCTGCTTATTTCCTTTTTAAGTATAGCCGGTATTTGCCTGGCACAACAAACCGTGACCGGCAAAATAACCGATGCCAACGGAATGCCGCTGGCCGGCGTATCTGTGAAGTCCAAAAAATCCGGGCAGGTAGCTATAACAGCCACGGATGGTTCTTTTAGTTTAACGGCCGGTGCCGGTGACCCATTGGAGATTACTTCGATTGGTTTCGAATCACAAACTGTGGCAGCAACTGCAGGTGAAATGAAAATTGTTTTGACACAGGCCATTGAAGAACTCGGCCAGGTGGTTCTCGTAGGTATCCGCGGTTCGGGACGGGCCAAAACAGAAACGGCCGTACCGGTTGATATTATCCGCATCAACCAGGTCGGACAGCCAACGGCCAGAATGGATCTTACTTCTGTTTTGAATATAGCGGCGCCTTCTTTCAATTATAATAAACAAAGCGGCGCCGACGGTGCCGATCATATTGACCTCGGCACATTGAGAGGACTGGGCCCCGATCATACTTTGGTTTTGATCAATGGAAAGAGAAGACACCCGACAGCATTTGTTGGTTTGTTTGGCACCCGTGGCCGCGGTAATTCCGGTGTGGATATGAATGGTTTTCCCGAAGCATCTGTTGACAGGATAGAAATTTTGCGCGATGGTGCTTCCGCACAATATGGTTCCGATGCCATTGCCGGTGTGATCAATATTCTGCTGAAAAAAAATATCAATGAATGGACGATCAACGCTGGGTGGAGTGGTTACAGCGATGGCAAGTTCAACGCCAGGAAATTCAATGCAGGCAACCAGTATTATTCGGGTGGTGCCATTGATGGCGCTGCGTTTTCTTTAGCAGTTAATAACGGATTTGCATTGGGCAAGAAAGGCGGCTTTTTAAATTTTTCCCTGGATCTTCTGACACAGGACAAAACATTCCGGCAGGTAGATACCACCAACTGGCAAACGGAAGAATATGCTTTACCCTATATCAACACGCTACGCCGGGCCTTCGGTGACGGATCGGTTACGACCGGTGGCGGTATGTTCAACCTGGAAGTTCCGGCAGGTAACAATGGCAAAACAACATTTTATGCATTCGGCGGATATAATTATAAATCTTCGGATGCCTATGCCTATTCAAGGAACTGGAGTGCAAGGCCCGACCGTTTCCCGGTGGATGCGGCAGGTAACCGTATTCATGTAGCAGATATCATGCGTA
>CAZQGZ010000225.1:0-4501 GCA_964592935.1 uncultured Chitinophaga sp. | reverse complement strand
GACGGTAAAAGACCTGATGGACACCGATGGTGTATTCAGGGAAAATGTACTGGAGTTGCAGCAGAAAGTACAATTGGCGGCGATGTGAATTTTAAAGTCCCAAATAATTAAATCCCAAATTCCAGGCTTCCATTTGGAATTTGGGATTTCTTACATCAAATTGTACTTTTGCTTCCCTTCAACCGGAGAGGTGCCTGAGTGGCCGAAAGGGCCGGTTTGCTAAACCGTTGTACGGGCTTAAACCTGTACCGAGGGTTCGAATCCCTCCCTCTCCGCAAACAAAAATAAGTGCCCCCCAGGGGCATTTTTCATTCCGGATGCGTGTAATATTTACTTGACAAAGCAGGCGGGATGAAAATTGCAGGGCAGGATAGTGCAGGTAATTATTTTTATTGACTCTCCCATTCAGAGATCACGGAATCTACTCCCTCCCAAACTAAATGTACCAGCTTTTTCAAAATGATTGAATCATGTCATTTCATTTATTATGATCAAACTTAAATCAACAATTCCCGAAGAAGCCGCTATATTTGCACTCCCATTTCAATTCGGGAAGTAGCGCAGGCCGGTAGCGCACCTGGTTTGGGACCAGGGGGTCGCAGGTTCGAATCCTGTCTTCCCGACGAAACACTTGAGTCTTGTGTTGATATATTGAGTCTTTTTCTCCTAGGTGAAAATGACTCAATAAGTCAACAAACAATCCTCAATGTTCAGGTTTCCGAACCAGGAAACACCTGAGTCTTGTTTGTTGGATGTTGAAATATTGAGTCTTTTCCCACTTCCGTTTTTTTATTTTTAAGACTTATTTTTTCTCATGCATATTCTTATCACCGGCGGCGCCGGCTTTATCGGCAGTAACCTGGTCAATACGTTATTCCGGAACAATCCCGGAATAAAAATTACCTGCATTGACAATTTCGATCCCTTTTATTCCGCCGACCTCAAGCAACTCAACATCAGGGAATTTAAATCCAATCCTGATTTTCATTTCTTGTATGATGACCTCGCTGCCATAACAGCCGGGGAACTTGGTGATCTGATAGAAGCACCTGTTGATATTATTGTGCATATGGCCGCCAAAGCAGGAGTAAGGCCAAGCATTCAAAACCCGTTGGCTTACCAGCAAACCAATGTGATCGGCACGCAGCATTTATTGGAATTTGCAAAAGAAAAAAAAGTAAAGCAATTCATATTTGCTTCCAGCAGCAGCGTGTATGGTATCAACGACCATTTTCCCTGGAAAGAAAATGAACAACTGATGCCCATCAGCCCCTATGCCATGACCAAACTGGCCGGGGAAATGCTGGGCCATGTGTACAGTAAATTATATGGTATCCGTTTTATTGCATTAAGGTTTTTCACCGTGTTTGGGCCGGCGCAACGCCCTGACCTCGCCATTCATAAGTTCATCAAAGCGATTTTGAAAAACGAACCTATAACCCTGTTTGGCGATGGTAGCACATGCCGGGATTATACCTATGTGGATGATATAGTACAGGGTATTATCGCCGCCATGCATTATGATAAAACCGGTTTCGAGATCATTAACCTCGGCAACCATTATGCTGTATCGCTGAAAGAACTGGTTGCAGACCTGGAAGAAGTGACCGGTAAAAAAGCAACCATTGAACAACTTCCCGAACAACCCGGTGACCTTTCTAAAACTTTTGCTGATATAACCAAAGCAAAACAATTGCTCGGTTATGACCCCCAAACGAAATTAAAAGACGGTCTGAAAAAATTCTACGACTGGTTCCTGCAAAACGAAGAACTGCTGATGCAGTAATAAAAAAAATTGGATTCATAATTGCGCAGCAAGGTGTAAAAGACTCAATATGTCAACCTGCCTACCGGCAGGCAGGCAAACAATATACAATATTCAGGTTTTACGAATGTGAACCACCTGAATCTTGTTTGTTGAGTATTGAATCTTGAGTTTTTTTCTCATGGAAATCAATGGCTGATGCGCCGGTATATAACCGGGAACCAAAGGAATATCTAATAAATACAAATGGGATTACATGGTTACATCGGAAGCATGGATGATTTCTTTTTTTGCATGGTAGATCTTCCGGACATTGTATGTCTTCTTGTTCTGTGATTCAAAATAGGTCCTGGTGTTGATATCGGCAATGATACCTATGGTAATGAACTGTATGCCGCCCAGCAATAAGATCAATCCCAGTATCAGCAGGGGTTTTCCCCAGATATCATTTCCCATTAATTTCAAAACCAGCAGGTAGATATTGATAACTGCACCAATACCGAAGCTGATAAAACCGATCGTACCGAACAGGTGCATGGGTTTCTGCATATACTTCCGCATGAATACCATCAGCACCAGGTCGCTCATGACTTTAAATGTCCGGTTGATGCCGTATTTGCTTTTTCCATGAATGCGGGGGTGGTGCTTTACATCAACCTGGGTGATCTTAGCTCCCTGCAGCTTGGCCAGGACCGGTATGAAACGGTGCAACTCTCCATATAATCCCAGTTCTTCCGCAATTTCCCTTCTGAAAACTTTTAAGGTGCAGCCATAATCGCGGATATAAACACCCGTCATCCTTCGGATCAGCGCATTGGCAATTTTGCTGGGTATTTTGCGGAGAAAAAAACCATCTTTCCGGTTCTTCCGGTTGCCGGCCACCACATCCCAATCTTCTTTTTTCAGTAATTCAAGCATGGCAGGAATATCAGACGGATCATTCTGCAGGTCTCCGTCCAACAGTGCTATATATTTCCCCCGGGAAAAATCAATACCCGCTGTCATCGCCGTACTCTGCCCGTAATTCTTCCGCAGCTCCACTAATATGGTTCTTTCATCGGCATTTTCAAGAACCTGTTGTTTGGTTTTATCGGAAGAGCCATCATCCACCAATACCACTTCATAGTCAAAACTGCTGAGCGCCGAACGGACTGATTCCAGCAACGGTTTGATATTTGCTTCCTCGTTCATTACTGTAATGACAACTGATATTTCCCGCATGGTATGAATGAATTGAAACAAAGGTACATTTTCAATTACAAAAGCGGGATTCGTTAAAAATAAAAAGCAGAGAGACAGTTTGAAATTAAATACTGTTATGCCACAAAGACTCAAAGTCACGAAGGATTCACAAAGTATACTTTGTGCCAGCCTGACGGCAGGCTGGTTACTTAGAGCCCTGGTGCCTGCCTGTCCGGTGGTCAGGTCTTCGTGTCAATAATTTCAAATTAAGACAAAATAGTAAATACATACATAGGATCCGGATCAATTAATAAGAGATTCATCGGGTTTCCTATGTGAAAATCTATGGTAGCTATGTTCTATGTGGTTAAAAGATCTGACCCAAACGCTACCCGATATTGCTGTTAAGGTCTTTCCAGAACCGCTTATGATTTTGTAAGCGTTTAATAAAATCAAATTCACTGCTGTTGGCTTTGGCATATAACAGGTTAATCCATTGCTTTTTTTCCCGGTCTTTCCAGGAGGACATGTCCACGGTTGCAACAGAAAGCAGGCTCCATTCCTCAAAAACTTTTTTTTCTGAAAAGCTCCATGCGGAATGATTTTTAACTTTTAGTGCCAGTTTTGTTTTCCGGAGACAATCTGCTCTTGCCTTTTTCCTGTCCCCGTTATATGTTTCATTGATAAAAGCTGTTATCGCTTTACTGGCTTCAGAAGCATCATAAGCCGGTGTCGGGTCAATACCCAATTGCAATTGAAGATTGGCGGCTGTAAATTTTTTTAAAGTATCAACGGGCGTGCGATATGTATTATCCGCTTTTTTCTTATCCCATTCCGATTGTGCCAGTTTTTGCAATGCTTCTTTCTGAGGCCTGAACCCGTATTTATAGTAAAACCAGAATGCGCCGGATGCAAGCCCTTCTTTATTCTTTAATCCAAACTGGTAGGGTTTTACCACAAAAAGCCTGGCCCCGCAATACCGGTAATAAACCCGGACCAGTTGAGAAAGAATATAACCCGATTCACCACCCCGGAAAGGTTCAAGAATATTTATTCCGAACTGGCATCGTTCGCCGAAGATCCAGCCTCCGCCATACGCAACGGGGATCCCGTTCTTACAAACAAGATAACCGATATATGACTCCATGGATAGCCGGTGTTCTTTTTGCAGGCAATACAAAACAATGGAGTATCCTTTTTCAAGATCAAAACATTTCAGATCCCCTGCTGAGGCAAAGGTGAACGGATCCGTTTCCCGGTACAGTAAGACCAGGGTGGCTTTGGCTACATTCACCAGTTGCTCTTTTTCAACGGCGCCAAGCGGGGCGGGCAGAGGAAGCGGAAGGGATAAAATTTTTTTTATATCCGCAGTTCCTTCTGCTTTTTTGTGAAAACATATTTTTTTACAGGGGATTACCAGGCTGCTCCGGTTGAACAGATAGTGATCCAGTTTCCAGGTAATAAAGATCTTCATTTCATTAAATAAAAAATCTTTCACCGGATCCGGAAGAGTTGATTGTTCCAGCAGCATCATCAGCCAGTGAAGATCAGTCT
>CAZQGZ010000224.1:0-4525 GCA_964592935.1 uncultured Chitinophaga sp. | reverse complement strand
AAAAAAATTAAAACACGAAGCGTTGGGCTGTCGTGTCGGCAAGTCAGTCAGCCGAAGTTGTCCGAACTGGTTGTATTTATATGTTTGTTCAATGGTCAAGTTTGTTGTCGTCTGTTAGGTTTAAGTCCGTCCGTGTCAAGTTAGCACTGTCGTCAAATAGCATTGCCCATAACTCTTCGCTTAACGAAATATACGAACTCTTTTTAGCATGATAAAAAAATAACCGCCCTGATTATCATGTGGTTTGGCCATTTATGCAGGATTTTGAAACTTTCGTTAATCCACCTAACCCAGCCCCAAAAAGTATTTGAAATTTCCCAGGTCGCCCTGGTAGATATATAAACAGGCGGCGATCAACAATAATATGAACCCGGTAATTCCTGCCAGGAAAATGACTCCCAGGACTTTCAGGAATCCGCCAAAGGACTTAAAACCAAGAAACACGGTCATCCCCCAGGCTACATATAAATTCTGCACGAATAAGTCGCCAAACTGAAGATAAGAAGCCGTCGCCGAATTCCTGAATGCGGATATCAGGGGTGTAAACAGAAAGGCAGAAAGCAAAAGTGCAACCGGGCAAAACAATAAATAGGCCACATTGATCTCGGCCATATTTCGTCCCCTTTTCCTGAAGAAAAGAAACAGGAAAAGACTGAAATAAGGACAACAGAGTAAATTAAATATATTTTGATATTTATACTCCCAGGATATGACATTGTTCCAGCGCCGCGTGCTTTCTATATACTTTTCTTTATAGGAAGGATCCGTTATCCGGCTTAAAGCCTGCTGATCAATTTTCACTTCATCATAATACCGGAAAAAACTGTTCATCAGCAGGGTCAGGGAAATGATCACGGCCAGAAACGTAAAAGGATTATAATACCTTTTTCGCTTTCCCTGCACAAATTCAATGGCTGTCTGACCGGGACGAACCGCCGTTCCTTTCAATAACAACCATAATCCTCTTTGCATAAAACTGAGCGTGGCCAGGAACTGGCTCAGTATTTCCCGGAACGTATACCGCCGGGTGTCTGTTTTTTGCGCACAACCCGGGCAAAAATTTTGCCGGGGATCAATCGGGGTGTTGCAATTCAAACAGCGGGGTTGTTCCATGATTTATTTTATTTAATGCCGTCAGAAGGAAAGAGTTTCAATACAACTTTTCCCGGCTTGCCGGGAAAAGCCGTGTTGAAAAAAAATTTTTAACAGACTGAATATATTATAACGATGATTGTTTGAAATGAATTTCCCGCACTTCGTGCACCCCGGTCACAGGCGGGTGCATGGACGATTCATTATACCCGCTAAATAATCATAAAGGTTTAACCGGTCAGAACATGTGAATATGGCCAGCCTGTTTAAAGTTAAATATTCTGACCGTTTTCTGAATATGATTTTTTTACCACAAAGAACACAAACTAAAATACACAAAGATCACAAAGACTTCCTGGTGGACTTTGTGTAAAATCTTCGGGTCCTTTGTGGTAATAACAACCACTGCCGGTTCACGTCATATTTTTTCACTGCCATTTCCTCCGTAACTTTCCCCAAAATCTGCCCCATGCGCAAGCTGATACTTTCTCATTCCTTATTTCTTATTTTTTATGTCATCCTGAGCGAAAGCGAAGGATCTGCTCAGCAATTCGGTGGCAACCCGCCCTCCCTCAAATGGAAACAGATCAATACCGATTCAGTCAGAGTTATTTTCCCCGCCGGGCTCGACAGCCAGGCCAGCCGCATCGCTTCCATTGTTCATTATCTCGCGGCACATTCTTCCCCCGGATTGCAATCCATTTCCCTGGGCGACCAGTTCAAAAAGATCAGTATCGTTCTGCAAAATCAAACAACCATTTCCAACGCCTATGTGGGATTGGGTCCGTTCCGCAGCGAGTTTTTCCTCACACCCGTTGCCAATAACTTCGAAGAAGGCAGCATGTCCTGGCCCGACCTGCTGGCCGTGCATGAATACCGCCATGTGATGCAGTACAATAATTTTAAAAACGGGCTCAGCAAATTCATGTACCGCATCGCGGGCGACGATGGATTATCCCTGGCTATCAACGCCGCGATCCCCGACTGGTTCTATGAAGGCGATGCTGTGTATAATGAAACCGTTACCACGCCGCAGGGTAGGGGACGACTACCGCTTTTCCTGAATGCATTCCCCTCTCTCTGGCAGGCGGGGAAAAATTATTCCTGGATGAAACTCCGTAATGGTTCATTCAAAGATTATGTCCCCGATCATTATCACCTCGGTTATTTATTGGTGAACTACGGAAGGGAAAAATTCGGGGCCGGTTTCTGGACAAAAGTCACCCGGGATGCCAGCGCGTATAAAAGTTTATTCTATCCCTTCCAGTCAGCCATAAAAAAATATGCCGGTGTTGATTATAAAACATTCCGGAACGAAGCCTTAGATTTTTATAAAAACAGCGTGGAGAAAGCTCCGCTGCCCGATAAAGATTTTATGCTGCCGGTCAGAAAAAATTATGTGACCAGTTATTATTTCCCTTACAGCGCCGGTCATGATTCATTGATCTACCTGAAAACAAGCCTGCGCCAACGGCCGGCATTTTTCCTGAAAGATGGAACGGGTGAGCACAGGATAAGGACAAGGGATATTTCAATGGATGAACAATTCAGTTACCGCAACGGCAAAATTGTTTACGCCGCCTATGAAACAGATGAACGCTGGGGCTGGCTGGATTACGGGGTGATCAGGTTGCTCGATATAAAAACAGGCGAACAGAAAACCATTTCACATAAATCAAAATATTTTACGCCTGATATTTCTGCCGATGGATCAAAAATAGCCGCTGTGCAAAATAACAGCGATGGCAAAAGTGAAATACACATTCTCGATGCAGCCGACGGGCATGTGATCAGATCGATTCATTCATCGGAGATAACCGTGTTCACGGATCCGAAGTTTATTGATGAAAACTCATTGGTAACTGCCGTCAGGCTGCGGGATGGGAAAATGGCGCTGGCCATTGCAGAAATTTCTACAGGAAATATCATGCGGTTAACCCCTCCTTCCTACAAAGTGATCGGTTATCCCTGTGTGAAAGGCGATTCGGTTTATTTTACTGCAAACGACCGGGGCAACGATGAAGTGTTCGGGCTTAAATTAAGTGATAAGGATAAGAATATATACCTGCTCACATCCGGTAAAACGGGTTTGGGGAAATATTTTGTGAATGCTGCAAACGGAAAGCTGACCTGGTCGCAGTTTACAGCGGAAGGTTACCAGCTGAAGCAGGTTAATGAAAAAGAGTATGAATGGTTTGTCGGAATGAATAGTGAAGAGTGGATTGGAAATTCCGGAAGCAGTTATCCTCCAAAACAAATGGAGGCAACAGGTGATGCATTCATATCCAAAGCGCCATCCCGCATCTTCCCCGTTAAAAAGTATAAAAAAGGAAGCGGGCTGCTGAACTTTCACAGCTGGCGGCCCTATTATGAAGATCCCGAATTCTCCTACACGATTTATGGTGAAAATATTTTGAATACCCTGCAAACCGAACTCTACTATCTGTACAACCAGGATGATAAGACCAGTGCGGTGGGATTGAATGCGGTTTACGGGGCAACATTTCCTTATATCAATCTCGGGACGGAATATACGTTCGATCAGCAAACGATCACCCGCAACAGAACCCGCCACTGGGATCAGCTGGATACCCGCCTCGGCCTCAATATACCGTTGAGCAGGACCAGTGGCCAGACCTTTAAGAATTTCAATATCGGCAGTTTCTGGGTCTTACGAAATGAATTCAACAAAGGATTCTTCAGGGATTCTATCGGCAATACCTCTTTCAGTTACCTGCAGCATTTTATTTCATGGAGCCAGTACACGCAACAGGCCATCCAGCATATCTATCCGCATGCAGGATATGCCCTTTCCCTTTCACACCGGCATGCCATTACAAAATATGAAGGCTACCAGTTTTTCAGCAATGCAACCATCTATGCCCCGGGCTTTCTTCCGGCACATAATTTTTTGTTCACCGCTTCTTTTCAGCAGCGGGATACCATGGGGCAGGTCGGTTTCAGCAACCGCTTTGCCTATTCAAGAGGATATACCGGCCGTTATTTTTCCAGGATGTGGCGGCTTTCGGCCAATTATCATTTCCCCTTGTTGTACCCGGACTGGGGTTTTGGAAATATTTTATACCTGTCGCGCATCCGGGCCAATGCATTTTATGATTTTACCAAAGTATATTCAAGAAACAAACTGCAGACCGCCGATCAGCGAAGCGTGGGCGGTGAGATATTTTTTGATACCAAATGGTGGAACCAGTACCCGCTGACCTTTGGTTTCCGGGTTAGCCGCCTGCTCGACCGCGATCAGTTCGACGGATCAAAAGGAACAGTGTACGAGATTGTGTTGCCGGTGAGTATCATTCCCAGATGATAAATACATCAATTCCGGGCTCAGCGAGAAATCTGGAAATAATTTGAAAAGTTACTACGCTTTAGTTTCCTCACTTCGTTCGGAATGACAATTGCGTAGGGGGGGTCG
>CAZQGZ010000223.1:0-4528 GCA_964592935.1 uncultured Chitinophaga sp. | reverse complement strand
CCATACGGCGCCATTCCCATCACCTTATACTCATCCCCGTAATGAGGAAAGCCGAGTAATTGGGTAAAGGTTGTATAAAAGATCCCCATCGAATGCGGAAAGTCAACCGAGTCGAGGATCTCCATGTTATTGCCCCTGCCAATACCGATCATGGTGGTGGTGAAATCACCCGAACCATCGATCGAAAGACAGGCCGCTTCATCAAAGGGTGATGCGAAGAAGGCGGAGGCGATATGGCTGCGGTGGTGCTCCACCTGTTTGATTTTATGAATGAATTTTCCGGGTTCAAGTCCGGAGATCTTAGATAATTCTTTTTCAATAGAAGAAGCCTTGCGGCTGTTTTGCAACCGATCCTTCACCGCGGAAAAACTGCCGGCAGGGTGAATGGCCAGGTACATTAATTTCTTAAAGAATTTTGCTTTGGGATCACGGCCGATGGCATAGTGATCCACGTCTTCGTATCCGATGCCCGCTTCTTTTAAACAGAATTCAATGGCCTGTTGCGGGAAGCCGGCCCAGTGTTTTACCCGGGTGAAACGTTCTTCTTCAATGGCCGCGATCATTTTGCCGTTTACAAAAATGGCGGCGGATGCGTCGGCATGGTAGGCGTTGATTCCGAGAATGGTCATCTTATTTCCTCACCCCCGGCCCCTCTCCACAAGTGGAGAAGGGGGAGACGGCTTTTCGTTTATTAATTATTAATAGTAAGACTATCGCTTGTCTCCACCTGAAGAAATTTCTTTGTGTACTTTGTGGTTCGTTGTGTTCTTTGTGTTCCAAAAATTGAGGAACACAAAGAACACAAAGCTAGCACGAAGAACACAACGAAAGATTCAGAACATATTGGTTTATTCATGCGGATAGTCACTTTATTTTTTTAAGCAAGATCAGGTTTCCCTTCCTGCTTTGGAGAATATTTTTTTATCATATAGCCACATCATCAAAAATATCAAACCATATGCAAAAATATTGAACCAGGTATGATGATCCCAGCCGAGGGGTATGGACCAGTGTTTGCCGTTGGCCAGCAGGACCAGGCTGATCCGGATCACATTGATGAACCAGAGTGCAAAGGCCCCGCCCAGCATCCACAACAATTTCTTTTTCCAGGTTCCCCGGTTGGCGAATACAAAGGCCAGCCAGAAACTGGTGACACCATAACCCAGGCAGGCATATACCAGTTGAACACCTCCCCCGCTGTAGAGCCTGAGATTAATATCGGAAGCCAGGTAGGTCTCGTAGCCGAAGATGGATAAAAATATTTTTGCCCCGTACATCAGGGAAGAACGGAATGCAGGGATAAAATTTAAATACTGCGCAACAAAGGGACTGTACCGGTTCTCTGGCGTTGATAAACCGATGATGGCGAGGGTTCCGAAATAGAGGATGCAGAAAGCGCCGGCGAATTTGGCGAGGTAGATGAAAAGGTGCTTGTTGGAAAAGAATTGTTTCAGACCTGTAAGGTTAGATGGTTTGATTGTTTGATTGCTGGTTGATGGAAATTGGCCGTTAGCTTTTAGCTGTTAGCCATTAGCTTTTTCCCGTTCCTCAATCATTTGATGAGTATTAATGAGATTGCAATCGTAAATTTAAAAATCGTAAATTTGTTTTTTCAAACTTTTTTTATGTATCGCAGGGTCATTATTCCTACCGACAAAGAACATAGCATCGAGTTGCCTGAAAACTTCTATGGCAAGCAGGTAGAAATAACCGTAAAGGAAGTAGTGACTAAAACCAGTAAGGCTACCTCCGCTAAAAAATTGCCCGGACGTTTAAAGGATAAAGCTTTCTGGGCAACGATAGAATACAATCCCGGTTTCCCATCTGTTGAGGAAATAAGACAAATTGCATGGCCCAAAAAGAACTGATCATACTTGATACGGATATTCTAATTGAGATTATAAGGAAGAATATTGCTGTCATTCAAAAATGTGATAAGATCGGTACTAAAAAGCTGGCTATTTCTTCCATTAGCTTTAACGAATTTTTGGCAGGCAGTCGGGACAAGGAGGACTTGCAGCGCAATATCAAATTTCTTAAAAAATTTATAGTGATCCCCATTAACAAAAATATTGACCGGTTGTTTACAGGTTTGTATAAAACCTATGCCGTCAGCCATCGCCCCGGTATACCTGATATGCTTATTGCAGCTACTTCTTTGTATTATGGCCATGCTGTTTACACACATAATAAAAAACATTTTCTTTCATACCCGGTATTCGACTTATACAATAACAATCAATCCCAATGCTCTTTCCCTATTTGACCTGCAGAATGATTTTTTATTCCGCGATTCAATCATCTATTATTTTTTTGGTTTATGCTGAATATTGACAGTTATTCAAATTCCTTCTTGCCCATCAATATTTTTTGGAAATCTTACAGCAGGCTGTTTTGATTCAAGCCCATCTTTATACATCCCGCTATCCATGTAAATAGGCTATCAACTATGTTTTTAGAAACCAATTGTTGACACACAGCCAACATTCAAAACCCCGTTATTATCCGACACTCAATTGAGGAACGGGCACGGCTCACAGCTAATAGCTCACAGCTAACATTCATATCCGACATTCATTTGAGGAACGAGCAGTGCTCACAGCTAACGGCTCACAGCTCACAGCTTCACGGGTCAAACATCACATCATATTGCCTTCTCGTTTCCTCCAAATTAACTTTCAGCAAAGAATACTCTCTCGCCCCATCGCTCCATTTCTTTAATTCTTCCTGGCCCATGGCAATAAAAAATTCAATTGCATTTTGCAGTTCCCCGGTATTATCCGTTGAAATATTGATACCTGCATGAGAATCCTGCAAATTATTCCAGGGCGTATGATGACTGGTGATCACCGGGCGGCCGGCGGACAGCGCTTCATAGATAGCATGACCGAAATTCTCGCTCTTACTTGGCAAAATAAATACATGGTTTTGCGCCAGGGTTTCCGCTATCTTATCCGGGTGAATGTCTCCGTGATAATTAACTTTTACATTGGCCGGCAATTTTTTTATCATCGCTTCGCATTCCTCCCAATATCCTTTATCTTTCACCGGCCCGTAAATATTGTATTCAATATGACTGACCCTCCTTTCAAGACTCCCACCTTCGTCCCGAATGCTTTCGGGACTACGGTGGGCAAGGCCGACTCCCTCCTTCGCTGAAGCTACGGAGGGCAAGCCCGACTCATGACTAACGACTCTCTCTCCCCCACTCGCCACTCCCTCCTTCGCTAAAGCTTCGGCGGGCAAGCCCCACTCCCCACTAGCTATCAAAGCCTCAATAACCAACGAAATGTTTTTCATCGGACTTATCAGCCCAATTGAAACCATTTTCAACCCACCTACTTTCTTTTCAATCACCGTTTGCTGAGCAAGCACATGCGGAAAATTCGCCGCCACCATTACCCGGGTACGAGGACCAAAGACATATTGAATATATCCTTTCTCCTGTTCATCCGTAGCATGGAAGACATTTGCCGTTCCCCGACGTAGCTTTAGCGAAGTCGGGTTATGCAGCCCCAGCAATTTCCAGAGTGATAGGTATATTCTTTTTTTGAAGCTTTTTTGTGAGAGGGCTCCCGGGTGCAGCATTCCCCTTACTGAAATTATCTTTTTTACGCCCCCACAATACAAGATGGGTTTAAAATTGTATTGCCAGGAATAGATACCCATTATAAAAAGGCAAGCGGGCGCTTCTTTTTTAATTTCTTTTTTAAGAACTTGTAATATAGTTTTTGATGAAGAATACCAAACCTCTGTATTACCGGAATATCTTACCCATTTATCAAATTCTACATTTTTTAATATGCGCCCATCAAGATCTTTATTGCTGCAAAATATTTTGAATGCATATTCTTTTCCAGGCTTTTTGTTGCTGTCAGATGTATTCTGTCTAACGACTAACGACTCCCGACTATCGACTTCTCTCCCCCCCTTGCCCGCCGTAGCCTCAGCGTAGGCGGGACTCCCCATCCCTTTCACCATATTCGCAACCGACTGCACAGGGCCTCCGGCTTTGTAGGCGGGGTGGAACCAGGGGATGATGACGAAGATCGTTCTCAAGAATAAGATGGTTGGACCCTAAAAGTCTTTCTCCAGACCTGAAATATTACGAATATCAAGAAACAGGATTTAACCAAATGACCAAGGATGGTTTGCAGTTCGCAATCCGGGCGGATAGGGTAATAAAATACAAGGGGGGTAAAAATTAATAGTAGCGGATAATATTTGCTGTAACGGTGAAATGCTTTTAAAACTTCATTATATAAAAGACCAAGGAAAAACATAAAAATACAACCGCCAACAATGCCAAAATTAATATATGCATCTCCCACTGAACTTAAGCCCATAGAAGTACCCTGTCTTAAATTTAAACCTGTAAATTTTGTAAATAAAGACCTGTCTCCAGCCCTCAATTTATCAGGAGCAATAATCCTTGGTAAAAATGCTGCTTCGAGCAATTGTTCCAATTCAGCCCCGTTTGCAAAAGGGACTTTTGAAGGTACAGTTTTCATGATATGAGAAATGATAA
>CAZQGZ010000222.1:0-4641 GCA_964592935.1 uncultured Chitinophaga sp. | reverse complement strand
AGCGTTTGCATGGCATGCAAAAGGTCACCGGTTCGACTCCGGTAACCTCCACAAATAAAAGTCCCTCAACAGGGACTTTTGTTTTAAACTTCTGCAATTTTGTATTGTTTATAAAACGTATATGGGAGTTTTCAAACAAATAGCCGAATATCTCTACCTGAAAAAGAAAGATCCCAATCGTCCGAAAGACAAATGGATCGGTTATATGCACGGTATCAACCGCATCAGCCTGCTGGTTTTTATTCTTTGCCTGATTATCCTCGCCATTAAACTATTGTCGTAGAAAATGAATAACGGAAGCGGCCGCTTTGGCAGAAGCATTCCCTCCCCGGCCCAACATGTCTTTCAAAACGGCGTAATCCTTTTTTATTTCAGCGATCCTTTTTTCATCGTTCAGCAAAGCTGATAATTCTTTCTGCAGGTTTTCAACGGTCAGATCATTTTGTATAAGTTCCTTTACGACCAGCTTATCCATAATAAGATTCACCAATGAAATATATTTTACATTCACCAGCCTTTTACCGATCTGGTAAGAAAGAAAAGATCCTTTATAGCAAACCACTTCCGGTACACCGAACAATGCAGTTTCCAGAGTGGCCGTTCCGGAAGTGACCAATGCTGCTTTTGCCTGTAATAAAAGTTCATAGGTTTTATCCTTCACAGCGCTTACATTGGAATACGCATCTGTGAATGTTTTATAAAATGCATCATCAACAGAAGGAGCCTGGGCGATGATGAACTGGTGATCCGGGAATGATCTGCTGACTTCCAGCATCACCGGCAATTTTTTTGTGATCTCCTGCTTACGGCTTCCCGGTAATAACGCAATGATGGGTTTATCAGAAAGCTTCTGGCTCCTGACTCCTAACTCCCGACTCCCTCCTTCGCTAAAGCTTCGGAGGGCAAGCCCGACTACCTCTACCAAAGGATGTCCCAAATACTCCACTTCCCAGTTCCATTTATTTTTATAATACTCTTTTTCAAAGGGAAGAATGACGATCATCTTATCAATGCACTCTTTCATCATCTTCACCCGGTTCTCTTTCCATGCCCATACCTGCGGACTGATGTAATAGATAGTTTTAGCTGTGAGCTGTATTCCTTTTTCATTTTTTATTTCTGATTTCTTATTTCTTATTTCCCCCGCCCATTTGGCAATGCGTAAATTGAATCCGGGATAATCAATTAATATCAGCGCATCCGGTTTGAATTGAAGAATATCTTCTTTGCAGAATGTAAGATTACGGAAAATGGTCCGGAGGTTCATCAACACTTCCGTAAACCCCATAAAGGCCAGGTCGCGGTAATGTTTTACAAGCATGCCGCCTGCTGCCTGCATTTTGTCGCCGCCCCAGCAGCGTACTTCAGCATTAACATCAAGTTTTTTTATTTCTTTGATGAGATTGCTGCCATGCAGATCACCAGATGCTTCGCCGGCTATGATGTAATACTTCATAAATGAAGACACAAGATACAAGATACAAGGCACAAGGTACAGGGCATCTGCCTTCGCTAAAGCTACGGCAGACAGGCAAGGTATAAGGTCCGACTAACGACTAATGACTAACGACTATCGACTCAGTTCCTCATCACCGGCAATTCAATATAACTATTAAAATAAACCCGCTGTTCCGCTTTGATAAAATCAGTTTCCTTCGCTTCAAAGATATTCGGCACATATTTCTGCGGATTACGATCAATAACAGGAAACCAGGTGCTCTGAACCTGTATCATGATGCGATGCCCTTTTTTGAAAACATGATTGATGTCGTGCAGGTCGATCACAAATTCTTCCGGCTTGTTTGGTGTTAACGGCGTTGGATTGGAAAAACTTTTCCTGAACCTTCCCCGGAAAACTTCCATGGCTACCGGCAACTGGTAGCCGCTCATCGTTAAACTTTTTGGATCAAAGTTCGGATACACATCAATCAGCTTTACGATCCAGTCAGCATCCGTACCGCTTGTGCTGGCAAAAAGATGCGCCATGATCTTGCCGGTTACCGCCAGGTCTTCGGTTAAAGAATCCATGGTAAAGGAAATGACATCGGGACGGGTGTAAACAAAACGCTGATCTTCCACCTGCCATTGCCTCCACCGGCTGCCCGGACCATACGTTGCTTCAATGGGGAATGTCCGGTAAGGAACTGGTTTGGCAGGGTCACTGGTATAGCTTACAAAACCATTTTTTGTTGATTTGCTGAATGATGCTTTATTTCCCGGCCCGGCATATAATTTTTGAATCGTTGCTTCTTTGGGCGGCCATGCGGTATATGTTTTCCATTGATTCGATCCCGTTTGAAAACAATAGGCTTCTTCAAATTTTCCATCGCCCTTTCCTTTCAGCCAGTAATCGAACCATTTTTTTTGCAGTTCACGGAACCAAACTCCGGTACTGCTTCCGAATGAGATCTTACCCAGGCTGTCACCTTTACCTCCTCCCCATTGCCCGTGGTTCCAGGGACCCAATACAATATGATTGTAATTCTCTTTGTCCTTTTTTTCCATATGGGAATACATCAGTTGAGGACCATTTATATCTTCCTGGTCGTAATAACCGCCAACATGCAATTGGGGAATCTGTGCATACTCCACATAATCCAGCGTGGAATTCTTCTGCCAGAATGTATCGTAATTGGGATGCTTTACAAAATTGTTCCAGGTTGGGATCTTATTATGAAAATATTTTTCATTGACATTTTTCAATGAACCTAATTTTAAATACCAGTCATACAGGTCGTATTGCGGGAAAGGGAAATCACTGTCGGTGGTTTTGTCATATTCCACTTCATACGTGTATTCCATTCCATAACTCAGGCGGAAAGCACCGTTGTGGTGGAAATCATCCCCGAGAAAAAGATCACCCATGCAGGCTTGTTCCGATGAAGCTTTTAATGCGGGATGCGGATCAACCGCTCCCACCAGCGCCAGCCAACCGGGATAGGAAATGCCGAATATCCCTGCTTTGCCGTTATTCCCTTCCAGGTTTTTTACCAGCCAGTCAACCGTATCCCAGGTATCTGTGCTTTCATCAACGGCTCCTTTTTGCGCCATATGTATAATAGGTTGATGAATTTCCATTTTCCCTTCACTTTTGTATTTGCCGCGGATATCCTGGAACACTAAAAAATATCCTTCCTTCAGCATCATGCCAAAACTGGTTCCGAATACCTGCACACTAAAGGTGGAATCATCAGGAACACCGCTGCCGCCGGCTCCGTAAGGTGTTCGTTGTAACAGGATGGGCAAGGGATTAGCAGCGCCAACAGGACTGAAGATCACTGTATGCAATCTGGTGCCATCCCTCATGGGGATCATAGCCGAGGTTTTTTTATATAAAACAATGCTGTCTTTCTGTGCGAAGCCCGTATGAAGCAGACAAAGAGTGACAAATAAGACGGTAATAATTTTTTTCATTTTAATAAGGTAAAATTTAAAGATGAGAAACCAGGCCGGTATCAGTTCATGATCTTCAAAACCAGGATGCCGATACCATACAGCATTGTGATCAGGAAAATGCCTTTGGCCGTATCATCCCGGTGTGTATTGACATAAATCGTAAATAATATAACATTGGCAAGCAGGCTCAGCGAACCTACCGAGGTGATCATCCGGTTATCATTCATGAAATAGGTCAGGAATTCCATGAAAGAATAAGAAGGGAATTTCACAAAATAAATTATTACAAGACCCAGCATGGGCCCGATCAGGCCCAACACCAATCCCAGCCGGAGGTTGTCTTTTTTAAATATCATTATGCCAGAGTTTTTCCAGGTTGGACTTAAGAACGTAATTCGTCATATCAAATTGTACGGGCACAATACTTACATAATTATGATCAAGCGCCCATACATCGGTGTCCTTGCCTTTATCAAAATTCACAAACTCGCCCGTGAGCCAGTAATAATGCCGTCCATGCGGGTCCTGCCGTTCAATAAAATCTTCCACATATTTTGCATAGGCCTGCCTGCAAATTCTCATTCCTTTCAATAATGCTGCGGGAACGGCCGGAATATTCACATTGAGTACCGTGTGTTTATCCAGTTTTGTCTTCAGCATTTTTTCCACGATAATCCTGGCATATTTCCTGGCTCCGGTAAAATCGGCTTCGATGCCCATGTCCAGCAGGGAAAAACCAACGGACGGAATACTTTCAATGGCCGCTTCAACGGCTGCCGACATGGTGCCGGAATAGATCACATTGATACTGTGATTGGCGCCATGATTAATACCGCTGATACAGAGATCAGGTTTGCGGTGAAGCACTTTATCAACGGCCAGTTTTACACAATCAACCGGTGTGCCGGTACAGGACCATGTTTCAATATTATCAATGGCATGGATCTTATGCAATCTCAGGGGTTGCCCGATCGTAATGGCATTCCTGCTTGGTCTGTAATCGTTTCGTAGCCAGAATCTACTAAACGAACGATGGCTTCGGCAATCGGTTCGTCTTGCATATTTTTTACACTGCCTTTGAAAATACTTGCTCCACCTGTGGCATTTTTGGAACGGATTAAACTAATGTCAATGAAGTCGCTGATTCTTTCAGGCTCATAACGATATTTATTCATCAATGCACCCAAAACACCATAGAGTTCTTGACAAGTTATTTGATGTTGTTTATAAAGGAGGGACGATAAT
>CAZQGZ010000221.1:0-4655 GCA_964592935.1 uncultured Chitinophaga sp. | reverse complement strand
ACCGTGGTATGTAATGCTTCATAGCCGTTGCTTTTGGGATTACTGAGCCAATCCCGCAATCTTTCAGGAGAAGGATTATATTCATCGGTAATCATCGAATACACTTTCCAGCATTCTTCTTTTTCTTTTTCCGGCGGGGAATCTATTATTACCCGGATGGCAAACAGGTCATATACTTCTTCAAACCCCACTCCCTTCTTTTTCATTTTATTCCAGATGGAGTGAATGCTTTTGGGTCTTCCGAAAACTTCCGCGTTGATCTGTGCTTTTTCTAATTTTTCTTTGATCGGTTTGATGAATTCGTTGATGAACCGGGTTCTTTCCTTTTTGGTTTCAGAAAGTTTCCGGGCCAGTTCCCGGTAAATATCCGGCTCCATATACTTCATGGCCAGGTCTTCCATTTCTGTTTTGAGATTGTACAGACCCATCCTATGCGCCAGCGGCGCATACACATACACCGTTTCGGAAGAAATTTTCAATTGTGTTTCCCGCTTCATGCTTTCCAGGGTCCGCATATTATGAAGGCGGTCGGCCAGCTTGATCAGTATCACCCGGGGATCATCGGTCAGTGTGAGTAATATTTTTTTAAAATTCTCCGCCTGCTTGGATGCATTCACATCAATGACATTGGAGATCTTGGTAAGTCCGTCGACAATACGGGCGATCTCATTCCCGAATTCCCTTTCCACATCATCGAGAGAGATATCCGTGTCTTCCACGGTATCATGCAGCAGGGCGCAGATCGTGGAGCGGATACCCAGGCCTATTTCATCGGCACAAATTTTTGCAACGGCGATCGGGTGAAGGATATAGGGTTCCCCGCTTTTTCGCCGCATGGTCTTATGTGCGTCGGCGGCCATTTCAAAAGCGGTCCGGATAAGGTCCTTATCACCGGGTTTTAATTTGGTCTTGAGAACCCGCAGGAGGGAACGGTATTCCCGCAGGATGAGCTTTTTTTCCTCCACCTCGTTCAGGTTGTACTTCGGTATCTGCGCAACAGTTTCCATTATCTACGAATTTACAGATTTAGACTAAGAGAAAAAAGAGAGAAAGAATAAAAGAGAATTTTATGTTCATCTTTTCTTCAAAAAGAAACAAAAAAAGGAGAAAAGAGATTAACATCATCTCTTTTCTCCTTTACTTTTTACATCTCTTAGCCCTACTTTATAAAATCATACCGTAATAAAATCTCATGGCCGTTCGATCCGTTATCAAATACACTCAATGGTGTCCTGAAAATATCAAAGCAATAACCAATGGTGAATTTTTTCTGGATTTTCACACCGGCAGACAACATCCAACTTTGACGGGCCCGGAGCGCAACGCCCCACCAGAATAATTCTTTATGTTCCACCCTTACACCGCCCAGGAATTCTGTCGGGGCATTGGGAAGATAGATGAATAATATATTCGGAAAAAGTTTTGTATTGCCATCCACATCCCAGGTATAGTTGGCATGAAAATAATAATGCCGGTAGAGCCTCCCTTCTTCTGTCCTGTTCAGATTGCCTGAATAAAAATCGAGTTTTGATTGTACCAGTTGGCTTACAGATGCACCCGCTCTTAATTTTTTCCCGTTATAAGCAACACCAAATCCAGCATCTGTTTTAAATCGCTTCTCTGCTCCAGCCAGCACCGGGTCATTTCCCAATGACGCCAGTAATTTGACTTTATCCAGGGAAAATTGCTGCAACCTGGCTTCAAGACCGAGGGAAAACGAAGCGCCGTTTTGCAGGGGAATATGATAGGCATAAGCCATTTCAAGACCGGTACGCTTGGTTGGCCCGGTTTCATCGGAATATAAATAGGCGCCCAGTCCCAGTTTAACTTTGGATAAATATCCCGAACCAAACACCAGAACCGTTTTCGGACTGCCGGAAATTCCATCCCACATGCTGCGGTAAGAAGCCCCGATTACAAGATGTTTTTCCGCACCGGCGGTGGCGGGGTTATGTAGGTTACCATGCATATCATACAAAGAGGCTGTCATCAATTGTTGCCCATCAGTACGAACAGCAATTGAACCGGAAACCAGGAGAAGAATGATAAAACGTTTCATGTATATTTTATGTTTTTATCTGAGTATAGTTACATTCCCGTTCAATAATATCTGCTTGCCGTTGACGAGGAAATAAGAGATCAAATAATAATACGTGCCGTCCGGCAAGGGTTTGCCTTTATACGTTCCATCCCAGGTGTTTTTATAATCATTGGATTCAAAAACTTTGGCACCGTACCGGTTAAATACCCGAGCTTTTGCCCTGACCAGGCAATTACCGTTTGTGATCAGCCACCGGTCATTGATACCATCTCCATTGGGAGTAAATGCATCCATTGGTTTTACGCAATAAGGTACCACGGTAATGGTGACATCATCGGTGGCAAAACATCCCTGTCCTGTTGTTACTCTCAGCGTATATGTTGTAGTTACTGCCGGGTTTGCAACCGGAGAAAGAACACCGGTTGAACTTAACCCGGAAGATGGTGTCCACAAATAGGTACCTGCAGAACCGGTTGCCTGTAATTGATAGGAATCACCTGCAATAATAATAGCATCAGGTCCGGCATTGGCTATGGCCCCGGGTGCAACACTAACAACAACCGTCCGCTGTATGGTACAGGTTCCCAACGTTCCTGTCAAAGTATAGGTAGTTGTAGTTTGGGGATTAAGAACAGGGTTTGCAATAGTCGGGTTACTCACTCCCGTTGTGGGTGTCCAGGAATAGGAACTGGCATTGCTTACCACTACCGGTGAAAAAGATCCGCCCAGGCAAATAGCCCCCCCGTTTATTGTATTCATGGTAAGATTACTGGTAAATGCCAGTGTCACTTGCTGGCTTGATGTGCATGTGGCAGCATCTTTTACCATTACGTTATAATTACCGGCTGCAAGACCGGTAAAAGTATTTGAACTCTGATAAGTAGTACCTCCATTGATGCTATATTGATAAGGAGCAGTGCCTCCTGAAGGGGTGATCGTGATAGAGCCGCCGGTACAATTTGCATCCACTTTGGCTACACTCATCGTTAGTGTGTTGATCAGGTTGATCGTCACTTGTTGTGCAGTTGCCGTGCAAACTGTACCTACTGTCCGCACAAGCACAGAATAAGTTCCCGGCGCCACATTATTAAAATTATTGGATGATTGCCAGGTACTGCCTCCATTGATGCTGTACTCATAACTTGTTCCCCCCGAAGCAGTAATTGTGATGGTGCCATTCGTATTGCAGGTAGCATCTGTTTTACTGGTTGTAAACGAAAGGTTATTCTGTAATGGAACGACTACCGGGTAAACGGTTGTGCAATTGTTCACATCCATGATAGTGCACTGGTAATTTCCCGGGGCAAGATTAGTAGCCGTGGCCCCGGTCTGCACAGGAATTGTATTCCATGAATAAGTGTAGGGAGAGGTTGTTCCGGTAACAGTTAATGCAGCGCTGCCATTATTACCAACACAGGTAGCCGGAGTGATCACAGAACTGATATTCTGTACATATGGTTTACCGGATACCGCAAAAAAACAGGCATTTGGATAAGGAGCATTGTTTCCCGCAGTGGTAACATTGGCAAAATTTATTTTCTGCAGGTTCTTTTGCCGGTTGGCACAGGATAAGTTGATCTCGATATAATACATCCTTGGATTGGTGGGAAAGGCATCAGCACCACTGGCCGGTGTGGCCCTGGTGCAGCGGCCAAAACCGGAGATCACCAGATTGGTTGTGGCATTGAACCAGTCAGCAAGACTGTAATTGGTCAATACTGCAGTTGATGATCCGTCAGTAAAAAACAAGGTCGCATTCACCAGGCTGGATCCCTCTGTTGAAAAGCAAAGTATCCGTATCGTTGTGAATGTGGATGGTGTGGCGATATTCAGGTCTCCGTTTTGGTTTCGTTGCAGCAGTAATACATTATTACCATTATACGGCGCCATTTGATAACTGCCTGCCGCATCGGTGATGATGCCATTGTCAGGTATCCCTCCCCCTTCAAAATTGTTGGTTGTCTTGAAAGTAACCGTATACATTACTTTGTTGGATTGAGTAACTCCATCCAGCGGGATCGTGGTGGTGGTCAATGAACTGGTTCCTGATTCGGCCACCACATCATGATTGAACCCAGTTAAAGCAACGGGAGTAAATTGACCGTAGCCATTAATACCAGTTAAAAAAAAGGCGATAAGCAAAACTGGTATTACTTTTATTGCTTTCCTGATCATTGAACTAATTACAACGGTTTTGAAAAATTTTCTCATTATAATAAATTTTTATAGGCAGAAAAACAGGTGCGGAATGAACTTCTTCAGGTTTTCAGGGATGGAAATTCAAAACAGAATAGTAATGCCAATTCCGGTTTCCGGCTGGCTTGAAAAATGTTTAAAAGAAACCAAACATACATTATTTATGAGATCAGGTAAAACAATTTTAAATGTTGGTTAAGATCAAGCCTTCTTTGCATTTTTTTGCCCTCATTACAGCGCTAAATTCCTACATTTGCAGCCCTGAACGAAAATCCCAAAACTACAAATCACAAATCCCAATCCGGGAAAGTTAATAAGGATGTGATATTTGGAATTTGGAATTTTTGATTTTGTAATTTCAAAAGCGGGTGTGGTGAAATTGGCAGACATACCAGACTTAGGATCTGGCGCCGCAAGG
>CAZQGZ010000220.1:0-4660 GCA_964592935.1 uncultured Chitinophaga sp. | reverse complement strand
TCTGTGTAAATGAGGTAGTCTACGGAGGCACCCTCTTTTTACCTCCCATTCCCGGAGGGTATACAGTGGCTTATCAACGCTGTTGCAGAAATTCGGATATTCTTAATATTATAAATGCAAGAGCCGCAGGATCAACGTATCAGACGTTTATTGATCCTATGAATATAAGTTGCAATAATTCAGCACGTTATAAAGATCTGCCGCCCTTGTTATTATGTGTCGATGCGCCCTTTGTTTTTGATAATTCCGCCAGCGATCCCGACAACGACTTATTTTGCAGAAGCCGTTTACAACCTTACAGAGATCCCGGGCATTCATTATGTAAATTTTGACTTTGAAGAAGGCGACCACGCACAGCCCGGCACATTCAACAGGGAAAGTTTCAAATACGAATAAAAGAGTCCTGAAATTTTCAGGACTCTTTGTTGTTTTTTATTTCTCAAAAATCTACTTCGGAAACTTCTCCACTCTATTGCTGATCGGCTTCACCGTCCGCAGGTATGCATAAATAGCTCTCAGGTCATCCTCTTTCATTTTTCCAAACATGGACCAGGGCATAAAAGTATTTTGCCGGCCCGGATGCATGTTCAGCATATCGTCGGAAGAATTTAATTTAAATTTCTCTACAAAAGCATCTTCTGACCAGGCACCAATGCCGGTGGAAGAATCCGGTGTGATATTCCCCACGGCCACTTTGAACAACTGGTTTTCAAACACCGTTCCGCCGGAAAATATTTTTGAAAAATCGGGGCCTTGTGGTCCCATTGGCGTATGACAGTCGGCGCAGGCAGCGGCATTGACCAGGTAGGCGCCATAAGCTACTTTATCAGAAGGATCCGGCATTTTGTTATTTTCTATATTACCATCAGGCAATGGGCCTAACATACTCGCGGGAATGTCCAGTTTCCTGGGCATCGTTGTTCTTTCGATAGGTTTTAGTGTTCTGATATAGGCAATGATGGACAATAAATCGCTCTTTGCCAGTTTGCTGTAAGAATGATAGGGCATCATGGGGAAAAGCGTATCCCCTTTCTTGTTAATACCCCTTGTCAGAACTTTTAAAAAATCTTCATCTGTCCAATCTTTCAAAGCAGCCGGGGTAATATTAGGAGGCATGATGACGCCCGGTACAAATTCAGTTTTGGTAAATGGGAATGCAGCGCCCCCTCCTTCGGTACCCGGAACAACCGGCATGGAAAAGCGGCCCGTATCCCGGATACTGTGACAATCTATACAAACAGTCACATGGTTGGCCAGGTATTCTCCTCTCTCAACAAGTTTTTTAACGGAGTCCTCTTTGTTGTTCGCCTGGGGTTCCGATTTTTTTCCCTTACAGGATGAAAAATAAGCAGCCGCCAGGATGACAGAACTGGTGGCTGCCAGAGCAAAGATCTTTCTCATGTTGATGGTTGGTTTAAATCGTCTGCTTGCAGACTGGGTTAAAAATGATTGATTGCGCCTGAAAAGATAAAAAATTTTTTTATCCGGGCAAACTCAATAATTTTTAGTGAAAGGCTTACCCTGTTACAAACCGGTACCCGATCCCTTTAATGGTAATTATCTCCAGGGAGGGATCTTCTTTTAAATAACTCCGGAGCTTGGTGATATACACATCCAGGTTGCGGGAATTGAAGAAGGAATCATTTCCCCACAGCAGATTAAGAATGTCTTTGCGGTCAATGATCTTGTCCCGGTTCTCATACAATAATTTCAGCAATTCACTTTCCCGGTAAGAAAGTTTCTTTTCTTCTTTTCCGATACTCAGGACCTGACGGTTGAGTTGAAAATTATATTTACCGATGCTGGCAGCGCCGCTGCTTATTTTTTGTGCGCCTTCATTTTTATGTTTCAATGCATTCTGTATGCGGACGATCAGCTCTTCCATGCTGAAGGGTTTGCGGATATAATCATTACCACCAAGAGAAAATCCTTTTACCACATCTTCCGTTTGTGTTTTTGCGGTTAAGAAAATGATCGGCACATCTTCATCCAGGTCCCGTATCTCATCCGCAATGGTGAAGCCATCTTTGTTGGGCAGCATGATGTCGAGGACACAAATATCGGGCTCTGATTTTTTGAATAACGCTGTTGCTTTGGCGCCATCAGCTTCCATGATCACATCAAAACCGCGGCTCTCCAAACTTTCCTTCACGATCTTGCCCAGGAACATTTCATCTTCCACGTAAAATACTTTTGTCTTGCTCATATTATTTTTTTTTAACGCAGAGAAGTGGGAACGCTGAGTTTCTCTGCGAAAACTCTTTTAACTCATGCCTGCCTGTCCGGTAGGCAGGTTCTCTGCGGTGAAATTTTTTTTGGTAAAATAATGGTGAACCTGGTTCCCAATCCCGGCTGACTGTCCACCGAAATGATCCCGCCATGTTTCTTCACCACATGCGCCGCATAGCTGAGGCCAAGACCATATCCTTTGGTATTATGTGTATCACCCGCCGGCACCCGGAAGAATTTTTCAAATACCTTGTTTTGATATTCCTGCGGAATACCGATGCCATTATCTTTTATACTCAGCTCCACATTTTGTTCGTCGCCGCTTAATTCAATTTGAATAGATGGATCGCCGTTGCTATACTTGATTGCATTATCAAGAAGATTAAATACTACACTCAGCAAATGCAACCGGTCACCCTGCAGGTTCAGGTCTCCGTTTTGTGCAACATAAACTCTTGCATTATTTTTTTCCAATTGCAGCCGCAACGACGCGGTCACTTCATCCACAATATCTTTCAAATTGAGCGGTTCATATTTCAGTTCAATTTCTTTTTTCTCAAACATGGAAAGCTTCAGTACCTTATCCACCAGCAGGCTCAGCCTTTGCAGTTCATTGGAAGAAATTTCAAGATACTCTTTGGTGCGTGCCGGGTTTTCCATGGCATTAAAATTCTTTAATGCCTCGATGGCTACACCCACCGTTGCGATCGGTGTTTTAAGTTCATGCGTGATATTGCTGATGAATTCATTCTTCAGTTCAGCCAGTTTTCTTTGTTTCATCAGATTGCGGTACAGCAACACAAAGGAAAGAATGGTAATGCCCAAAAGAATTACGGAGAATAAAACAGGAAGGCTTATTCTTTTGATTAAATAGGGAAATGTATTACCCAGTGAAAGTTTATATGTAACGGGGTTCGCGAAGCCAATGCTCACTTCATTTAAGACCGGCTCGCCGGGTTCGCTGCTGCTATCCAATCTTGATATCGTATATGGGATATCCAGCCCCTGCCTGTTCATCGTTTTTTTATAAACGGAATCAATCTCTCCCAGTCTTAAAGAATCCTGCAGGGAATCAACGCCATAAAGCATCTGGATGATCCGGTCCTGGTGAGGACCGGACGGCAGGCCTTTACCGAATGCCGCAGAATCATGACTGTAATTAACTGTCATTTTATCCGTCGTTATGAATACCCCCGTCTTCTTTTTTAAAGAATCCTTCATCTTTTCACTGATCACTTTCACGGTAGAAATAATGTCTGTTTTAGGATTGAAGTGTACCCTGGTTTTATTTCCATCAACCCCTTCACGAATAAGAATTTTTACATCACCGCTACCGGCAGAATCTCCCGGAAAGCCATCCAGTTTTAATTTCGATACCTGTAGTTGCTGTATTGCCTGCCTGAACAGGTATTCTGATTTTATAGTTAACGTTTTCTCTTCGCGGGCATAGTTCTCTCTCAGCCAGTATAACTGGAAACCGGTAATACCGAGAAGGGTAATACTCATCAAAACGGACAGCCAACGGAGTCGTTTCATGTAAAATAATTACAGGAACAAAAGTAAACCAATGTCATGGTCATTTATAGCGGCTTTAACCTTTATTAACCTAAAAGAAAGGTGACTTAACTTATCTTGCAGCCCGTCTGATTTAGCTTTGATCAAA
Organism: uncultured Chitinophaga sp.; assembly: GCA_964592935.1. GTDB lineage: Bacteria > Bacteroidota > Bacteroidia > Chitinophagales > Chitinophagaceae > JJ008. Next base: position 768 of record CAZQGZ010000220.1, on the reverse strand, counting down.
ATAAAACAACATGAAAAGAATTTTTATTGCAGGTAGTCTTTTATTGTCTGCCGGCCCGGCGCTGGCACAGCAGAATTCAGGACATGTAACCTATGAACGCGTCACGAAAATGATCGCCCGTTTCAATATCAACGGTGTTGAAAATGAAATGCCCCAGACCAGGAAAGAAAATTTTGAACTCTTTTTCAGCAACGGCGAATCATTATGGAAAGCGGCTGAACAGGAAAATGATGATGCCACCGGAACGTCTGATAATGGCGGCATGCATGTTCAAATGGTGATTGCAGGCAGCAATGATGTCATGTACACCAATTTTCAAACCGGGAAGAAAACAGAAAAAAGGGAATTCCTCGACAAGACATTTATCATTGACGACAGTATCCGGAAAATGAAATGGAAAATGACGGGAGAAACAAAAACAATCCTGGGTCATCCCTGCATGAAAGCGATTGCCACCCGGATCAGCACACAAATGCGTATGACCATGGATAACGGGAAAATGGAACGCAAGGAAGTCCAGGATACGGCTAATATCGTTGCCTGGTTTACCAGCGACATCCCCGTACCGGCCGGCCCCGGCGAATACCAGGGACAATTACCGGGCCTGATCCTTGAAATGGATGTCAGTAACGGAAAGCAAACATTTGTGGCCACCGGCATCTCGGAAAGAGATGACCTTTCGATTATCAAAGAACCCACCGGTAAAAAACATTATACGCCGGATGAGTTTAAAAAAGAAAGAGAAAAGATGATGAAAGAAATGCAGGA
>CAZQGZ010000219.1:0-4709 GCA_964592935.1 uncultured Chitinophaga sp. | reverse complement strand
CAGCGACCCTCTGATTAACAGTCAGATGCTCTAACCAACTGAGCTAAGCAGGAATATGAGTTCCTAAAGTTGAAGAGTTGTTAAGTTAGTAGCCATTAGCTGTTAGCTATTAGCCGTTAGCTTGTCGCATTTAGTTTATAGCTCATAGCTGGTAGCTAAAGGCTCATAGCTCTTCCCTTTAGGGGCAGCAAAAATAAGGATATTCGGTCTTACATAAAAGCCGGGAGCAAAAAATTGCAGGCTTACCTGTCTGCTTCCCGGGCCTGGCTCCGCCACAATCCCGGTCTTTTAAAAATATGTATTCACGGCAAATTCAAATTGCTCCATAAAGATCTTTTTAAAGGGACTTATATTATTCTGCTCATAAAAGACCAGCATCGCTTTTTTGTATTCACCGGGATCGGCCGTACGGAAAGAAACCGGGCAATAATTATTTTTAATCAGGATGGCATTACTGATTATCCGGGCCGTTCGTTTATTGCCATCAACGAATGGTTGAATATAAGAAAGCAGCAAAAGAGCCAGTAGTGATTTGGTAAAGACATTGTCCCGGCTGTTGATAGCTGTACACATATCTTCCAGCGCTTCGCGGATCTGAAATTCGTTATCAAGTGGCTGATAGTTGGTGCCCGAAATGCCCACACGATGAATGCGGATATTCCTTTCAACGTGTAATCCCTCTGTCAATAAACGATGGATATCTTCAATAGCAGGAATGGTCAGCGGATCTGTATAATCCGGGTGAGCAATGATAAAATCAAGCGCTGCTTTGTGATTCAGCAGCATGGTAGCTTCGTCCTTTGTTTTCCCCTTAGCGGTTTGCTGTTCTTTTAATAAACGTTCTGTTTCCAGCAATGAATACGTATTCCCTTCAATTTGTGAAGATTTCCAGCTCAGGTCGATCGCAAGCCGTTCCAGTTCTTTATTGAATGCTGCCGGGCTTAGTTTTTGCGAATTGATTTTATACCTGGCCTGTAAATCATCCAAATGGTCCAGCTCGGTTTTTGTAAATAAACTATGCTGTTGCAAAGAATTCCGGATCAGGGTTTGGTTGAAGTGGCGTCGTATGTCCCGTTCATCAATCTCCTTTTCAAAATACCGTTCCATGTCAACCGGTCTTACAAGATCATATGACGGATCTAATTCATACTTTGTTCCTTTCCCCTTCCCTTTGACAATAACCAGGTTTTCAAGTATAAGGGTTTGCAATACTCTTTTTAATGTGGCATAACTCAGATCAGTGCCGGATCCATCATGTATTTCCTTAGAAGAATGGGATGGATTCTCTTTGATATACTCAATGATCTTCTTCTGTGGTTCAGTCATTTTTAGATTTCTGGCTCATAAAAATACAGTTTCTGGCTCAAAATATCTAATATTTGAGCTTTATTTTTTAAATTTCTGAGCCACAAGTAAAAAAAATTGCTTTTTCAATTCACATTTACCTCATACAAAGTCCCCGAAGTCTCGATTGTATAGATCTTACCCAGGCAACCGACCATGAATTTGGTATTGCCGTAATCCGGGTTCCCGATCTGCTGCCAGGTGCCTGTTGCCAGGTCGGTGACATATAAGGCGCCACTGCTTTCAACAGTGTATAATTTTCCGAAAATATTGGCTGCGGCAATGGTTTTTGCCCATGCACCCGCATCCCCGATCCTTCTCCAACTTCCATCCGCCTGGCTGATCTCGTAAAGGCTGCCGTCTTTTTCAATACTATATAATTTGCCATTGGCATCGAAAAGATAAACGGTATTGGCGAATTCAGGTTTCCCGATTTGCTGCCATACTCCCGTATTCACATTCGTGACATAGAGGGCGCCACTGCTTTCCACCGTATAAAGATAACCGGACGTAACAACCCCCGTGATCGTATTGGCCCAGGCCCCGGCAGTACCCATTCTTTCCCAGCTTGCCGTAAGCGGGTTGGTCTTATAAAGACTTCCATCTTTTTCGATAGTAAAAATATTTTTGCTGCCCGCAAACATCATGGCGGTGTTCGCATAACTCTGGTTACCGATCTGCGTGTACACCCCGGTGGAAGGATCCGTTTTGTATAAGGCCCCCGATCTTTCGATCGTGTACATGGTGCCGGAAGATGCCACGGCAAATACCGTATTGCCCCAGATACCGGCGGCGCCTACCTGCCGCCAGGTGCCGGGCTGCGCTATCATTGTATTAATAAAACAAGTTGCAATAAGGAGAAAGAGAAGTTTGCGGTTCATGGTAATTTGTTTTAGATAAATATAAGAAAGGTTACTGCATTAGGGAAACTCCTGAATTTGCCAAGGGAAGAAAAATAACCGCAGAGACGCGGAGAGCGCAGAGCATTTAATCATATTCTCTCAATACTCTGCGTCCTCAGCGCCTCTGCGGTTATATACAAATTCAAACTTACATACTTTCAGATTTCCGGAACTCGTTTAAGGATCAGTTCAAGCTGATCTCGTAAAGAGTACCTTCAATAATGGTATACAGCTTGCCCGCTTCTGCGAAAAGATACCCGCCCTTGATAAAATGCGTATTATCTAATTCTTTCTTTGCCCCGTCGGCCAGGTTCGTTTCCCAGAATTTGCCGTCCGACTCAATGGAGTAAAATTTGTCATTCAAAGCAGCACCCGACTTTACCCCCTTCCAGGCCTTGCCCTTGCCGATTTTGATCCATTCTCCATTGAGAATGTTGATCTGGTATAAATTACTGCCGATAATACTGAATAGCCTGGAATCACTGCGAATCAGGCTGCCAAGATCATAGAACTCCGCCTTCCCGATCTGCCTCCGGCTATTGGGGTCCAAAGCGGTATGTTTATAACAAATGCCATTCTCAAATGAAAGAAAAGTATTGCCTATCCCAACCACATGCCCGACATTGACCCAGGTATTCATGGGTGACTCGTTTTTCCGTTCACCGGTAACGGGATCAATGCCCAGCATGCTGCCATCCGTTTCAATAATATGCAGCCTGTTGTTGACTGCAAAAAAGAAACGAATGTTTTTATATACCGAATTGCCCAGCCGGGTATAATGGCCGCTATCGAGTTCGGTTTTATATAAGGCACCATAATTAATTGTGTAAAGGGTTTTATTAAAATAAACCAGGTAACCATCCGAGAAATGCTCACTGGTTTTTCCAAGCTGCCTCAGGGTAATTGATTGCGCATGGGCCTGGCTTGTGATAAGATTAATCAAAAACAGAAGGCAGATTATCCGGTATCTCATCTGGAAAAATTTATATAAATATAAAAAGTAAAGATGAGGAAAGAAACTTTAAACTATTTCAACCACCCAAACAACCCCCCGCTTTCTTCTACCCCCACAAACACCCCATCCTCTCTTTGATCCACCGGCCAGTGTTTTAAATAATAACCCTCGCCGCTGGTATTGCGGCCATTTTTGATATCATATTTGTAACGGTGTAACGGGCAAACAATATTGCCCAGCGCATCCATATACCCGTCGGCCAGTATGCCGCCGGCATGCGGACATTTAAAAGCAAAGGCAAACAATTCTTCTTTGAATTTTGCGATACAGATTTTTTTCCCGTTCAGATCGGCGACGGCAATATTATTTTCTCCGAAGCCAAGTTCATGGATATGTTCCGCGATTTTGTGCCAGGTATATTTTTTTGATGTCATGTTTGTTCAGGCAATTGGCTGGTGGGAAGTGGCTAGTGGGGAGTAGGGAGCTTACATAATAAGATACCCTACTTGCCACTCGCCAACCCCCACTAGCCCTATCAATACATAAACTCCGTTTTATAAGGATAACGCACCCGGTACATCTCCTTCACTTTACCCAGGATTTTTTTTCTGAGCTCATCGAGGTTTCTTTTTTCAATGGCAGAAATAAAAACAGCATTGCCATTGGTTTCCCGCTGCCAGCGTTCATACAGGTCGTTCAGTATTTCTTTTTTGGTGCTTTCTTCCAGCCACTCGTCAAAAGTATTGGCTTCGTACAAATCCATTTTGTTGAAAATGGTGAGCATGGGTTTGTCAAACGCCTTTAGTTCCTGCAGGGTTTTATTCACCACGCCCAGCTGTTCTTCATAGCCCGGATGCGAAATATCCACCACGTGCAATAAGATATCCGCTTCCCTGACTTCATCAAGGGTACTTTTAAAACTTTCCACCAGATGATGCGGCAATTTGCGGATAAACCCCACCGTATCGCTCAATAAAAACGGCGTGTTGTCAAAAACCACTTTGCCGGTGGTGGTGTCGAGCGTGGCAAATAACTTATTCTCGGCAAATACTTCTCTTTTACTCAGGAGGTTCATCAAGGTCGATTTGCCCACGTTGGTATAACCCACCAGCGCCACCCGGATGAATTCCCCGCGGTCCTTTCGTTGCGTGGCCGCCTGTTTGTCAATTTCGGCTAATCTTTTCCGTAATAATGAAATTTTATCCCGCACGATCCGGCGGTCGGTTTCTATTTCGCTTTCTCCCGGGCCTCTTGTACCGATACCGCCACCCAATCTTTCCAGGTGTTTCCACATACCCCGCAGCCTCGGTAAAATATACTGGTATTGCGCCAGCTCTACCTGTGCTTTGGCCTGCGCGGTCTTGGCCCGGCGGGCAAAAATGTCGAGGATCAGGTCGGACCGGTCAATGACCTTTACATCAATGGCCTTTTCAATATTATTAATTTGTGCTCCGCTGAGTTCATCGTCAAAGATCACGATGCGGATATTTTTCCCATCCACATATTGT
>CAZQGZ010000218.1:0-4742 GCA_964592935.1 uncultured Chitinophaga sp. | reverse complement strand
GCCGCCACCACCCGTTCAGCATTATCAGGATGAACAGCGATTCAGATGTCGAGATTCAGGAGGTCACATTGCCGGGGTGAGAAACCTACCCGCTCACTTCCAAATCTTCCGAGATCATAATGCGAACCCATGGTGGCCATGAATTCAATGCCGCAGCAGGAAGTGGCAAATGGCAATGGCCAGATGGAATTTTTTCTGGCCAGTCCAATGACTTTATTTAATGAAGTGGCAAAAAATCCTTCCCCCTGGTGACCATCCGGCATCTCCACGATGCTGATATCTTTTTCCAGCGGTTTATTGACCAGGTTATATGATACAGGACGAGACATAATAACAAGTTATTAATGAGATAATATGGAAATGTGAAAATAGCACTTGTTAGTACAATCTTTCAATCTATCTGTTTTCATTTCCACATTTACACATTTTCACATTTTTCTTAATCCTCCCACTTCAACGCTCCTTTCTTAATGATATAAATAAACCCGCAAAGGAAGAATCCAACAAACATCAATACGGCCCAAAACCCCTCCCACCCAAGCCCCTTAAAATTTACCGCATAGGGATAGAAAAAAATAACTTCCACGTCGAACAATACAAACAAGATGGCTGTCAGGAAATATTTAATGGCCATGGGTTGGCGGGCATCACCATGACTTTCTATTCCACTGGTAAAACCCTGCAACTTGTCAGACGTTTTTCTTTTAGGTCCCAATAAATGGGTGACAACCGCCAGGAATGCAATCAGGCCCACTGCAATAAGAACCTGGATCGCTACCGGAAGATAAGAACCGGCATCCATGTTGTTCAGACCTGCTTGAAGTAAATAAATCATAGGTTTCCGCTGCGAAGCAAAAATAAGGCGGAGGCAGGGAAATAACCTAACAAAAAAAAGAAGTTCTGATGATCTTTGTCAGCTTTCCCCGGAATTAAAAATCCCCTCCGCCGGTTGACGGATGGGGATTTTACCAGTAAAAGAAGAAAAAAGGATTATGATATTTTTGCAACCATATTCTTTATGGTTGTCGTGGTTTTTGTCTTTGCTTTTGTCGTTGTTGTTTTCTTGGGTGGTGCTTTGATGGATCCTGTTTTGGGAGTAGTTGTTCCCTTGGTTGGTGTTGAACCAGCCGGTTTTGTGCCCGTGCCCGAAGACCATTTTTTTATGGCATCCATATATCCCTGGATGGCCGCGGCATTGGCCGAATCCAGGTTCTGCCATTTCTGCAAAAAGATCATGGATTTTTCTTTGTCCTTTGTATTATAATAGAACCCCGCCAGGAATCTCACCGTATTAAAATACTGGGCCTTGAATTTTATGGTATCTTTTTGAGCAAAATCATAAAGCTTTAACGCATCAGGTACAGCAATGCTATCCCTTTTGACCGTATCCACAATGGCGCTGTTCTTAAAAGCCCAGTCATAGCCAAACACCTGGTCCTGGAATTTATCCCGCATCAGCAATGCGACCTCCCTGGACCTTGCATTATTATTCAAATCATAATTTAATTTCATCAGGTCAAAATAATCATTGATCGTTGGCCTGGGCTTCAATTCAATTATTTTTTCAATGACCTGGATTTCTTTGTCTTTCAGTTTGCTCTGTTTGAAATAGGCAGCCGCCTGTTTCAGGAAATCCACCTTTGAAGTAAGCACGGAGTCCAGTTCAATTCCCTGTATATATGTCTTATAAATTTCGTCCGGGGAACCCCCTGTCTTGGAAAGTATATCAGCCTTAAGCCTGACATCCCCCAAAATGATATCATCCTTTTTTTCCTTTGCAAAATATTCATTCACATTAACCAGTGCATTGGTGTAATCACCCTTATCAAAATAAGCATAGGCCAGCAGTTTATACACCCTCGGTTTGGTTTTGGCGCCTAATTCATTTACTACCTTGTTTCCTTTTGTTATGGCGCAATCATAGTCTTTACTTACATAACACAATTGCCCGTACAGGTATTCATCCATAATATCGGTTTCCGGCAATTTGCTGTTCAAATATTTTTCCAGGTTTGCTTTGGCTTCCGGAAAATTTGCACGGTAGAAATAGTAATAAAACAATTCATAATATGCTTCAGAAAACTTCGGGTCTTTTGTTATAGCATCATTCAGATACTGCAGATACAATGTCCAGTTTTGCTGCGTTTCAAACAATTTTGCCAATCTTAAACTGGCTACGGCAAAGCCCGGGTTTGCAGCTAATGCCTGGTTATAACTGGTATATGCTTCGCTTCCGCCTTTACCTGGATCAGCTTTGCGGTAAGCGTTGCCCAATTGTAGCAAGGTTTCCGTATTCTTGGGGTCTTTGGCTGTTGCAGCCTGTAATAATTGTATGGCATATTTAAAATCCCCGGTCTTTGAATCAACAATGGCCCGGCCGATCGCCGTTTGCACCACGGGATCATCTCCTTTTTTGGTGCGGCTGGCTGTAAGCGCTGCTTCAAAACGCTGACGGGCATCATTATTCTTATTATCCAGGAGGTCGGCATGGCCGATGCCTACCAAAACAAGCGGAGCACTTCCGTTGGTAGACAGGGCTTTTTCATATAACTGGCGGGCCGCAGCGTTATCATCCATATTAAAATAAGTCTGTCCCAGCCAATAAATTGCTTCGATATTATTGGGATTGGTGGCCAGCAATTTTTGAAAAACATCTGCCGCGCTTTTATGCCTTTTGGCATACAGGTGGTTCATTCCATCCTGGATGGATTGTGCATGCAGCCCGGATAAAAATAATAACCCGCAGGTCATCAATGTAATGGTGGTCTTCTTCATTTTTCTGTTCTCTTTTACTGGTTGTAAATATAACTTATTTGTTTGCCTGCCGAAAAAATCAGGGTGGATTTCGACCGGGTTTACTTTTTCAACCTGATGGGCCTTATGCCGAAATTCTTTAAAATCTGCGGCACGAGGTATGCTCTTCTGAAAATCAATTGCCCGATCTCACCGCTCATAAATCCTGCAAACCCAAATCCCAACCCTTTATAATTCTCCTTGAGTGTATAAACCAAATCCCGTACCATAGGATAACTTTTTGTATAAATATTTTGCTGGTAAGCTTTAACAAATCCTTCACTGCTATATGTACTTTCGATCCCTGCCACGGTGACTTTTTTCAAAAAACTCAACTGGTCCGCATCTTCCGGGTTCCCGATCCAGCTGATCCCGATGAAACCAACCACACCGGGATTTTTTGAGACATAATCGATCACTCCTACGCTGCTGCGGGCAGCAACCGCTGATGGTGTAAGCGTATCACCCCGCAATACTGAATCGATGATAAATCGTACGGTACTGGTTGCTTTCACCCCGTCAAATACAGGAATTAAATTTTTCCTAAATCTCCCTGTCAAAATGCCGGCAAGGTCTTTCATACTGAATAATGAATCCTCAGCCGCAGGATTCACAATGACTGCAACCGCATCCCGGGCAACCGTCATACTTTGCGGTGATACGCCGAGTGAGTCAACCATGAAAGCCTTTTCATCGGCATTATAACCCCTTGTGGCAATCACCATGCGGATACTGTCCACTCCGAAATCCTTAAAACATTCTGCTTCCGGCTTGTAAAGAACATTGATCTTTGTATGGGGATGACCCGATTCATATACCTGCACCAGTTCATCAACCACCGGTTTAAAAGATTCATCTGCACTTACGTTAATGGAACCCCTGTATGGAGTATCCTTCAATTCATTTTCTTTCTCTTTATACGATTTGCATCCGGGTATGACTGCAAACAGTAAAACCAGGAAAAAAAAGAAGCTTATATTTTTTGTCGGCCTGCAGCAGGTCATCGGAAGTATTTTTTCTTATAGCCCCTGTAAATTCTCCACCCGCCGTACAACAAACAGACTGCGCCGAAAATTTTGTCAATATTGTTTGGCGGAAAGGTTTCATTAAATGAAATATCAAACCTGCTCCTGAAGAAAAAAAACAAACCGATCAGCAAAATGATGATGCCCATGCCATAATCCAGCAGGGATCTCATCATGGAAAGCTGCTTCCGCCTTTTCTTTTCATATTCTTCAAACATCTTTTTTGTTTTCAGGGGTGGAAAATTAGAGAAATTTTATTGTTCAACCCCGATAAATGTTACGGGTAACACATAACTCACCGGAACGTTGATCCCGTTCTGCAGAGCCGGCACCCACCGGGGCATTTTTTTGCATACCCTTACCACTTCATTATCAAACTCGTTGCCCCCGCTCGTAATAATTTCAAAGGTGTTAACCGCACCGTCCTTATCCACTTTGAACCTGATCCTTACGACCTTCTTTTCACCATCTTCCAGGTCGGCCGGAGTGGCCAGGTTCTTTGCCAAAAACCTTTTCAATGCTTCCGGTCCGCCCGGGAATTCAGGTTCCTTTTCGTGCGCAACAAAGTCTGGCAGTTTTTCCGTAATCACTGTTACATTCCCGTTACCGGTTTCGGCAGGTTTATCTGTTTCTTTGGGTATGCCATTATCAATGATCCCAACATTTGTTTTGTCGGATATTATTGTTTTATCAAGACTTGTTACATCCGGCAATGTTTCCTTCACTTTATGATCCGGTTTGATCACGATATTGCTTACATATTTTTTAGTGGCCGTTTTCACAGCAGGTTTTACTGCTACTTTAGGCTTTTCAGGTTCTTTTGGTTTCTCCGTAAATATTTTTACTTCTGTTATTTCAACGAAATGTTCCTTTTGTGCCGGCTGCACCGGGGTGATTTTCCTTTTACCCATGGCATTGACGCCG
>CAZQGZ010000217.1:0-4745 GCA_964592935.1 uncultured Chitinophaga sp. | reverse complement strand
GGTGTATGGTACTGATCGTACTTTTTGCACTTTTCTTTGTTCTTCCTCTTACCGTGTTGGCAGCAGAAGATAGTTGGGAAAAAGCATGATATAACCAGGTCGGACTTCGTCGAAAATTAAAAGGCAATTTGTCAGTAATGGAAAGAAGCAGGAAATCTAACCTTTGCTAAAGGGTGAAGATCGTATTGCCCCGGGTTTTTTGATCACCAGTCCCAGGTTTTTCAGAATAAATATCACCAGTAGCATAAAGGCAAACAGGATCAGGAAAATGAATTCCTGCCGCAGGTTCCGCAACCAATATACTTCAATCAAAACAAACCCGTGAATAAAACAGATCAGTTTGGCAGAAAAGCCATGACTGAAACCCTGGTTGGTCAGCAGGTGATGGATATGTGACCTGTCTGCATCAAATGGTGAACGGCCATTCCAGATCCGCAGGGCAAAAACGCGAAGCGTGTCAAATACCGGGATAAATACAATTCCCAGGACAAATACCGGCGCATGTGATAAAACAGGTGTTGCTGAAAAAACATTTACCTGCATTAGTCTTACGCTGAGCACAGAAATAACAAACCCAAGTACTAATGAACCGGTATCACCCATGAATATTTTGGCGGGATTGAAATTAAAATAAAGAAAGGCAAAGATGCCACCGGCCAGCGCAAATGCTACAAGAGCCGTATTGCTGTCGCCGCTCATGGTCAGGAAAAGGCCGATCGTCACCAGGCTCATAAAACCCAAACCGCCGGCCAGCCCGTCAATACCATCAATAAGATTAAAGGCATTGGTGATACCCACGATGGCCAGTATGGTGAATGTGTATTGTGCAGACAAGGATAATTCAGTAATGCCAAACAATCCTTCGAAAGAAGTGATACGGATCCCTGACAGAGCAATCAGTGTTGCAAGAGCAACCTGAACGATAAATTTATATTTGGCAGAAAGATCTGTAAGATCATCCAGGATACCCAGGCCAAATAAAACTGTGATGGAAAAGAAGAAACAAATTTGTTCAACGCCGCTGCTGAAAGGGAACCAGAGGAAGAGGGCTGCCATCATTCCGGCGATCACAGCAATTCCACCCATGGTGGGGATCGGAGATGAATGCACTTTGCGGGCTCCCGGCATATCAAATAAGCTGTATTTTTTTACCAGGCTGATGATAGGCGGAATGGTGATCAGCGTGATAATAAATGCACTGATAAAACAAAGCAGGGCAAACTTGTAATCAGTAAAGCTGAGGTTGAGCTGTAACAGGTGGATATGGAGTTTCATGGTACCTGGTTTTGGTCAGGAACATTGGATTTTCGAATCACCAAATTAGAGGGAAATCCTGCAAAAGGCAAGAAGTTTTTTATTGTGCCGGGGTGAAAAAATTGCGAATGTATGGAACGGGTTAAATTTAAACGGGAGACTGGGATATTTGCGGTGATAAAACCGTAATTTTCGCAACCAAAAAGACAATGACAATTACGCTATTTTTTTTCTGGGTTAGTGTGGCAGTGCTGTTTTACTGCTACCTGGGCTACGGGATCTTTGTCTTTTTGTTAAATGCCATAAAGAGAATTTTTATAAACAGGAAGAAAAAAAAGATCGCTCCTGCTCATTTGCCCGTTACAATCATTGTAACGGCCTACAACGAAGAGGATGTACTGGAACAGAAAATCAGGAATACACTGGCTATTGATTATCCCGCCGATAAACTTCAGATCATTTTTATCACTGATGGCTCTTCCGGAGACCCGGCCCGGGTTTTCACGAACTATCCTTCTGTAAGGCTGATGCACCAGCCCGAACGCAAAGGAAAGTATGCGGCCATCAAAAGAGCTATGCAAAGCGTACAGACGCCGGTCGTTGTTTTCAGTGATGCCAATACCCTGCTGAATAAGGAATGTATAAAAAATATTGTTCCGCATTACAGCGATGAACGGGTGGGCGGTGTGGCGGGGGAGAAAAAAATCACCGGCAGCAAAAAGATCTCTGCTGCCGGTGTGGCGGAAAAAATTTACTGGAAGTATGAATCATTGATGAAGAAACTGGATGCGGGACTGAACACGGTGACCGGCGCTGCGGGCGAATTGTTTTCCATCCGCACTGCCTTATTCAAAGCACTGGATGATGAAGTGATCCTCGATGATTTTGTCATTTCGATGCAGGTATGCCTGCAGGGATATAAAATAGCCTATGAACCCGGGGCCTTTGCCACAGAATTACCATCCGCTTCACTGGCTGATGAGGAAAAAAGAAAAGTGAGAATATCAGCCGGAGCTTACCAATCGATTGGATATTTAAGAGAAGGGTTCAATATTTTCAAATACCCCCTGCTTGCATTCCAGTTTTTATCAAGAAGATTATTACGCTGGATATGCTGCCCCCCGCTGCTGCTGGTATTCCTGCTGACCAATATCCTCATCGTATTCCGATATGCTCATTCCGGAGTCTATGACTTCTTCCTCTGTGCACAGGCCGTTTTTTATGTGCTGGCATTATCCGGGTGGATCATGGCCCGGTCCGGGAAAAGAACGGGAATACTCACCATTCCATTTTATTTTGTTTTCATGAACTACTGCCTTGTAAAAGGGTTCATAAAATTTATCAGGGGCCGGCAATCGGTACTATGGGAAAAATCTCTCCGGCAGGCTGTTGAGTAGGGTTTGGCCACGAATTGCACGAATAAGATCACTTGGGTCTTGTTTGTTGAGGGTTGATATATTGAGTCTTTTTCTTTATACGAAAGACTCAATAAGTCAACAATAAATCTTCAATACTCAAGTTTGCTGCTTTCCAATAAAAACTACTTCCCGGTTTGCCGGGAAAAATAATATGATCTGTGGCTTATTTTTGTACGAAAGGATCTAACTATTCCCTCTTTATCCCACATATTATCCAATCCCATTGAATATTTAAAGGGTGTGGGACCGCAACGGGCAGACCTGTTGAAAAAAGAATTGAGCATTTTTACTTTCGGAGACCTGCTGAACCATTTCCCTTTCCGCCATGTGGATAAAACAAAAGTGAACTTCATCAGGGACATTACACCACTTACTGAATATATCCAGGTATCCGGTGTATTGTTGAATTTTGAAGTGATCGGGCAAAGGACCGGTAAGAGATTGATCGCACAACTAAAAGACAAAACCGGGTTTTTGGAACTGGCCTGGTTCCAGGGGATCAACTGGATCCAGAAAACTTTGCAGCCGGGAAAATCTTATCTCGTATACGGGAAAGTTTCATTTTACAGCGGGGAGCCACAGATCATTCACCCTGAAATAGAATTATTGAATGATGAAATACAGGGAGGAAAATTCTTTTTGGAACCGGTGTATCCCACCACAGAAAAATTAAAGGCGCGGGGACTGGGAGGAAAACAGATCGGGAAACTGACACAGGTGTTAATGAATATGCTGAAACCAAAAGATATTCCGGAGATCCTGCCGGATCCGGTGATGGTGCCATTAAGACTGATTGATCGTTTCCAGTCTTATAAACAGATCCATTTTCCTTCTTCCATTGCTGAATATGATGAAGCGCTGAAACGGTTGAAGTTTGAGGAACTGTTCATCGCCCAGCTCCGGATGAATTTATTGCGCAGCAACCGTCATCGTTTTTCCAAAGGAGTTGTGTTTGATAAGGTGGGGGACCTTTTTAATGAATTCTATAAAAACCATCTTCCTTTTGCATTGACGGGCGCCCAAAAAAGAGTGATCAAAGAGATCAGGAGCGATACGGCAAAAGGAAGGCAAATGAACCGCCTGCTGCAGGGCGATGTGGGAAGCGGCAAAACAATTGTTGCCGTTCTCATCATGTTATTGGCCGCTGATAACACCCGCCTGCCGGACGGACAGGGTTACCAGTCCTGCCTGATGGCGCCGACCGAGATACTGGCCCGGCAACATTATAAAACGATCAGCAGCTTGCTTGAAAAAATTAATATTTCAGTTAAGCTGCTTACCGGTTCGACCAAAACAGCGGAGAGAAAAAAAATATTAAAAGAACTGGAGACCGGCGCCTTGAAAATTTTGATCGGCACGCATGCTGTCATTGAAAATGTGGTGCAATTCAGTAACCTCGGTCTTGTAATTATCGATGAACAACACCGCTTTGGTGTGGCACAAAGAGCCAAACTCTGGGGAAAGGCTTTGGTGCCACCGCATGTGCTGGTCATGACAGCCACTCCCATTCCCCGTACACTGGCCATGACCGCTTACGGCGATCTTGATTACAGCGTGATCGATGAATTGCCACCCGGGCGCCTGCCTGTTACCACTGTTCACCGGTATGAAACACACCGCAGCAAAGTGATGGATTTTATAAGGGCCGAGATCGGTAAAGGAAGACAGGTCTACATTATATTCCCGTTGATCGAAGAAAGCGAAAAAATGGACTATGAAAACCTGATGAAGGGATACGAAAATGTAAAAGCTTATTTCCCCGAGCCCAAATACTGGATCAGCATGGTGCATGGTCGCCAGCCCGCTGAACAGAAAGAACTGAACATGAAAAGATTTGTTGAGCGGGATACGCAGATTTTGGTATCCACCACCGTTATAGAAGTGGGAGTGGATGTGCCCAATGCTTCGGTGATGGTGATTGAAAGCGCTGAAAAATTCGGTTTATCCCAGTTGCACCAGTTGCGGGGCCGCGTGGGCCGGGGGGCAGAGAAGAGTTATTGTATCCTTTTATCGGGAACCAAATTGGGTAATGATGCCCGGGAACGCATCCGGATAATGACCAGTACAAATAAT
>CAZQGZ010000216.1:0-4751 GCA_964592935.1 uncultured Chitinophaga sp. | reverse complement strand
AGTTTAAATCTGAACCAAGATAAGAATTCTGCCATAACAGTTGCCAATTTTTATATAAAGCTTTGTTATATGCCCGGAAAACAAAATCTTTGCAACCACACATTTATTAATTCAAATAAAAAACGGACAAGTATAAAAAAAGTCAGGTTTCAGTTATCCGGTCCCAGACCGCTGACTTCTGACCTCATATATCCTCCATATGGTTCAAGCTTATAATTTCCTCGCTTCCTGGCAACTGTTTCCTGAAAAAGGAACCTATGAATACGGGGAAAGACCCAAAAGCGGGATTTATAAAATTGAAGCGGTTCCCGATAAAAAAGAACTGGTTATTTATCACAACTGGGTATCTCTTGACAACAAGGCCTTTGCATCAGATTACCGTATCAATGCCGATGGCGGGCTGAATGAATTTGACAATCATGATCTGGCTGATAAAGTCCAGGTCGTAATCCCGGATGGCATCACTTTCGAAATTCATTTTTATAAAAAAGGGGAAGTGGCGCTGCATGTTGTGCATGAAATCATGCCGAATGGATATCTCAAAATTACCCAGCAGGGAATAACAGAAGATGGAAAATCTTACAGCAACTCGGAGGTATACCATAAACAACTGAGCGTGCTGCCATATTCAGCTTCCGTTGCCGGTGCTGTGATCAAGCAAAATGAAGAAGGGATCATCAAACACAAGGCGTTAACGGCCATGGAAGAACAAACGAATATGCAACTGGATCAGATCCGTAAACAAATTGAACTGCTGGCATTGCAGGCTCATGAAATACAGAAACGGAAAGAACTTTCCATGATAATCTACAGCGCCAAACTTTCATTCAAACCCAATATCGGCCAGACCTATTACCTGTATGAAAAACATGACGGCAGTTCATTGCTATCCCTGGTAGCCCCCAAAGAATGGGGCCAGAACGGTCCTTTTAAAAAATTCATTGCCCCGGTAAAATTGCTGGCCGATCATACCTGGATGGAATTATAGTTTCGTTGATTTTATGACCAGCATATTTTTCAGTAGCTTGGTAAAAAATTCCGATGAAAAGGCTATTGTCAGTATTTCTTTACCTGGCGCCGGCTTTAGTTTTTGGCCAGGCCATACAAATGACCGATGCCAGGTTCAATACCGGCGATAATTTGACCTGGAGCCAGCCGGGTTTTGATGACAGCAAATGGACCAAGGTGCTTACATATATTAATTGGGAAGAACAGGGATTTAAGGATTATAACGGATTTGCCTGGTATCGTATCCATGTTAAGATTCCATCTTCACTCAAAGACCAGGCATTCTGGAAAGATTCATTGCGGATCCATCTTGCAAAAATTGATGATGCCGATGAAGTGTACCTGAATGGTGTATTGATCGGGAAGAAAGGATCTTTTCCCGGGCAACCAGCCGGCTATCGATCCGCATGGGATGAAAACAGGGAATATCATATCAGCACCCGGAATCCGGCTATCAAATGGGATGCAGATAATATCATTGCAGTCAAAGTATACGACGGCAATGGACCCGGCGGTATTTTCGGAAGTACCCCGTTTATCAATATGATGGAACTCGCAGACGGGATCAGGCTGGATTTCAGACCCGGGCAGGTCAACAGCAATAATAAACTCTCAACACCGGTCGTGGTTTCAAATATCATCAACCAGCCTATCACCGGGAACCTTAAAATAAAAGTCACGGATACGGATGCAGATAATGTGATCTATGATAAGAACAGGGTGGTTACCATCACCCCGGATAAGAATCTTGTTGCTGACCTTGGTCTTCCTGTCAATAAACGGCTGGATATTGTAGTTGACTTTGTGGAAAAAAATTCCGGGAAAATTATCAGTAACAAAAAAGTTACCTTTTATTCTCTTACACCACCGGCTCCTGCCTTCCCGCAGATAAATGGCGCCAAAGTATTTGGCGTAAGACCCGGCTCTCCATTCCTTTATAAGATTGCCGCAACCGGTGAGAAACATCTTGAATATAAAGTGGAAAACCTTCCCGCAGGTCTTGCTGTTGATGCCAACACCGGTATCATTACCGGCAGTTTATTGAAAGCCGGTGATTATAAAATGAACATCATAGTGAAAAACAGTTTGGGTGAGGCAAAAAGAGAATTCACGGTCCGGTGCGGCAACCTTCTTGCATTGACACCACCGATGGGATGGAATAGCTGGAACTGCTGGGGCCTGAGCGTGAGCGATGAAAAACTGAAAAGTTCGGCACAGGCCATGATCGATAAAGGACTGATCAACCATGGATGGACCTATATGAATATTGATGACGGATGGGAAGCGGAAAAAAGAAATGCGAAAGGAGAAATCACTCCCAACAGCAAATTTCCGGATATGAAAGCCCTGGGAAACTGGCTGCATGAAAGGGGATTTAAATTCGGGATCTATTCATCACCCGGGCCAAAGACCTGCGGGGGATACCTGGGTTCTTATAAATTTGAAAAACAGGATGCGGCAACCTACGCGAACTGGGGTATTGATTATTTGAAATACGATTGGTGCAGTTATGGTGACCTGAAAGAAGGAAAAGATACAGCATTGGCCGCATTTCAAAAGCCATATAAAGTAATGCAGGCTTTTCTCCGTTCACAAAAAAGAGATATTGTTTACAGTCTTTGTCAATACGGTATGAAGGAGGTTTGGAAATGGGGGGCTAAAGTGGATGGCAATTGCTGGCGTACCACCGGGGACATAACGGATACCTGGAAAAGTTTAAGCCATATCGGTTTTAATCAAACGGTTCAGTACCCTTTTGCGCAACCCGGCCGCTGGAATGATCCGGACATGCTGATCGTCGGGGAAGTGGGCTGGGGAGAAAATTTACATCCCACCAACCTCAACCCCGATGAACAATATACGCATATCAGTTTATGGTGTTTACTGTCTGCTCCCTTACTCATTGGTTGTGATATCAGCAGGCTGAATGATTTCACATTGAATTTATTAACGAACGATGAAGTGCTGGCGGTTGACCAGGACCCCTTAGGCAAACAGGCCCGGCAGGTCATTGCGAATATAGATTACCAGGTTTGGGTAAAAGAATTAGAAGATGGAAGCAGGGCCATTGGTATTTTTAATATTTCCGAAGAACATATGAAAATTTCGATCAACTGGAATGAATTGGGTTTGCCGGAAAATGGTAAAGTGAGGGATCTCTGGAGGCAGAAAGAACTGGGTAATTTCAAAGAAAAATTTACGACCAAAGTGGTACCGCATGGTGTTATGTTAATTAAAGTGAGTAATTAAGATGACAAAGCTTTCCGTCAATATCAACAAATTCGCCACGCTCCGCAATGCAAGAGGCGGTAATAACCCCGATGTAGTTAAAGCAGCTATCGATGTGCAGCGTTTCGGAGCCGATGGGGTGACGGTGCATCCCCGACCCGATGAACGGCATATCCGTTATGAAGACGTACGGCAGATAAAAAAAATAATCACCACGGAATATAATATAGAAGGCAATTGCCGGGAACAAAAGTTTGTTGATTTGGTTTTAGAAACAAAACCCACACAGGTTACGCTGGTGCCGGATTCCGCCGGGCAACTGACTTCAGATCACGGATGGGATACCATTAAACATAAAGATTACCTGTCCGACATGATCCATGTTTTTAAAAAGGCCGGCATCCGTACTTCCATCTTCTGTGATCCTGATGTACAAATGGTGGAAGGTGCTGCCGCTACAGGGACCGACAGGATTGAACTGTATACGGAAGGTTATGCAAAACAGTTCGGAGTCGGGCTTGCCCTCCGTAGCTTTAGTGAAGGAGGGAGTCGGGAGTCGGGTCCGGTCTCCGTAGCTTTAGCGAAGGAGGCAGTGGCTCCGTTTGTAAACGCTGCGAAAAAAGCAAAAGAACTTGGTCTCGGGTTAAATGCCGGGCATGATCTTGACCTGCACAACTTAAAATATTTTAAACAAAACATTTCCTGGCTGGATGAAGTGAGTATCGGCCATGCATTGATCTGCGATGCAATTTACCTGGGTTTGGAGAATGCGGTGCAGTTGTACAAGAGGCAACTACTGTAATAATCTAAAGATGGAAAATTTATTATCTGTACGGGAAATAAAGAATAGCGACATTGAGCCTATCACCCTATACTGGCTCAATGCCGATCCGGCATTCTTAACCGGCATGGGTGTTGACCTTCAAAAAATGCCTGCTAAAGATGAATGGAGAACGATGCTCGCCGAACAAATCTCACAACCCTATTCCGAAAAAAAATCTTATTGCACAATCTGGCAATATAATAATGAACCAATAGGGCATTGCAATGTCAACAAGATAAAATTTGGCGTTGAGGCTTATATGCATCTTCACCTTTGGAGTTCAGATCAGCGGAAAAAAAGAATGGGAACAGCGTTTGTTAAAATGTCACTCCCCTATTTTTTTGAAAAACTGGAACTGAAAAAAATATACAGTGAGCCTTATGCCCTGAACCCCGCTCCCCAAAAGGTACTGGAAAGAGCAGGATTTATATTTATAAAAGAATATATAACCATTCCCGGCTTCCTTAACTTTGAACAACCGGTCAGACTATGGGAATTGACTTACGAACAATTTAAAAAACAAAAATAATACCCGGCCACCATGCAAATCAATACCACAATCAAAATAATCTGCACTGCGGGAATTGCACTGCTGATCATGTCCTGCAGCAATAGAACAAAGGAGAAAGTAAAAATCCAGGAAGTAACGCTTCAGGACATAAAACAGGAAGAAAAGATTATTGAACCACCA
>CAZQGZ010000215.1:0-4802 GCA_964592935.1 uncultured Chitinophaga sp. | reverse complement strand
AAAGAAATTACAGCTCGGGCATTTACCCGGTGATCGCAAAATTTCAGCGTGTCCTGTTCGGATGGATCCCTTTCAGCATAGGGGATCTTTTCTATGGATTCCTGGTGCTCGTGATCCTCTTTAAAACCTTTAACCTGGTCAAAACCCTGGTCAGAAGGCGTTTCAACCGGGTATATTTCATCACCGGTCTGCAGCAGGTCATTTTCTTCATCCTGTTCGTATATGTATTTTTCAATCTTTTCTGGGGGCTGAACTATAACCGGAAAGGGATCGCCAGCCAGTTAAAACTGGATGTGAAACAATACAGTTTGGCGGACCTGGATACCCTGACCGGTGTAATACAGGCCAGGGTGAATCATTATGCTGGATTGGTTTCCGAAGCGAAACGGGATTCGTTCGACAAAAAGAAATCGTTGTTCACCGGTGCGGTTGAAGCATATTGTGAAGCAGAGAAACAATATCCATTTTTGACTTACAGGCTTCGTTCCATAAAGCCATCCCTGTACAGCTACCTGGGTAATTACCTCGGTTTCCAGGGATATTATAATCCCTTTTCCGGTGAAGCCCAGGTGAACACAACCGTTCCCCGTTTTTTAGAACCATATGTAACTACACATGAGATAGCCCACCAGCTGGGTTATGCCAAGGAGAACGAGGCTAATTTTGTCGGGTACCTGGCGAGTAAGAATTCTGCGTCAGATGTCTTTCGCTATTCTGTTTATTACGACATGTACAATTACGCGCTGGGGGAGATTTTCCTCCGGGATACGGTTCTGGCTAGGGCTTACCAGGAAAAGGCTCACCCACAGGTGAAACTGGATCAAAAGGCCTTCCGGGATTTTTACCGCCGCTACCGCAATCCCATCGAGCCCATCATCATGTGGGGATACGGACACTTTCTGAGGGCGAATAATCAGCCTGCGGGGAAGAGAAGCTACAACGAAGTAGTAGTTTGGTTGATTGCATACTACAAAAAATTTGGGACAGGAGCATTGTGAGTTCAGAGCCAGTGTCCTAAACTTTAAAGTTTATCGACAAAATAGGCAGAGCTTTTAGCAATAAGGGTTCTGACTCTGAACTCACGACTCTCAACCCTGACTTAAACAAAACGCCGATTCAGATGTTATCAGGAGTATGAATAAAACCGCAAAACTGATAGTATCTATTGTCTTACCCGTCGCGGTCGGTGCCTTAAGCGGATTTTTTACTACCACCGGGATCGGGAGCTGGTATCAAACCATCAGCAAGCCCTCCTGGAATCCGCCCGGTTGGATCTTTGGCCCGGTATGGACCACCTTGTATATCCTGATGGGAATCGCTTTTTACCTGGTTTGGAATTCCCCGGAATCGAGGGCCAGGAGAACGGCCATGTTATTATTTGGAATACAGCTTATCCTTAATTTTTTCTGGTCCTTTATTTTCTTCGATCAGCAACAGATCGGTATGGCGCTGGCTGAAATAATAGCATTGTGGATTTTTATCCTTCTGAGCATTTTTGCCTTTGCCAGGGTAAATAATACAGCAGCATGGTTGCTCGTGCCGTATATCAGCTGGGTGAGTTTTGCAACGATCTTGAACTATACCATTTGGAAGCTGAATTGAGTTCGGAGTTCGGAGTTCGGAGTAGTTTCCTATTGCATTTAGATGCTGAAAGGCTGTTGGGAGCAATTAATTATAAAATCCTCAAGGAAAATGTTCGGCCTTGGACAGGTAATAAGCACAGTGAACGACCCACTCCTAACTCCTAACTCAGAACTCCTAACTCAGAACTGATTCTTCCACATCATACTCTCCACCGGCTTATCCGGCTGGTTGCTGTATTTGGAGCCTTTCTTTCTATCATAGGAGATTTCGATCTCTCCGTCAACCGGGAAATAGATCAGTTGCCCGATCGGCATTCCTTTGTAGACTTTTACCGGTTGCTTCACCGAGATTTCCAGGGTCCAGTTGCCGCAGAAACCTACATCGCCTTTACCGGCAGTGGCGTGGATATCGATACCCAGCCGGCCGGTGGAGGATTTGCCTTCCAGGAAAGGGACATGGGCATGGGTTTCGGTGTATTCCGCCGTTACGCCGAGGTAAAAAATATGCGGATATAAAATAATTCCCTCATCGGGGATCTCGAAATACTCGATATGGTTATGCTTTTTGGCATCGATCATGTGCTCCTTATAGGTGGCCAGTGTCTTGCCAAGATGCACATCATAGGAGTTGCTGCCGAGACATTCCCGGTTGTAGGGCACAATTTTGATCGTACCTTTTTCTATTTCTTCCAGTATCCGTGTATCAGAGAGTATCATTTTCTATCTTCGGTTTTGAATAAAGCAAAGTAAACAGGAAACGCTGACTCATGCCGGTTTTTTTTCAACATCAAATCAACGAATTTACCCGCCTGGGTATCTGGAAGATCGAGGAAACGGTAGAATATTTCAAGGGCAATGTACCGCTGCACCGGGAAGTGACGCATCCCCATAAGCAGTTGCAGCACCTGGCCGGGCGGTTTTTGCTGCAGTACCTGTTCCCGGATTTCCCCTACGAACTGATACAGATCGCCGATACCCGCAAACCCTTTTTGCCGGACGAACAGTATCATTTTTCCATATCACACTGCGGCGATTATGCCGCCGCGATCGTCAGCAAAAAGAACAGGGTGGGGATTGATATCGAGATCCCGGTTGAAAAGATCGCCCGGATCATGTATAAATATGTGAGCGCAATGGAACACGAGTATTTTAACCTCATACCCGGAACTGCTACAGATGGTTCCGTCATGAAACTGGATGAACCTACTCTTCTCTGGTCGGCCAAGGAGGCTGTTTATAAATGGTATGGCCTGGGCGGAGTGGATTTTCGCAAGCAGATCCAGTTATTCAATCAGCAGGAAGGAAAGCAGACCATTGATTGCTTTTTTTCTAAAAACGAGTCGGAGCTGGTCGTGCATTACAGGATGTTTGAGGGATTGGTGCTGGCGTGGGTGGTTTCGTGAATGCTGTAAATACGGGGATGCTAAGTTGAACGTTCAACAATCAACACTCAATTCTCAATGTTTTGCGCCATGAATCTTCTCAATCCTCTTCACCATCTTGGTCGCCATCTCCAAGCAAATTCAAATCAATTGAGTTTTTACCGGCAATACCTTCAATAGCCCCTATTATATAACCTGAGTTTAATAACGCTTTTTCTAATTGCTTTTCTCTATTTTTCCAAAGTTTTTCCATAGCCCTTCTTTCATCATCAATTGATAGTTTCATATTCCTGAAAACTTCCCTCACCGCCTGCCATTGAGATGAAAATTCATTGCTGGTCATGTAATCATATAGCAATTGAATCTTGTCTCCCTTTCCTTCCTGGGATTTTATTGTGGAAAAAGTTCTGATGATCCCTTCTCTTAATGACGCAGCCAGAATTTTTGAATCTTCGAAAATACATATCCAAACACCATCCTTAAACTCAAACCTTTCTTCCATTTTTTCTGGTAAGGTTTGTGTTACCAAGACTGCGATATCAGCCTTGCAGTTAACAGCATCTTGCTTTAATTTATCAATCCAGTCGTTGCTCCACTTTGTAGTCCGTTTGCTTTCAAAAAGTATTTTGCCGCAATCACTTCCAAATTTATTTCTTACAGTAAGCAGACAATCAGCTCCCTTTTTACCCTTAGGTATTTCTCCTACTAAATCATATGGGAATGCATTTTGTAAAATTTCTTCCAATAATAACTCCTGTGCTTCACCCTGTAATTGCATTGATCCCTGTTCTGCCTTTCGCTTTAAATCGTCAATCAATTTATTTTGTTGCTCCCGCTGAATATCCCACTCTTTCTTTGCAAGGTCAAACTTGGTCTTTTCCTGATTTAGGATATCTTCAATAATTTTTTGTTTTTGTTCCTGGAGGTATCTGTCTTTTTCAATGTCAAAATCTCTTTTTAATTCACTAACTTGATTCTGGAGTCTTAATACCTCGACTTCTTTTAGTTTTAGCGTTTTTAATTGTAATTCAGCTTCCTGAGCCTTTTCTTTTAAAAGAGCGATTTCTGACTCGTTTTCCAAAAGGAATTTCTTTTTTTCCTCTTCCTGAATTTTTATTCTTTCTTGTGCAAGTTTTTGCTGGAAAATTTCATTTTCCTTCTTTTTCTTTTCTTCAAAATTTTTTTGGTCCTCTTCAAGTTTTTTCCTGCTTTCCTCAACTTTTTGTAATGAGTGATTTAATTTTTCTTGATTTTCTTTCTCAAGTTTCCCTTGAACTTCGGCATAAAGTACTTCCTCTATATCGAATTCGTTGCCACATTTAGGGCATTTTATTTCAGTTGCCATTTTAATCCTTTGATTCAAATCTACAAATACTACTGCGCAAAAGCTTCTTAGTATAAATAAAAAAGCGACTCATTTTATTGAATCGCCTTCAATGTGCCCCGGATCGGAGTTGAACCGATACGACCGTTGCGGGTCACCCCGATTTAAGATCGGGGCGGTCTACCAATTCCCCCTAATCAGTAGTTCTATAATAATGCGGCTTTTTTGTTTTTTAATTCTTCGTTCTTCCTTAATGGCCTCCCATTCTGTCGAAAAAGCCTTATTTGCTTTTAAAATATAAGGTCGACAATTCTTAGTAGCCTTTACTTGTCCTTTGTTATGTCTTTCCAGTCTTAACTCAATATTTTCAGTATAACCGATATAATAACGGTCACATTTAATTGAATATAAGATGTATACAAAATACATAAACAAAAAAAGCGACCAAAGTCGCTTTAAATGTGCCCCGGATCGGAGTTGAACCGATACGACCGTTGCGGGTCACCCCGATTT
>CAZQGZ010000214.1:0-4811 GCA_964592935.1 uncultured Chitinophaga sp. | reverse complement strand
TTATACCGGGCCCGGAGCGCCCACCCCGGTACTGAAGGTTCATGCCAGCGGTAATGCACTTAATCCAAGACAATTCCAGACCAGGATCAATGGAAGGCAGTTGCCCGATCAAACCATGGATTTTTTTGATTATGTAAAAGTAAATTTTCCTATCAATGTTTCAGATATAAGCAGCGGATCGGCAGTGATCGATATAAAAAATAACTGTGCAGTTGCGAATGACAGGATGGTCATGGCAAAAATTGAGCTAACCTATGCCCGTACTTTTAATTTCCTCCTCGGCGATCCGACTACCAGTTTTTCTTTTGAATTGCCTGCCAACCCGGCCGGTAACTATCTTGAGATAACCGGTTCTTTTAATGCCGGTACAGCCACACCCATTGTTTATGATTTTACAAACGGGAAAAGATATGTATGCGATAACACGGACCCAGCGAGGATAAAAGTGCTGTTGGCTCCTTCTGCCACGACCCGGAAATTATTATTTTTCAGCCAGGATCCTTCTTTAGTCAGATCGGTTACTTCTTTACAGCAAAGAAATTTTATCAACTTTGCTCTTCCTGCCAACCAGGGAAATTACCTGATCATTTCTCATCCTTCATTAACAGCAGGTGCAGGCGGCAGCAACCCCGTTGAAGATTACAGGGCCTATCGCAGTTCAGCAGCCGGCGGAAGCCATACGGCAAAAGTTTATATGATCGATGAACTGGTTGACCAGTTTGGCCTGGGTATCAAAAAACATCCCCTCTCTATCCGTAATTTTCTCCGTTGGGCAAGAAATTCATACAGCGCTCCAATAAAAAATGTTTTACTGATAGGTAAAGGAGTCAACTATACACAATTCCGTCCGAATGAAAGTAACCCGGATATTGAAAAGCTTGCTTTCATTCCGACATTCGGATACCCGGCTTCTGATAATTTACTCGCCGCGGATCCCGGTCTCAATGAGATTCCAAAAATACCCATCGGCCGCATATCAGCCATCAATGCTGATGAAGTGGCTGTCTATCTTGCTAAACTGATTCAATATGAACAGCAGCAGGCATTTCAATCACCGCTGATCGTTGATAAAGCATGGGGAAAAAATGTGGTGCATGTGGTGGGTGCCAGCGATGCCAGCCTTGGCGCTATCCTGCAATCGGCAATGGATAATTATAAACGCGTTATCGTTGATACGTTTTACGGAGCCAATGTAAACACGTTCAGTAAAGTGACCCCGGACCCCGTGCAACAGGCAAGCAGTGAAAAACTAAGAACGTTGTTTAAAGAAGGGATTGGGTTATTAACCTATTTCGGGCACTCTTCGGCCAGTACACTTGAATTTAATCTTGACAACCCCGACCAGTATGATAATGCCGGCAAATACCCGGTCATGATCGTGATGGGATGTAACGCCGGGAACTTTTATAATTTCAATTCGCTGCGGTTAACCACCAAGGAAACACTTTCTGAAAAATTTGTGCTGGCTCCCCAGCGGGGTTCCATTGGTTTTATTGCCAGTACCCACCTGGGAATTGTCTACTATCTTGATATTTATAATACCCAGACCTATAATTCTGCATCTGTAACAAAATATGGGAAATCGCTTGGTGAATTGATGGTAGAGTCAATAACCCAGGTATTCAACCTGCAAACCCAAAATGACTATTATGCCAGGTTTCATTGCGAACAAACCACCCTGCATGGAGATCCGGCGTTAAAACTGGATATCTCTATGGCCAAACCCGATTATGTGATAGAGGACCAGTTGTTGAAAGTAACTCCACCTTTCATTTCGGTGGCGGAAACACATTTTAAGGTGGATGCCAAATTCATGAACCTGGGCAAAGCGCTGAATAAAAAAATCGTAATTGAATTGAAGCGCACTTTCCCGGATCTCACGACCCAGGTCATCAGGAGGGATACCATACCGGGTATCCGTTACATTGATTCGCTATCTTATGATATCGAGATCGTGCCTACCCGGGACAAGGGACTCAATAAGATCAGCATTTGCGTGGATGCGGATAATGTGGTTGACGAAATCTTTGAAACGAATAACTGTATAACCAAAGATGTGTTTATTTATGAGGATGAAGCAAGACCTGTTTATCCCTACAATTTTGCCATTGTAAACAAAACGGATATAAAACTGGTGGCATCAACCGCGAATCCATTTGTCGGGTTGAAACAATATACCATGGAGATGGATACCACAGAGTTCTTTAATTCGCCTGCCAAATTCAGCAGCACGATCAGCTCAACCGGTGGTGTATTGGAATTCACTCCGGGCATTCCGTTTACAGACAGTACGGTGTATTACTGGAGGGTAGCCCCGGTTCCGGTAAGCGGCCAGCCTGTATGGAACAAATCCTCGTTTATTTATTTAAGCAATAGCGGGCCCAATGCCAGTGAACCCGGATATAACCAGTCTCATTTCTTCCAGAAGACCAAATCAACTTATGAACGGATGAAACTGGATTCGGCAAGCCGGGCATTAAAATACCTGACCAATACGCATAATTTATTCATTCGAATGGGTACATGGATCACCAGCGGATGTGTACAGGAAGCTTGTTTGTCAGTTTCTGTGGACGGACTTCCCAAGATCCGTTTGATGAACTGGTTCTCATCATTGGTGTTTAATGTAATTAACCCGGTTTCGTTTGATGTTTGGCAAAACCAGGTGTTGATTCCTGCTACTTGTCCTCCTCAGCCCAACGGGCCTCCCAGCGTATTCGGATTGGGAAAATACGGAAGCACATCCATTCAGGATTGTTTCGGCAGTGAACAGAGGTGGTTCAATTTCGAATACCGTTATACGGATACGTCCAGCCGTAGAAAAATGATGAATTTCATGAAGGACACGGTCCCGGATGGTTATTATGTTGTCGTAAGGAATTTTACATTGAACCCTGCTTATGGTTACCCGAATGCGTGGGCCGCTGACTGGGCTGCTGATACTGCGATTCATGGTTCCGGCAAATCACTTTATCATTATCTTAAAAATGCCGGGTTAACCAGTATAGATTCATTCTATCGCGCAAGGCCATGGTGTTTGGTATACAAGAAGAATGATCCAACGTTTACTCCAAAATGGTTAATGGGTGAGGGCATGTTTGATAATCCAACTATGTCGGTTGATTGTCCTGCTACCGATACACTTGGATTTGTTACTTCACCGGTATTTGGTCCTGCCCGGGCCTGGAAATTCCTCAAATGGAGAGGAAGCAGTGATGCCAACCCGGGAGATATCGCAACGGTGAGTGTCATTGGTATAAAAAATGATGGTTCAGAGACAACCCTGTTTTCTAACCTGACCACCGCACAGCAAAATGTTGATATCTCTTCAATCAATGCCTCAACGTACCCGAATCTCAAGTTAAAAATGCGCACGCAGGATACAGTGAATTTCACTCCCTATCAACTGCGTTACTGGCGGGTAACTTATCTGCCGGTGCCGGAAGGTGCCATTGCTCCGAACATCTACCTGAAAACGAAAGATTCGGTTGAACTTGGCGAACCCATGGATTTCAAAGTGGCATTTAAAAATGTCAGCGAAGCGCCATTCGACAGCCTCAAAGTAAAATTGGTGATCACCGACAGGAATAATGTTCCGCATATCATACCTACCCCAAGGAGAAGGCCATTATTGATCAACGATACATTACAGTTAGGTGCATTGATCAACACAACCACACTTCCCGGAGTGAATACCATGTTTATTGAAGCCAACCCGGACAACGATCAGTTGGAACAATTCCATTTCAACAATTTTGCTTTCCGCAACCTGTATGTTAAACCCGACAGCCTGAATCCCTTGCTGGATGTAACCTTTGACGGAGTGCATATCCTGAACCGGGATATCGTTTCATCCAAGCCGGGTATCATCATCAAACTGAAGGATGAGACAAGGTGGATGATCCTGGATGATACAGCATTACTGACTTTACAGGTTCGTTACCCCAACGGTAACCTGCGCAGGTTCTATTTCAACAGTGATACGGTGCGGTTCATCCCTGCCGGCCAGGCGCCTAATCCGGATAATACGGCAACCATTGATTTCAGGCCTTATTTCCCGATTGACGGAGAATATGAATTGATCGTAACCGGGAAAGACAAGAGTAACAATACAGCCGGTACCATTCAATACAGGGTTTTATTTGAGGTCATCAATAAACCAATGATCTCAAATATGCTGAATTATCCGAATCCGTTTACTACCTCAACCGCCTTTGTATTTACTGTTACGGGCAGCCAGGTGCCCCAGAATATAAAAATTGAGATCATGACCGTAACAGGCAGGATCGTCAGGGAAATAACTAAAAATGAACTGGGTCCCCTGCATATCGGACGGAATATTACCGAATTCAAGTGGGATGGTACCGATCAGTATGGTCAAAAGCTGGGTAATGGTATTTACTTATACCGGGTTGTCACCAACCTGAATGGCAAATCCCTGGATAAGTATAAAGCCCAGGGTGATAATACCGATAAATTCTTTAATAAGGGATATGGTAAAATGTACCTGATGCGCTAAAAGATAAATTCCAAATAACAAATAACAAATTCCAAAGTCTCCGTAATAAACGGAGACTTTTTGTTTCGTAGTTCGTAAGAAAATCTTCCCGGGTGTAATTACATTTGTCCCCACAACTTAATTCCCGGTTTCCTTTTTTGGTAATTTGGAATTTGTTATTTGGAATTTGTTATTTGGAATTTATTAATGTATGGCTAAAATCGGAATTAATATCGCTACAGGCAGTTTGCAGCAGCAGGAGATGATCGTGGGCATTGACCTGGGTACCACCAACAGCCTCGTCGCAATCATA
>CAZQGZ010000213.1:2831-4827 GCA_964592935.1 uncultured Chitinophaga sp. | reverse complement strand
AACATTGATAGGAAAATTTACTTTTACGTAATCAAAAAAATCCATGGTTTGATCGGGCAGCTGTCTTCCATTGATCTTGACCTGGAATTGTCTTGGATTAAGTGCATTACCGCTTGCATGCACCTTCAGTACCGGGGCGGGTGCTCCGGGCCCGGTATACGTACTGAGATAGGGCAAACCTTCTGTTCTGGTTAATCCGGTAGTAAGATCGAAAGAGGTCCAGCCTTCCCCCTGGTCATAAGCAGAGGAATAAACATATTCTCCAACTACTGCTGCATACCCGGGGTTGAGTTTGTCTTTATAATATTTTCCGGCAGTGGAAATAAAAAACGGTTCAGCCGGAATAGCCGAAGGCAGATTGTTGGCAGCCGGCGTAAGACGAAGGTTTCCACCGGTTGCATTTATTGTCAGAAAGAAAGCAGCCGTATCCGTTTCAAGACTCCATTTATCATTCATGGGGAAGTCAGGCATCCTGTACATGATGGTATCTGGTTTCCCGTCATTCATCTCACCCCAGAATTCAATATAATCCGTGCTGCTCATCGGCCCGGTTTGAACCGTTGTATAAATGGGAACCTGCTGACCATTTCTCCATAATTGAAACTGTTCGGCCGGCGTGCTGCCGATCCCTAATGAAGCCAGGGTAGGCTGGCTGATCCGGTACAAACCCGTAGCGCCTACCTTAAATTTATAATAGGTACGGCTATAATTTATCCATTCGTTATTGTAAGCCTGTGAATGCGCAAACAGGGTTGAAAATATCAATAACGCAAGTAGAATTTTTTTCATTGATAATAGTTTTTCAACTACGAAAGTTGGGTTTTAGTTTTCTTTTTTATTGCGCGCCAGGTTCAGTCTCAAAGAAAAAACATGGGTGAATAATGGATTTGATTGGTTGGCCAGGTTGGTGAATGCATAATCAACAGCCACATTCGATATACGAAAACCGGCACCGGCACTGGGCTGATAGATCCATACTTTTTTCTGGTTCAGGGTATCGCCGTCTGATAATGCTCTCTGAAAGTTATTAATTCCACCCCGGAGAAAAAAAACATTGTTGATATTCAGTTCAAGTCCCAGTTTCGGATCGGCGCTTACAGGGTCTGCGCTGATGAGCGTATTACGCTGACCATCAAAAGTCAGATCAATATTCGCTTCGGCAAGCAGGCTCAGTTTTTTGCTGAGTTTAAAATCACGGGCAGCACCAATCACTAATCTGGGCGCTGTTAATTCGGTTGACTTGACGGGTATCTCATTATTGGTAAGGTACAGGACCTGTTTTTCTTTTTCGGTGAATGAAAAAGACCATGCGTTAAACGTACTGGTAATATCGCGTCCCGTAATTCCGAATTTCCATTTTTTGAGATATACCTGCAAACCGGCATCGATACCAAAGCCCCAGGCTTTGGCAAACTTGCCCACGCTCCGGTGGATCACTTTTGCATTTAACCCAAAGTTGATATTCTTCTTTTCACTCTCCTTCAGCTTTTGTGCATATGAAAAAATAAAAGCATAATCAGCCGATGAAAAAGCCTGGATATTATTATAGTTAATGGATCCGTCGGGTTCAACCAGGAATAAGGTATTCATGATATCATCCACGGCAAAGCGGAGCCCGGTAATGCCCAATGTTCTTTTATTACCCGTTGTCGGAAATGCAACACTGGCATAATCGTATTTACCGATACCGGCAAAATATTCGGCATGCATCAGGTTGACCTGCGGATGATCTTTGATGCCTACCAGGCCGGCGGGGTTCCAGTATCCGGCGGTGCCATCATTGACAGAGGCGACCTGCGAGCTGCCCATGGCAAGACCCCGGGCACCTGCGCCGATATTTAAAAACTCATTGGAATATTTCCGGAATTGTGCCGTGGCAGAATAAAATAAAAGCACTGCCGGCAGTGTCAGGTATAGGCGGTTGGATTTCATGTATTGAATTTTCTAATAAGCATTTGGATTAAGACATTCTTTCACAGGTACGGGCTGCTTGTAC
>CAZQGZ010000213.1:0-2731 GCA_964592935.1 uncultured Chitinophaga sp. | reverse complement strand
GCTTATATTGGCTTTGATCCAACTGCGGATAGTTTACATGTTGGCAGTCTTGTACCAATTCTTCTGTTGGTCCATCTTCAAAAAGCCGGGCATAAACCTATTGCCCTCGTTGGTGGTGCAACGGGTATGGTAGGTGATCCAAGCGGAAAAAGTGAAGAAAGAAATTTATTAAGCGAGGAAGAATTGAATAAAAATGTAGCCGGAGTAAAAAAACAGTTGGAAAAATTTTTAGATTTCAATCCCTCCCTTCCCCATGCCGCTGAAATGGCGAATAATTATGACTGGTTTAAATCAATTTCCTTTATTGATTTTTTAAGAGATGCCGGGAAATTCATTACGGTCAATTATATGATGGCCAAAGACAGCGTGAAAAAAAGAATCGAAGGGGATGCCGGTATTAGTTATACCGAATTTGCCTACCAGATGATGCAGGGTTATGATTTTTACTGGCTCTATAAAAACAAAAACTGTAAGCTTCAGATGGGAGGCAGCGACCAGTGGGGAAATATTGTTACCGGAACAGAACTTATCCGGAAAAAAATATCGGGTGAGGCTTATGCATTTACCTGCCCGCTTATTACAAAAGCGGATGGAACCAAATTCGGAAAAACCGAAGAAGGCAATATTTGGCTCGATACCAACCGGACATCGCCTTACCAGTTTTACCAGTTTTGGCTGAATGCAAGCGATGCGGATGCGGAGAAATGGATCAAGATCTTCACCTTTCTTTCAAAAGATGCCATTGAAATGCTGATCCATGAACAAAAGATGGATCCGTCTGCAAGAGTTTTACAAAAAACGCTGGCCCAGGAAGTCACCTGCTTCGTTCATGGTAAAGAAGAATTCGAAAAAGCAGTGGAAACGACACAAAAATTATTTACCAATCAAAGCGCGCCGGCCGAAAGCTTAAGCATCGAAGACCTTGAAGGCATGGAAGGTGTGGTGAGGATTGAATTTGCCAAAGAGAAAATTGATGCCGGCATTGATATGGTTTCATTCCTCGCTGAAACGGGTATTTTTCCAAGTAAAGGCGAGGCAAGAAAAATGGTACAGGGAGGCGGTGTCAGTATTAACCGGGAAAAAGTGGAAGGAATCCATTTTAAAATTGATAACTCACTCCTGTTACACGATCAGTATTTGCTGGTTCAGAAAGGGAAAAAGAATTATTTCCTTATCAGGATCATTTAATGTCTTTTATTGCATTCCACATGATATCCGCCAGGAACTGGTTGCCCGCATCATTCATGTGTACCCCATCGTACGTGAGGATACCCCGGTCTTTATTATCCGGGTTATTTTTTTCGAGGTAGTCGTGGAATTTTTTTCTCAGGTCAATTAATGGAAGGTTACTTTTTTTCGCAATATCACGTATGATATTGCTGTACTTGTTCAGGTCACCGTCGAGGGGATTGCTGTAATCGGTCTTCTCTCCCACTACTGCCGGTGTGCAAACAATGGCTTTGATATTACGGTCCTTTAATTTTTTGAGGATCGCATAATAAAATTTTTCAAACTTATCGGCATCGGTGCCGGTGCCGAGCAATGTTTTATGCCAGACATCATTTACTCCCACAAATATGACCACCACATCAGGGTTTTTGCTGAGCACATCATCATCCATCCTGAAATACAGGTCATATACTTTATTGGCGCTGATGCCGGAACCGATTAACTCATACTGCTCATTTTTCTTTTGCCCTTTCAGCATACTATCCATCCGTAAAATGTAGCCGATATATTTATCTCTTTTCACCGCCAGTTCCGTAATGGAATCGCCAAAGAAGATCACTTTGGTTTTCTTTTGCGGAATAAATGCGGAGACAAGAATTAAAACAGCAGAGACAAATAAAAACTTCTTCATATTAACCCGATATTTCATAAAATTACAAAAGCATCCTGATTAACAGAGATGCTACTTTGTCATTAAAGTTGCATATGAATCGTATCTTTAACCTCTTCTTAATCCCGACTAACGACTCGCTACCCGCCACTTCCCGCTCCCTTCTTATTCAACATCCACCTGCTTCTTCACCACCGCTCCTTCAGATGCTTCAGGTAAAAATTTTCTCTCATTAATAAGATAGCCATTCCCTTTTTCACAAAAATGCACTTTCAGGTTCTCGATACTCACCGGGTTGCCGTCGGGTATATCGGCAATATTGGAATGAAGGATATCATGGCCGTCTATGATCACCACCAGCCCGCTGCCGATCGCTTCCATAATATTTCCGTCAGTAATAAGCATCCCGGTATCTTCACCCAAACCTATTCCGATACTGGAAGGGTTGGTTGCAACAGCCTGGACCAGTCGCCCGAATCTTCCCCTTTTTTCAAAATGTGAATCAATGATGATGGAACCGATAAAACCCAAACCGGTTGTCATTTTTACCTCGCCTTTTAAATGTGCCCGGGCAGCATTGCCTTCATAAATCATGGTCTGACCCATGGCCATGGCTCCGGCAGAGGTTCCCGCAATTAAAAATTTTTCTTCCCTGTATCTTCTTTTCAAAATGGATAAAAATTCAGTTCCGCCATCAGTCACGCTCAACCTTAACTGATTTCCGCCTGTAAACATGACGGCATCGCAACGGCTGATCCGGCCGATGTATTCTTCATTCATGGCGTCCTGGCGGGTGCGGATATGCATCACGTCAATATTGGTGCAACCGATTTTCCCGAATGCATTCAGGTAATTTTCTCCCACTTCGTAAGGAATGGTTGAAGCGGTTGT
>CAZQGZ010000212.1:0-4830 GCA_964592935.1 uncultured Chitinophaga sp. | reverse complement strand
TATATTCGGTTTTTATTTTTTCCGGGTGAGCAACTTTTACGATAACAGGCCCTTCCATTCTTTCTTTATAAAAAGCCACTTCATTTGCCAGGTTCAGTTCTTCCAGGTGCGGAAATAATTTTGAAGCCGCAAGATCTTTTTCTTCCCGCAGTCCAACTTTCCCGGTTAAGGAATAATATTTCCGGGTGGCGTTTGTTTTCCAGGTACCATCCAGGAACCAGGTGCTGTCGGAAAGATTACGCCGGAAAATGCTGGTAACTTTTATTCCCTTATCCAGTTTACCGCGGAAATTATAAGAAACGATCTCATCATCCGTTACTTCACAAAGATCATCCTCGATGGTTCCCTTTACTCTTTTTAATATATAATACAAGGTGTCATTTACAATAAACTCGCTGCGGGAATAACCATATACTTTACCCCGGTACTCCGTCAATGCTATTTCAAATGACTGATCTTTCCGTGTCGTGTTACTGTCATTGCTTAAAGTTCCTGTCCAGAGACCGGTAAGTGTTTGGGCAAAAAAATAAAAAGGGGATAATAAAAATAACGCGGATAGCTTAAGATGTTTGATATAGTGGCCGAATATCCGGGACAAGCTGGTTGGTATTTTCAGGGGTTATGGATTTACATTCAATCGTATGTAATAACGAATTTATTCCCTCCCGATTGTGCAAAGATTTGAAATAAAGCTTATCGTAATATTTCAGCAAAATCCCGAAACTTTCCATGATTTTACCCTCATCCAGCAGCAAAATGGCTGTTTTTGCGTTCAAATTGCCCAATTTTTGAGAAATCCGTTCTATGGCCCCTTTTAGTTTTTCATGATCCAGGTTTCCATATTCCTGCACAATATGTTTCAGTCTTTCTTCAAAAGGGATATCCAGGAAATAAACCGGGGATTGCCGCATATTCTTCCAGAGATCATTCGGAATGTTGACGAGGCCGATACGTTGCGATTCATCTTCGAGCCAGAGGGGTGAATGGTGAAAGGTCAATGGTGAATGGGGGTCATCTTTTATTGACAATTCACTATTCACTATTGACCTGCGTAGTTCGGTAGCAAGAATATTTTCAAACATCTCCTGTGTTGGCTGGGCTGGCATTCCGATATTACCAAAGGCAGAGCCTTTATGACAGGCAATTCCTTCCAGGTCAATGATCCTTTCTCCTTTTTGCTGTAATGCTTTTAATAATTCTGTTTTACCCGACCCGGTATAACCTCCGACAATTTTTATCCGGAAAGGAAGTTTGAACGTATCCAGCACATAATAGCGGAATTTTTTATAACCGCCAATAAGAGTATAAACCTTAAAACCATATAAATCCAGCAACCAGGCAACTCCTGCACTACGCATACCACCCCGCCAGCAGTAAAGGAGAATAAGCCGCGAGTCTTTAGCCGGGAGTTCAGAACCGGCAGAGTTTGGACTGACTCCCGACTCCTGGCTTCTGACTATCGACGCTGCCTTTTCCACCATCTCTCTCATTTTCGGCCCAAAGAAGTCCAACCCCGTCTTGATCGCCTGCTCACGGCTTTGTTGTTTATAGGCAGTGCCAACAACTTTTCTTTCTTCATCAGTAAACAAGGGCAGATTATAAGCATGTGGAATATGTGCATGATTATATTCACCCGGGCTGCGAACATCCAGGACGGGATTTTCTTTGGCCAGTTCAAGAAAATTTTCGATATGTATTTTCTCAATCGCCATGCATCAGAAAATATTAACCACTAATTACACGAATGTCACGAATAAATACAATTAAATACAAAATTATCGCCTTCGACATTATATTCTTTAATAAGCCGCTCTTACCAGCCGCAAGGCAAAGAAGTTAAATTGGTATTTGAATTTTATTATACAACATATTATTCGTGGCCCCAAAAATAAAAGGCGGGCGTTTTTTAACACCAGCCTGATTTACTATTTCCTGTTAATCTTTTACAATCTGATAAATCCCGGTTCTATCTGTTCATGCTCGCCAGGAATTCTTCATTGCTCTTTGTTCCCTTCATCCGGTTCTGCAATTCACGCATCGCTTCTTCGGTATTCATGTCGGTAAGATAAACACGGAGCAGGTTCATTCTTTGCAACACATCTTTATCCAGTAACAGGTCATCCCGGCGGGTGGAAGATGAAACCAGGTCAATAGCGGGATAAATACGCCTGTTGGATAATTTCCTGTCGAGTTGCAATTCCATATTTCCGGTTCCTTTGAATTCTTCAAATATCACCTCGTCCATTTTACTTCCGGTATCAACAAGCGCCGTTGCGATAATGGTCAATGAACCACCATTTTCAATTTTGCGGGCAGCGCCGAAAAATTGTTTGGGTTTTTGCATGGCATTTGCTTCCACACCACCGGATAAAACTTTACCCGATGCCGGTGCCACGGTATTGTGTGCCCGGGCCAGGCGGGTGATGGAGTCGAGCAAAATGACAACATCGTGTCCGCATTCTACCAGTCGTTTTGCTTTTTGCAATGCGATGGTAGAAACTTTTACATGTTTTTCTGCGGGTTCATCAAATGTAGAGGCAATGACTTCAGCTCTAACACTCCGTTCCATATCGGTAACCTCTTCGGGACGTTCATCTACCAGCACCACCATCAGGTAACATTCCGGGTGGTTGGCTGCAATGGCATTTGCCACAGCTTTCAGCAGCATGGTCTTACCTGTTTTTGGCTGTGCCACAATCAATCCCCGCTGGCCTTTTCCTATCGGTGTAAAAAGATCCATGATGCGGGTAGAATAATCCCCGGCAGATGTGAACAGGTTTAATTTTTCATAAGGGAACAGGGGTGTCAGGTAATCAAAGGGGACCCTGTCACGCACTTCTTCCGGACTTTTACCATTGATGGTATCAACTTTTAATAATGCAAAATATTTTTCACCTTCTTTGGGTGGGCGAACAGCGCCATGAACGGTATCGCCTGTTTTTAAACCAAACAATTTGATCTGCGAGGGAGATACATACACATCATCGGGTGAGGATAAGTAATTGTAATCAGAAGACCGGAGGAATCCATAGCCATCGGGCATCATTTCAAGAACGCCTTCACTTAAGATCACACCGTCAAATTCCACGTTGAACTGTTGTTCCCGGCGCGGGGGATAAAATTTATTTTGACCCACACCCGCAGGATTTTCGGCTGACTGCTGGTTGCCTTCATTCAGTATAGCCTGGACCAACTGGCTTTCATCAGAAAAATCATTTTTTCCCTTTTCAGCAGGTTGTACTTCTGCAACCGGTTCAGTCACTGTTTCCTTTTCATCCGGTTTCTTCCGGGTTTTCTTTATGGGAATTTTTTCTTCTTTTTTGGGAGGCATATTGGATTTTTTAATGATTGTCTTTTCTTCGCCACCGCTTTCTACCACCGCTTCTTCGCTGCTGATTGCAGTTGTGGTTTTAATGATGCGCTTGCGTTTTCCGTCTTCGCTGGGTTTGGCGCCTTTGGCCCCGGCAATAGCCTGGCTGTCCAGGATCTTATAAACCAGATCCTGTTTGCCTAATTTTTTTGCACCAGGGATCTTGAGTTGCTCGGCAATGTCCAGCAACTCAGGAACGAGCATGTCGTTCAGTTGGAGAATATCATACATATAAAAATCTTGAGGTTAAACACAACTCGCAGTCACCAATCTTAAAATCTGAAAATTTTGGGTTTATGTTGAGTGAAATCGGCGGGTAAACGGGAATCAAATCTTTGGGAGAACTTTACTTTATCAGCCTCTTTCCGGTGCAATGATACAGCTAATTTCTGAAAATCAAAAATTTTTGCAATGTCCGCTGTAGTACCTGGTTGTTTCGGGACGAATGGGGGCCAGGGCTATCATTGCCAATCCAGATGACAATCGGGATTCGTTCAGCGGGCCGATGTTGCTATGATCCCTTCGGGGTCCGGCAATCTGGTCAACATCAAAACGGCGCAGAATTTATTTTTTGCCATTTAATAGTATAAAGAATTAAATATGGCAATTTTTAACCGGCACAGAAATCCCTGTCTATCCTGCCCCCTACTGCTTTATCTTTGCTCCTCGAAAAAAGAACAGGATGTTCAATAAAAGAATCAAGATAAAAGAGCTGTTGGCACAGGAACCAACCGGGCAACAGGTAACTGTAATGGGATGGGTGCGGACCTTTCGCAACAACCAGTTCATTGCATTGAATGACGGCAGTACCAACAATAACCTGCAGATCGTCGTGGAGTTGGGAAAGTTTGACGATGAACTGCTGAAAAGAATTACTACATCTGCATCATTGAAGATCACCGGTGTTGCTGAGCCTTCGTTAGGCCGGGGACAAAAGATGGACCTGAAAGCAGCCACCATTGAAATATTGGGTGACAGCGATGCTGAAAAATATCCTTTGCAACTGAAGAACAGGCCCAGCCTGGAATTTTTAAGGGAAAAAGCCCACCTGCGTTTTCGAACCAACACATTCGGTTCTGTTTTTCGTGTGCGCCATGCCCTGGCATTTGCCATCCATAAATTTTTTAATGACAAAGGCTTTGTATACATGCATACACCGATCATCACGGGCAGTGATGCGGAGGGGGCCGGTGAGTTATTTAAAGTAACAACACTTCCATTCGATAAAACTCCCCGCAGCGATGATGGCTCGGTAAATTTTAAAGAAGATTTTTTCGGAAGAGCAACCAATCTCACGGTTAGCGGCCAACTGGAAGGCGAACTGGGCGCAACCGCATTTGGCGATATTTATACTTTCGGTCCCACGTTCCGTGCAGAGAACAGTAATACCACGAGGCACCTTGCCGAGTTCTGGATGATAGAACCTGAAATGGCTTTCTATGATCTGGAAGATAATATGA
>CAZQGZ010000211.1:0-4882 GCA_964592935.1 uncultured Chitinophaga sp. | reverse complement strand
AGATCAGAACTCTTTTCCGTTCTGTCATGGATGAAAGTTTCCGGGCTGCATATCGCGCCGGATATCCTCCCCGGCAGGTAAAAAAATTTCTCCGGCTGGTTTCCATGAGTCTTTGCAGCCGCTGTTTTGTTTGTTTCGACCAGCTTGAAAAAAAAGAAAAGAAGAGCGGGAATATTTTTTCCCCGGAACTATATTCCAGGGAAGACCTGGTATGTGATATGGATAAAGCCCGGAACAAGTGGCGTTCAGTGCTATATCATATAAAACATAAAATAAAAGTTCAGGCACAACAAAATATTTCATAACTTTCTAACATGATATGAGTTTTCCGCCCGGGGCGAAAAGAAGCTAATCATTTTTCTACCATCAACTTAAAAATTATGTGCAAGAAAGTAATCTTACCCGCAATATGCTTATTGACTTTCGCTGTTGCATCAGCACAGAACTATGTCACCCTTTATGAAGATTGCAATTATTCCGGCCGGAACAAAACACTCGAAGCCGGCATGTACAGGCTGGAAGATATGAAGATCGACAACGACAAGTTATCCTGTATGCAGATCCCGGCGGGGATGAAAGTGACGATTTATGAAGACAATAATTACAAAGGCCGGTCAAAAACTTTTTATAACAATATAGCCTGCCTCGACGGGGAATGGAATGACATGGCTTCTTCCATCGTGGTGGAAATTCAGAATTACAGGCCCAATCATAACACGAATGATTATGTCTTGTTTTACAATGATTGTTACAACAAAGGTTATTCCATGAGCCTCCGTCCTGGCCGGTACACCGGCAATGAACTGGGCAATCTTAAATATAATATCTCCTCTTTTGCCATTTATGGTAACCTCCGCGTCAAAGTGTATGTCAATAATGAAAGCCTGTCCGGTTATTCGATCACTCATGATGAAAGTATTTCCTGCCTCAGCAATACAGAAAATGATAAAATCGGATCACTGGTCATTGATTACAAGCCCGCACAACCTACCTATCCAACCTATCCCACTTACCCGACAGGAGGCTCCCGTGATTATGTCAGCATCTATACCGATTGTAATTACCAGGGCAATAGTCTCCGGCTGGCTCCCGGAACTTACCGGGGCGATCAATTGGGTTTATTCCGATATGATATTTCATCGATCGAAATTCCTTCCGGATTTAAAGCAAAAGTTTATATCAATAATGACAACCTGGGAGGCACGTATTACAACCTGATGGATAACATCACCTGCATGAACACCACTCTAAATAACAGGATCGGTTCTATTGTGATAGAAGAAACAAATGGCAATTACAATAACCAATACCCCAATAATTATAATAATGAAAGAGTGGTTATTTATGAAGATGCCAATTACAAAGGACAATCGGCTTCTCTCCTTCCCGGAATATACAATACCATGGCCGAGGCCGGTTTCCCGGATAATGCCCTGAGTTCATTGATGGTACCGCCGGGTTATAGGGTAGTGATCTATGAATTTGAAAACCTTTCTGGTAAAAGCTACACCATCACCGCATCAAAAAGCGGGTTTATCTTATCCAACTGGAATGATAAAACCTCTTCGATCGCGGTGTACAGGGACCGGTAAACAATGATTTGTCTGTTCATATTTTTACCATTTTCTGCTGATCATTAATGCAACCCGGCTTCGCTGACCTGCATCTTTGATGCAAATCACATTATGCAAACATGGAAAATATATACAGGGTTAATTATTTCTTTCATGCTTGGCGGTTTACTGCTTTCCGCCCAGGACTGTTCTACATTTAACATCACTCAGCAATCACAAATACCCGCCACCTGCAATGCCATCACCATGACCATGCAGCATGACCAGTTAAGCAGACCTTACCTGTACGTTGCCAATAAAGAAGCCGGGATGAAAATATTTGATGTCAGCGATCTGAAGAAACCAACCCTCGTTGCCACTATCCCCACGAAATATTTTGCATCGTTGCATGTCATGAACCTGGCACAGGATGGAAATTTTATTTACCTCGCCATCGGGAATCATTTCAATAAAAAACAAGCATCAGGTATGGCTATTGCAGATGTCGCCGATCCCCTGCATCCTGTTTTTATTTCATACTGGACGCTCCCCGCTTCATCCGGTGGCAGTGGTATTGTAAAAGTGCAGGGAAACTATGCCTACCTCGGGGCCATGGGTAATGGTTTGATTATTCTTGATATCAGTGATAAAAAAAAGATCAAATTCGTTTCACAGTTCATCCCGGATATCAATTATCCTGATCCCAAACCCAAAAAATCTTTATTCAATGCCAGGGGCATGGAAGTAAAGGATGACCTGGTTTATCTGTGCTATGATGCAGGCGGGTTACGTATCATTAATACCAAAGACAAAACACACCCGGTGGAAACCGGTCGCTTCTCCAACCCCGTAATGAATGGAAAACCCAGGGCTTATAATAATATTGCAGTGTCCGATGATCTGGCATATATCTCCGTTGATTATTGTGGAATGGAAATTTTGAATATCAAAGACCCCGCCAGCATCCGATCCATGGGCTGGTGGAATCCATATGGCTGCCCCCGCAACAATTGGTTAAGCAGCCCGGTGCATGCCAATGAAATTGCATATGACAAGGCAAAAAAATTAGTTTTTTTGTCCACCGGTAAAAGCGACCTGGACATGATCAACGTTTCCGATCCCGCCAATCCTGTTCTTTGCAAAGAATATGGCGGCCCGGACAATGGAATGGGAACCTGGGGAGTAAGTATATATAAAGACGAGGTCTATCTTTCATATATCTGTTCGTTCATTCCTTTTTCTTCCAAATGGACAGGGATCAAAATACTTACTTATACTAAGGGTAACTGAACTGATTTAAGTATGGTGAATTGTTTGTTGACTTATTAAGTCCTTTTAAGATCGGGGAAAAAGACCCGATATTCAACACTCCACAAACAGGATTCAAGAGTCAAATAAAAAAGCCACCCGGAGGCAGCTTTTTTTAATAGGCAGTTGGTATCGGTTATCATGCAAATTCTTCCTTTGCTGTCTTGCTGTAATCATCGATCAGTTTCCTTTGCAATTCAAACGGCACCGCTTCATAGGCCTGGAAACTCATTTTGAATTTGGCCCGGCCCTGCGTGATGGAACGTAAGGAAGAGGAATATCCATCCATCTCTGCCAACGGTACTTTCGCAATTATTTTTTGAAAATGCCCTTCACTGTCTATTCCTTCCACAATGGCACGGCGGCTCTGCAGGTCTCCCATCACCGCCCCGGTAAGATCATCCGGGCATAAGACCTCCACATGATAGATGGGTTCCAGGATCTGCGGGTCAGCCTGCTGGAATGCCTGCCGGAATGCCTGCAAGCCTGCGATCTTAAAGGATATATCATTGCTGTCAACCGGGTGCATCTTACCATCGTAAACGCATACCCGAATATCCCTTGCATAAGAACCGGTAAGCGGACCATTGTGCATTTTCTCCATCACTCCTTTTAATACCGAAGGAAGGAACCTGGCTTCGATCGCACCGCCGACAATGCAATTATAAAAAACCAATTTGCCGCCCCACTCCAATTCATGCACATCGCGTCCTCTTACCGTCAGATCGCTGGGTTCAGGCATGCCTTCATACCAGGGTTCTATACGCAGGTATACTTCACCGAACTGGCCGGAACCACCGCTTTGTTTTTTATGCCGGTAATTGGCATCGGCCATTTTGCGGATGGTTTCGCGGTATGCAATTTTAGGTTTGACAAATTTTACTTCCAGTTTATGCTGGTGCTCGATCTTCCATTTGGCAACAGCAAGGTGCATATCACCCTGGCAATGGATCAAAGTTTGCCTCAGCTCGGGAGATACTTCAACCCGCAATGTCGGGTCTTCCTCACGCAGTTGATGCAGGGCCTGTGATAACTTCTCTTCCTCTCCTTTTTTCACCAGTTCAATGGCCACCGTCATGTTATGAGAGGGAAATTCGATGGGAGGCAGCTCATAATTCTTACCCTTCACATGCAATGTATTATTGACATGTGTATTTTTCAGTTTCAATGTAGCGCCGATATCACCGGCAACCAGTTCATGCGTGGTTGTACGTTTATTGCCTTCCACCAGGAACAACTGGTTAATTTTTTCAGTGACACCGGTGCTTTCATTCTCCAGTTCCATCCCGATCTTGATCGTCCCCGAATAGACTTTAAAGAATGACATTTCACCGACATGCGGTTCAGAAATAGTTTTATAAATAAAAATACAGGCCGGCCCGTTGGCATCACAGGAAAGTTTGTCGCCGCTTTTGGTGACCTGCGGCGGCATTTCATTGGCGCTCGGGCAAACATTATCGATAAAACCCATCAGCCTGCCGCTGCCCATATTTCTTTCTGCGGATAAACAAAACACCGGGAAGAGATCATGGTTGATCATGGCTTTTTTCATTCCCATTTTCATTTCGTCCTCCATCAGTTCGCCTTTGTCGAAATAAATTTCCATCAGGCTTTCGTCATTGCTGGCAATGGCTTCGATCAGTTCTTTATGCAGGTTTTCCGCCTTTTCTTTTTCATCCTCCGGTATCGGAAGCTTTTCAGGCTTACCGCCGCCCTCTTTGAATTTATACATGATCATCCGCAACACAT
Source organism: uncultured Chitinophaga sp. (assembly GCA_964592935.1). GTDB lineage: Bacteria > Bacteroidota > Bacteroidia > Chitinophagales > Chitinophagaceae > JJ008. The sequence continues at coordinate 272 of CAZQGZ010000211.1, read as the reverse complement.
CAATGATCTCATGAAAGCCTGCACCGGTCTGGTGAGGGTATTGCACCACGACTACGTTATTCCCGAAATGTGATTTCGCTTCTTTGACCGTTTTGTCAAAGTCGGCATTATCATCATCCAGTTTGTTTACGGCAAGGATCATCGGGGTTTTGAATTTCTCCGTATAGTCCCAGATGATATCCGTACCCACTTCCACTCCCATCACGGCATTGAGCAACATCACGCCTGTATCCGCCACTCTCAAAGCAGCGATCACTTCACCGGTAAAATCA
>CAZQGZ010000210.1:0-4904 GCA_964592935.1 uncultured Chitinophaga sp. | reverse complement strand
GATTGATGATCGAAGACCGGAAAGGCGATACCTTATTATACGCAGGCGATCTCAAGGTCAGGATCACCGACTGGTTCTTTTTTAAAAAAAATGCCGACCTGAAATATATCGGGCTTGAAAATGCATTGGTGAAATTTCAGCGCACCGATTCGGTATGGAGCCAGCAATTCCTTTTTGATTATTTCTCTTCCCCTTCTTCTTCTTCCGGCACCAAAAAAAAAGGAGGCATACAGTTTCATTTCAAAAAAGCCGAACTGAAGAATGTGACTTTTCTGAAAAAGGATGCCTGGCAGGGGCAGGACATGAACCTGCATATCGCCTCGCTGTTTCTTGATGCCAATGAAATTGATTTTTCAAAAAAAATTATTGACATCAATTCCATAACCGTTGACCAGCCTTTTGTTCAGATCTCCAACTTTCAGCGGTTAAAACCATCATCCGGTAAAAAACAAAAGGATTCTCTCCTGCCTGCTGATTCGCTTTTAAAATGGAATAAGGACGGGTGGGTGATGCATCTTGGTCAATTGAAAATAAATAACGGGATCTTTAAAAATGACAAACAAACGGATCAACCGTTACTTGCCTATTTTGACGGGAAGCATATTGAGTTTGGCGAAATCAACGGGGAGTTCAGGGATATCAACTGGCATAAAGACACCCTCACTTCGCAATTCGAACTGAAAACAAAAGAACGAAGCGGGCTGGAAATAAAGCAGATGCTGGCCGATGTAAAATTTACCCCGCGTGAAATGGCCTTCAGCCATCTCAGCATTCAAACCAACCGGAGCTTGATCCGCAATTATTTCCGGATGAGTTATGATGATTTCGGAGCGATGAGCAACTACATACATGCCGTGAACATGCAGGGCGACTTTGACAATTCGGAAATCGACAGCGATGACATTGCCTTCTTCGCCCCCGCACTGAAAAGATGGAAAAAGAAAATCACCTTAAAAGGAAAAATTACAGGAACCGTGGATGCCATAGCCGGCCGGGAAATCATTCTGAAAGCAGGCAACAATACCCTACTCAACGGAGATATCAGCCTGACGGGATTGCCCGATATCTTTGCAACCTTTATTGATTTCAGGGCCAATGATTTCAGCACCACCTATAGTGATGCTGTGACCATCCTTCCTGCTCTGAGACGGGTGACCAGTCCTGACCTGAAAAAAATTCAATATGTCAAATTCAAAGGAAACTTTACCGGCTTCCTCCGCGACTTTGTAACCACCGGCACCATTCAAACAAACCTGGGTACTGTGAATACGGATTTAAATATGAAACTGCCGAAGGGTCAGGAACCTTTTTATTCCGGCAATATCGCTACGGATAATTTCCGGCTGGGAGATTTCCTGGGTGATAAAAATACCGGCAATGTTTCTTTTTCAGCAGCCGTCAAAGGAAGGGGCTTCAGGGCCTCAACCAGGAATACACTGGTAAATGCAACGATCCGTTTTGCAGATTACAAAAATTACCGGTATGAACATATTGCCGTCAACGGGAAACTGGATAAAAATTTATTTGAAGGGAAGGCTTCCATCCGGGACAATAATGCCGACCTTGACCTCAATGGCATTATAGATCTGAATAAAAAAACCCCGTCCTTTAATCTTGTTGCGGATATCAGGAAGAGTAACCTGAAAAACCTGAAACTCACCAAAGATGATTTTACATTCAGGGGCAGGGCGGATGTGAATTTTAACGGAAATACGATCGACAATTTCCTGGGTCATGCTAAAATTACCGATGCCGAAATAACCAAAGACGGCCGCAGGCTTCCATTCGATTCGCTGGTGCTGTCATCAACAATCGAAGGAAATGAGAAGAAGATTTCCGTAATGTCCAATGAATTCAATGCAACGGTCAGCGGAAATTTCAACCTCCGGGAATTACCCGCTGCTTTTACCTTCTTACTGAATAAATATTACCCCGCCTTTATCAAAGCCCCGGCGAAACTTCCCGGCGACCAGCAGATCAGGTTTGATATCACCGCATATTACGCTGACGAATACCTGCAATTGATCGATTCCGGTTTTTCAGGGTTCAACAACAGCCGGATCAAAGGGAAACTGAACCTGGGTAATCAGGAGACGAACTTCACAATTGATACCCTACATATTCCGCAGTTCAGGTTTCATCAATATCGATTTGATGATGTGCATATAAAAGCATCCGGGAACAAGGATAGCCTGGTCATCACCGGCGAGGCAGGCAATATCCGGATCAACGACAGTATCAATATTGCAAAAGCCATGTTTACGATCAATGGCCGCAATGATTCATCCAGGATCTCCATCCGGACCGGGCTCAATAAAGCGGTTGAAAAAGCCAATATAGATGCGCTCGTTCTCACTTTCGATGATGGCCTGAAAATTCAATTTGATCCCTCCAATTTTACCATTAATGGCAAAGTCTGGACCATAGATTCCAATGGTGAACTGGAATTCAGGAGCAGTATCCCTGCCCGTGGTCAACTGGTATTGCAGGAAGGCGCACAAAAGATCATGCTGAAAACCCAGCCTTCTTCCAAAGGAAACTGGAATGACCTTACAATAGAATTATCCAAAATAAATGTAGGCGATTTCTCTCCCTATTTCTTACCTAAAAACCGGTTGGAAGGATTGTTATCCGGCAATATCCTGGTCGAAAACCCAACCGGGAATATGCAAATAAATTCTGATGACATCCAAACACAATTTCTCCGGCTCGACAATGATTCACTGGGAGAAGTCAGGACCACGCTTCATTATGATAACAGCACCCGTGAACTTTTGATCAATGGAAACACGTTAAACAAAGAAAATTACCTGGGATTTGAAGGACATATATATATTGGCGATCCGCTGAAAGCAAAGAATAACCTGATCGCACTGAAAGCAAAAAATTTCCAGATCAAGGTCCTCGAACGGTTTCTCGGTTCTCTTTTTTCGGACATACAGGGATACCTTACGGGTGATGTAAACCTCGAAGGCGATTTTAAAAATATCAGTGTGAGCGGCAAAGGAAGCCTGAAAGATGCGGGCCTGCGAGTGAATTTCACGCAGGTCTTTTATAAAATAAAAGATACGGTCATTGAACTGACGCCCCAGGAGATCAAACTCGATGGATTAGTCTTGTCAGACACAATCACTCATCACCCGTTATATATCAGGGGCAGTATTGAACATGAATCATTCAAAAACATGTTCTATGATGTTTATGTCTCCACCCGTAAACCCAATACCCGCGGTGATAACAATAACCTGCCGGTGCAATTATTGAATACATCGTTTAAAGACAATAAAGATTTTTACGGGAATGTAAAAGGAACCGGCTCCTTGTCACTCGCGGGGCCGCAATCGGATATGTTCATGAAGATCGATGCTTTTGCCTCGGCCAGGGACAGCGGCCAGATTACCATTCCTTCCTCCACGAGCCGCGAAACAGGACTGGCCGATTTCCTGGTAGAAAGAAAATTCGGGCGCGAGATGTCAGAGGCGGGTATCAACAACAACGTCACCAATATTATTTATGATGTGGATGTGACAGCCAACCCGATGCTGAGTGTAAAAGTGGTATTGGATGAACTCACCGGGGATGAGATTAAGGGGAAAGGAACCGGGTCTTTAAAGATCCGTTCGGGGACATCCGAACCATTATCCCTTCGCGGACGTTTTGATATAGACGAAGGAAATTATCTTTTCACTTTCCAGTCTTTTTTTAAAAAACCTTTTGAATTGAAAAAAGGAGGAGATAATTTCATTGAATGGAACGGGGATCCTTACGATGCAAGAATCAATATATCGGCCACCTATACTGCCAACAATGTGAGTTACACCCCCCTCACCAGACACTGGACGAATATAGACCAGAAGATCTCCAATGCGCGGAGTGATGTGTACGTGGTGGCCAAACTCACCGATAAACTGTTCAGCCCCCAGATCAATTTCAGCCTTGAATTCCCTCCTTCCAGCGTGGTCAACAATGATCCAGCGCTGGCATTCAGCCTGCAGCAACTGCAAAAGAATATCACCGAGATGAACAAGCAGGCCACCTATCTCGTTGTATTCGGCATTTTCGCCCCGGTTGAAAATTCAGGCGGCACCAATACCTTCCAGGAAATAGCCACAACAAGTTTGTCGGGCATTTTCTTTAACGTGATCAATGAACAGGTGAAAAAGATCGTGTCAGGTATTTTCAAAACAGAAAAACTGAATTTCAACTTCAACAGTTCGGTCTATAACCGGAATGTGATCGATCCCACCGGGAATAAGATCAGCCTTGGAAGTAATGTGAATGCGTCTATTGGAAGTTCATTGTTCAAAAACAAAGTGATCATTTCCCTGGGGGGAAGCGTGGAGGGTTTGTTACAAAGCGGAACCATCCAGCAAAATGTACAATTGCTTCCGAATGCCACCATTGAAATATTGCTGAATGAAAGCGGAACGTTCAGAGCCACGTTGTTTTACCGGCAGAATATCGATTACCTGACCACCAGCAATACGGGCGTTGGCACCATGAACCGGGCCGGGCTTGGAATCTCTTACCGGAAAGAAGCCAATACGTTCTGGGAATTGTTATTTAAGAAAAAGAAGCCGAAGCCATAGAAAAAAAATCCAAATAACAAGAATCAAGAACCAAAAGACCCGGCCTGGTGAAGATGCCGGGCAGAAAAAAAATAAAATCGGCCCGGCAGACAGACCCCGGGAACCCGCTCCCATCATGTGTTTCACCGGATAAAATCCTTAATTTTCCTTTCTTTTGAAGTGAAACATAACGTATCTTTCCCCTGGAAAATGAGCTACCCGGGAACCCGGGGGGTAAAGTAAAAGAAGGGGCAGCGAAACAAAACAAAAAGATGTCATTATAAGTCATTACTTTTCAGGCTCAATTTGTTAATATTTGCCTATATTTAATTTGGA
>CAZQGZ010000209.1:0-4978 GCA_964592935.1 uncultured Chitinophaga sp. | reverse complement strand
TTTATCATTCAGCCAGCTATCGTTGTTGATGCTGTCGATAGAAAATACTTTCACATGTCCCGCATTCACAAAGGGTTTCAGATGATCCAGTAACTGGAACCGCTCATATTCCAGGTAATCGGCCGCAGCCGTGGGCACCAGCAATAAGGCAAAACCATTTTCTCCGTAACTGGCGATGGGCATTTCTTTATTCAGTGAGGGACTGTACCAGGAGGCTAATTCTCTTTTCATGAAAAAATTTTTGCGAAAATAAGTAAATCCTATTTCTTAATGCAATTCATCGATTTCAGGTAGTTGACAATTTACCACAAAGGCCACAAAGAATATACAACACAAAGTTCACAAAGTTCTTTTTGTGGTCTTTGTGAAAAAACTTTGTGCCCTTTGTGGTAAAAATATTTTTTGAATTTGACGCCCATTAAACCTCTCCTTTTCGCCATCTACCCAAAACCCGGTAAATTTGCGCTCCATGGAACTCAGCAAGAATTTTGATCACAACGCGGCCGAAGCCAAATGGTACCGGCACTGGCTGGATAAAAATTATTTTCACAGCGTACCGGATAACAGGGAGCCTTATACGATTGTCATCCCCCCGCCCAATGTAACCGGCGTATTGCATATGGGACATTGTCTCAACAATACAATACAGGATATTTTGGTAAGGCGGGCGAGGATGATGGGCAAAAATGCCTGCTGGGTCCCGGGAACGGATCATGCATCGATCGCTACGGAAGCAAAAGTGGTGCAGATGCTGCGGGAAAAAGGAATTGCCAAATCTTCCCTGAGCCGGGAAGAATTTTTGCAATATGCCTGGGAATGGAAAGAAAAGTACGGAGGCATCATTCTCCAGCAATTGAAAAAATTAGGATGCAGTCCTGATTGGGAAAGAACTTCCTTCACTATGGACCCGGATTATTATGCATCCGTTATCAACGTATTTATCGACCTGTACCATAAAGGATATATCTACCGCGGCAAACGGATGATCAACTGGGATGTAAAGGCAAAGACGGCATTGAGTGATGAAGAAGTGATCCGGAAGGAGACGAAGCAGAAGCTTTATTATTTGAAGTATTTTCTGGATAGTGAATCGTCAATGGTGAATGGTCAATCTGAAAGCAATCCCCCCCACTCGCCACTTACCACTTCCCACTACATTACCATCGCCACCGTGCGCCCCGAAACCATCATGGGCGATACCGCCATTTGTGTGCATCCCGGTGATGAACGGTACAAACACCTGCATGGAAAATTTGCATTTGTTCCATTGATCAACCGCCGCATTCCCATCATCACGGATGAGTATGTCACGATGGATTTCGGAACCGGGGCTTTGAAGATCACACCGGCGCATGATATCAATGACAACCAGCTCGGGCAAAAACACAACCTCGATGTGGTTGATATTTTCAATGAAGACGGCACGCTGAACGAAGCGGCGCAGATCTTTATTGGTGAAGACCGTTTTGAAGCAAGAAAAAAAATCATCAAAGAACTGGAAGAAAAAGGCCACATATTAAAGACCGAAGATTATACCAGTGAAGTGGGATACAGCGAAAGAACCGATGTGGTAGTGGAACCAAGACTTTCCCTGCAATGGTGGGTGGATATGAAAAAAATTTCCGGCCCCGCCCTGAAAGCAGTGATGGAAGACGAGATAAAATTTTACCCGGCCAAATTCCGGAACCTGTATCGGAACTGGATGGAAAATATCCGGGACTGGTGCATCAGCCGGCAACTTTGGTGGGGGCACAGGATACCGGCGTGGTATGATACGGAAGGCAGGTTTGTAGTTGCTTCCACAGAGGAAGAAGCAAAGAAAATATTCAACAAACAATATTCAACAAACAATGTTCAATTAAAACAGGACGAAGATTGTTTGGACACCTGGTTCTCTTCCTGGCTATGGCCCATAGAAGTTTTCAAAGGATACAGCAACCCGGGGAATAAGGATATCAATTATTATTATCCGACCAATACCCTCGTTACGGCGCCGGAGATTATTTTCTTCTGGGTGGCAAGGATGATCATGGCCGGTTATGAATACAAGGGTGAAAAACCATTCGGTGAAGTTTATTTCACCGGCATTGTCCGCGACAAACAGGGAAGAAAGATGAGTAAACAACTGGGCAACTCACCCGACCTTCTCGGCATGATCGAAAAAGACGGGGCCGATGCGGTGCGTTTTGGCATTATGATCGCCTCTCCTGCCGGCAATGATCTCATGTGGGATCCTTCAGGCAATGAACAAGGCAAGTTTTTTATCAATAAAATGTGGAATGCTTTGAAGTTAGTCAGGAGTTGGGAGTCGAGAGTGGGGAGTGGAGAGTCGGGAGTACAGAGTCGGGAGTCAGGAGTCGGGAGTCAAGTCACATCAAGTGATTTTGCTGTGGATTGGTTTGAGAACAGGTTGAATGAAGTAAGAATTGAACTGGATGAAAAGTTCAAAGACTTTACATTGAGTGAGGCATTGAAGACAATTTACTCATTGATATGGGATGATTTTTGCAGCTGGTATATCGAATGGGTCAAGCCCCCTGTTGATCAACCTGTCGATAAAAATATTTATGAAAAAACAGTTGGTTTCTTTGAACAACTGGTGCAATTGCTCCATCCCTTCATGCCATTTATTACCGAAGAGATCTATCACCTGCTGAAAGAACAGGACGATGATCTCACGGTAAAACAGTTCCCCGCAAAGGTTAACCCTGATGATACCATCTTACAAAAAGGCGCTCTTTTGAAAGAAGTGATCACCGCGATCCGGGATGCCCGGAATAAGAACCAGGTAAAACCAAAGGATCCTGTCCGTTTGCATATTCATACAGATCATACGGCTACCTATCAAGCCTTCGAAACCATACTGGCCAAACAGGTCAATGCTTCATCCGTTTCATATACAACCGGAATAGTTGCCGGCGGCATCGCCATCGTGGTGCAAAAAGATAAATTTTTTATAGAGACCACAACCGTAACGGATACCGGTTCACAAAAAGCACAGTTGCAGAGAGACCTCGACTACCTGAAGGGATTCCTGGAAGCGGTGGAAAAGAAACTCAGCAATGAACGGTTTGTGCAGAATGCAAGGCCGGAGGTCATTGAAACGGAAAGAAAGAAAAAAGCGGATGCGGAAGAAAAGATCAGGGTTTTGGAAGAAAGTCTTGCCGTTTTATAATTTCTTTTGAAGAATTACTGAAATTAAACTCTATATTAGCCGGATTATTCATTAAAAAATACCGGTCATTATGAAACTATTACTGTACCCTGTGTTAGCACTTGCTATCACACTCAACGGGACTACCGCTTTCAGCCAGCAAAAATATGCAGGGCTTACATATTTGCACAAACTCCAGGATAATAGAACAGAGAGTAAGAATTCTTTTTACAAGTTCATTTCCACCACAACCACCCCGGTAAGTTTAGCCACTCCTTTGAGTTACTGGGTTGCAGGAATGATGTCCAAAAACAAGACCCTGAAAAAAGATGCCCTCTTTGCACTCGAAGGTCTTGCGTATTCACAGGCGATTACTTTTGGAACCAAAGCGATCTCCAATAAACAAAGACCACATGAGGCCGATCCGACCATCATTGCATTAAAAAATGCAAAGAACAGTTCCTTCCCTTCCGGGCATACGGCGGAAGCATTTGCAACAGCCACTTCGCTAACGCTGATCAGTCATAAATGGTATGTGGCCCTTCCGGCTTATACCTGGGCCGGCCTGGTAGGTTATTCAAGACTTTACCTGGGTGTGCATTATCCTGTTGATGTATTCGCAGGGGCACTGATCGGTGGCGGGAGCGCCTGGTTGTCTTACAAACTGAATAAATGGATGCATCATAAGAAACATGAACATGCCGGTAGTTAATTTTTTTATTATTTTGTTTGCATGATTATCACCGGCATAAACACATATTTTATGCTGCGACGAACGAGGATCCGGAAGAACAGAATTAATAAGGGGGGGCCAACCGGTCCACTGCAATATTATTTTATTTGCAATCCTGTTCGAATTTTGAAAAACTATTCCCGGATATTTTTTACAAAGCCAGCAGTGGCGTTAATCCTGCTGGCCGTTTTTACCACCCCTGCATTTTCCCAATACAAAGACATCGATAATCACATGCTGCGTACCATTGAAAAGTACCGTACGCCGAAACAAAATTCGTTTTTTAAATTCATTTCCAAATGGAATAACCCGGTATGCCTCGCTGCACCTGCTTCCTTATTGGGAGTTGGCCTGGCAAAACCGGATAAACTGCTTCAAAAAAAATCAGGGTACGGATTTGAAACGATTGCAGGTTCCCAGGTCATCACCTTTTCCTTAAAATTTGCGATCAACAGGCCAAGGCCGGCAAAAAGAGATACGACTTTTGTGGCGGTGGTGAATGCACGTAATGCATCCTTCCCTTCGGGTCATACTTCTGAAGCGTTTGCCATGGCCACCGCCATGAGTGTAGCGGTACCGAAATGGTTTGTCATTGTACCTGCTTACAGTTGGGCCGTTTTGGTGACCTATGCGAGAATGTATCTCGGCGTGCATTATCCATCCGATGTATTGGGCGGTGCGTTTGTCGGCGCAGGCACCGGTTATTTAATGTATAAATTAAATAAATGGATGCTGGAGAAAGACAAGGGCCATCACCCGGCCAATGAATTGACCGGGATGTTTGCCGGGCTGGGCACGGCGTATATTTTGTATCATGTGAATAAATGGATACAAAAGGGGAAGCAAAAAAGAGATTTAACTTCTTCCCTGTATTGAATTGTTCTATGATGTTTTCAAATTATTCATAGGTTCCTCGCTTTATAAGGAATTACCCCAAAGTTTCCCCGCTGCGTATGGAATGACACTTAGGTTCCCCGCTTTATAAGGAATTACCCCAAAGCTTCCCCGCTGCGTATGGAATGACACTTAGGTTCCCCGCTTTATAAGGAATTACCCCAAAGCTTCCCCGCTGCGTATGGAATGACACTTAG
>CAZQGZ010000208.1:0-5020 GCA_964592935.1 uncultured Chitinophaga sp. | reverse complement strand
GCGCCGCTCAGGTCGGCCACCCCTAAACCGGAAAAATTTCCGGTCCACACACCCACCGTGTAATTTTTATTATAACCAATGCTCCAGGCATCCTTTCTTCCATAACTGGTGCCGGTTTTCCAGGCGATCTTCGGCATCCGTTCCGTTGCGGTCCAGTTCAGGGGAAAATCTGGCCGGTTAACTTTAGAAAGAATTTCATTGATCATGTAATTGGCCGCGGGGCTAATCACGGTCTGACCGTCCCGGCCCGCCTGTCCGGTAGGAAGGTCTGACCGTGATGTATCGGATTGCATATATGCCGGTGAAATATACTTTCCATCATTGGCAAATACGGAAAATAACCCGGTCAGTTCCTCTAACGTTGTACCACAACCCCCCAATATCAATGACAGGCCCAGTTTTCTCCGGTCCTTCTGTACCTGTTTGAAATTACAGGCAGTTAATTTTTGGATCATCTTTTCCTGCCCGAGCAGGCGCAGACCTTTTACCGCAGGGATATTTAAAGAATGCTCGAGCGCATATTCAATGCTTACATAGCCGTTGAATTTTTCATCATAGTTTTCCGGGGCATAGCCGGCATAATTGACAGCCACATCCGTAATGACTGTTTTTGGTGTCAGCAATCCTTCATCAAAACACAGGGCATACATCAATGGCTTCAGCGTACTGCCCGGCTGCCTCACCGCATTGGCCCCATTGACCTGTCCACCATCGGTGGTGTCTTTAAAATTGGAAGAGCCGACATAGGTAATGACTTTATGTGTTTTGTTATCAATGATCACTACCGCAGCATTCTTAATATTCTTTAACCGCTGTATCCGAACATAATCTTCAACCAGCTTTTCAGTTTTTAACTGGGTGTTGAGGTTAATATTCGTTTTAATAATATCTCCTCCCGTTTTTTTTAATTTGTAAGAAAGATGCGGGATATAGTGGGGTACCGATCCTCTTGTTGCCGTCAACGGTTCCGCCAAAGCATCTTCAATTTCTTTTTTGCTGAATACTTTTCTTTCAGCAAACTTTTCCAGCCAGCGGTTTCTTTCTTTTACAATAAAATCATTGTTCCTCCCCGGGACCATCACACCGGGTTTGTTGGGGATGATACTTAACGCCGTTATTTCAGCCAGCGAGAGATGGTCCGGGTTCTTTTTAAAATATAAAAGCGAAGCAGCTTTCACCCCCTCAATATTACTTCCATAAGGCACCAGGTTCAGGTACATCTGCAGGATTTCTTTTTTACTGTACTTGAGTTCCAGTTGAAGGGCCCTGAACATTTCCCTGAACTTGCTCCAGATATTCCGTTTTCCGGGTTCCAGCATTTTGGCCACCTGCATCGTAATAGTGCTGGCGCCCGACATGCGTCGCATATGAAAGAGGTTGCTGAATAATGCCCTTACTACGGCAAAAGGATTTACACCGGGGTGGGAATAGAAATGCCGGTCCTCTTTGGCAATAATGGTTTTCTGGAGCAATGGTGAGATCTCATCCAGTTCCGTTTTCATCCTCCACTTCTGGTCCTTTGTAAGGAAAGCGTTGACAACTTCCCCTTTATCATCGGTGATAATGGTAGAGTATTCGATTTTATCCGGCAGGGGGAAAAGCCGGTTCAGGATAAAAAAAAGCAGGATCAGCCCCAGGAAGCTTATTCCTAATCGTCTGAAGAAGCGGATGATCCCTTTTCGGGTGACTTTAAATTTTAGTTTTTTCATGAATGTAATCCCCGGTTCCCCGGCATCCCTACTGACGCTAAAGTTCCGTTTGTTTATGGGTACGGGAAAAGCACTTAACAAATAATTATCTAACCGGATTTGCAACTAATCTTTATGTCATATTATCTTTCGGTTGAAATTACTTTAAATAAAATGGATCCCGCCGATTCGTCCCGCCCCACCCGGGACATTCCTCCCTAGCTTTCTTAGCCTGCTAATTTCACTTTTTTCAACTGTGAAAAAGAAAAATACAGCTATTTTTTTTTTATACATTAAACCTGTTTAACTTCTCGTCCATAAACTAATTTAACCACACTTTATATGCGTATCAAAACCTTCCTTGTTCCGCTCTTAGCCGGAACTATTTTTTTATCAGCCTGTAAAAAGAATGCCATCTCTCTTTCTTTTACCAATGCCAATGGAGAAGTGCCGCAACTCGGCAACCTTCAATTCCGTTTCAGCCATCCGCTGGCAACCGATTCCATGCTGAATGCATGGGATTCGACAGAATATATTTCATTCGAACCAAAAATACCCGGTAAGTTCCGCTGGGAAAGTCCCGATGAACTGGTCTTCTCTCCTTCGCAGCCATTGAATCCCGCCACCACCTACAAGGCAAGGATCAAAAATGCCGTGTTGAAATTCAGCAAATACAATTCGGTGAAGAATGCCGATAAGATCAGTTTTCATACACCAGACCTCACTCTCGATAATTCACAGGTCATCTGGATCGGGGAAAGCAGTACGTCGGCCATACCACAGGTTGACCTGTTTTTCAATTACCGGGTGAACCCGGAAGATCTGAAAAGCAAATTGAAGATCGAAGTGGATGGAAAAAAAGCGGACTTCAATATGATCACCATTTCTCCGGATAATAAAATATCCCTTCGCCTGAACGGATTGAAATCAGAGGACCGGGATATGGATGCAAAAATTATTATCGGGAAAGGATTGAAACCCGAGCGGGGAAATACATCCACACCCGAAGCGATCTCTAACCCGTTTTCAATTCCTTCACCTTATGTGCTCACCATTCAAAACCTGGAATCGGAGCATGATGGCGCCGAAGGAATTGTAAAAGTGACAACCAGCCAGCAACTTTCGGGAGAAAGCCTGAAACCATTTTTAAAATTTGATCCGGATGTAACCTATACGATCGAAGCCAATGATTATGGCTTCACGTTGCGCAGCGATAAATTTGATGTGGAAAAAAGCTATGCATTAATAATCACCAAAGGCCTTCGCGGCAAGATCGGCGGTGTATTGAAAGAAGATTATAACGGCGGCGTTGCTTTCGGGGAACTGGAAGCCAATATCAATTTCACCAACAGCAAGGCCGTTTACCTGTCAAAGAACGGCGGTAAGAATATTGAAGTGCAGATCACCAATGTTCCCAAAGTGAAACTGGTTATCTCCAAGATCTATGAAAATAATTTATTGCTGGCGCAACGCTATGGTTATTCCCCGAAGGAATCGCGCAGCGGCCCCGATTATGCCAGTTATGATGAAGGCTACGAAGGGGATTACTATGAAGACTATGGCGGCGGCGATGCCATGCTCGGGGATGTGATCTATGAAAAAGAAATTGATACCCGTTCCTTACCCAGGAGTGGTGCGGGCAGGTTGCTGAACTTTTCACAATTTGAAGATCGTTTGCCTGATTTCAAAGGCGTGTATCATATCGTCATCCGTTCTGCCAGCGATTACTGGGTGAAGGACAGCCGCTATATTTCTTTATCGGATCTCGGTCTGATCGCCAAAGAAGGAAAGGATAAAATATTTGTGTTCACCAATTCCATCAAATCGGCGGATGCAGTGAAGGGAGTGAATGTATCGGTTTATTCCACCAACAATCAACTGATCGGCACCGGCGCTACCGACAATGATGGTGTGGCCACCATTGCCTACAGCAAAAAAGATTTCAGCGGATTCAAACCCGCCATGATCATTGCAAAAACCGCGGATGACTTCAACTATCTTCCTTTTAACAATACAAGGGTTAATACATCCAGGTTTGATGTGGGCGGAAAAAGATCCAATCCTTCCGGCTTTGATGCATTTGTTTATGCCGAAAGAGATGTCTACCGCCCCGGTGAGAAAATTAATTTTTCTGTCATCCTCCGGGATGCACAATGGAAGAATCCCGGTGATGTGCCGTTGAAGATGAAATTCCTGATGCCGAATGGAAAAGAGTTGAAATCATTCCGGAAAAGCCTGAATGAAGAAGGTTCGGTGGAAGGCAGTATCGATATTGCTTCTGCAGCGATCACGGGAAGTTATACCCTGGAAGTATATACGTCCACCGACGTATTACTGGCTTCAAAGAATTTCTCCGTGGAAGAATTCGTGCCGGACCGTATCCGGGTGAGCACCAAACTGGATAAGGAATTTTTGCGCTCCGGTGATATCGCCAATCTTTCCATCAATGCCATGAATTTCTTCGGGCCCCCCGCAGCCAACCGGAAATATGAAACGGAGATACAGGTGAAACAAAAATATTTTTCGTCAGATAAATTTGAAGACTATGATTTCAGCCTGGCCAACCAGAATACTTTTTTTGATAAGGAAGTAAAGGAAGGCACAACCGATGCGGAAGGCAATGCCGTTATTGAATACAGTGTGCCGGAAACTTATGCGAATATGGGTGCCCTGCAGACGAGTTTCTATACAACGGTTTTTGATGAGACGGGCAGACCCGTGAGCCGGGCTTCAAAGATTGATGTATTTACCCAGGATATTTTCTTCGGCATCAAACAGGATTGGTTCTTTTATTATCCGCTGAACCAGCCGGTGAAATTTAACCTGGTTGCTGTGAATAAGGACGGCAATGCCCAGAGCGCAACCGCAAGAGTGGAAGTGATCAAACATGAATACAGGACCGTACTGACAAAGAGCGGGAGCTATTTCCGTTATGAATCGCAGAAGGAAGATAAACTGATGATCGAATCGCAGATCAGTGTCGGCAATAATACCGTTTATACCTATGTGCCGAGAAGCCCCGGCGATTATGAACTGAAAGTGTATCATCCCGGCGCCAATAATTATGTAAGCCGCAGCTTTTACAGTTACGGAAGCTGGGGAGGAAATAACAATTCCTTTGAAGTGAACAATGAAGGCAATATTGAAATTGAAGTGGATAAAAAATCCTATGTAACCGGTGAATCGGTGAAAGCATTATTTAAAACTCCTTTCAGCGGCAGGATGCTGGTGACCATGGAAACGGATCATGTGGTTTCCCATCAGTATGTGGATGTGAGCAACAGGACCGCCAGTCTGAATTTAAGCCTGAATGGTGAACATTTGCCCAACGT
>CAZQGZ010000207.1:0-5146 GCA_964592935.1 uncultured Chitinophaga sp. | reverse complement strand
TCCCTTCTCATTCTTTAATAAAATTGAATTTATTTTTCAGTGTTGTGGTTTCAATTTTAAAACGCTTGACCATGAATTGTTTTTTATCCATGTCCACGTAAACGGCCGTGATAATTTTTCCGGGATCAAATTTCTCAATAAAAATAACTTTTTCAGATTCCAGTTTCTGCGTCAGTTCCTGGTCAGTTACCTCATAATTACCATCGCTGTACACGACCAGTATCTTATCATTATTGTCAAACATGCCAAGGTATTCCCCCTTTTCATCCGTATTCAATCGCCCAAACTGGTCATCATACCATAATTTTTTACCGGCGATCGTAGAAACGCCTGCTTCTTTCAAACGCACTCCGTCAGCCCTGATGGGATATTTTGTTACCGTAATGCCCTTGCTTCCCCTTCCGGTTATCTCAAGATCTGCAAAATTGTATTCAAATTCCTTCTTGTGGGCTTTGCAGCCGGGTGTTAAAATGATCCTGACAATTTCTGCTTCACCATTTGGATTAACACTCAGGTAATGTACTTTACTTTTTTCATGCTCTTTGGCAAGAAAATATTCTTTGTCTCTTGTAACACCGGTAACATTGAATCGTTTGGCATAACTTTTACCAGTAGACCCGTCCATATAGATCATATTGTAGGTCGTTCGCTCATCATTCTTAATAAAAACAGCAACATGAAGAATGTCCTTTCCAATAAATGATTTGTCGGATACTTTTACAACCTTCATTACACCGGTCTTACTGAATGCAATGATATCATCCAGGTCCGAACATTCGAACAATAATTCATCCTTCTTTAATCCCGTCCCGATAAAACCTTCTTCCCGGTTCACATAAAGTTTGGTGTTGGCAATGGCCACATTCTTTGCTTCAATGATCTCAAATTGTTTGATCTCCGTTTTCCGTTCCCTGCCCCTGCCATATTTTTTCAACAGGTTCTCATAGTAGGCAACGGCAAAATCAACCAGGTTATTGAGGTCAAACTTCACCTGTTTGATATCGGCTTCCAATCCTTTTATCTGTTCATTCAGCTCATCAATGTCCAGTTTATAGATCCGCCGAACCGGTTTTTCGGTGAGTTTGATAATATCTTCCTTTGTGATCGCTCTCTTCAACTGCTTTTTAAAAGGAATAAAGGCCGTATCGATCCCTGACAGTACCTTATCCCATGTTTCATGCTTTTTCTCCAGTTCCTTATAAATTTTTTCTTCAAAGAAAATTTTCTCCAGCGATGTATAATGCCATTTCTCCTGCAGTTCATTCAGTTTGATCTTCAATTCCTGTTCAAGCAGTTCCCTGGTTTTATCAACAGAGAGTTTTAACAGATCCTGCACTCCGAGAAACCGCGGCTTTTGATCAACAATAACACAGGCATTGGGAGATACAGACACTTCGCAATCGGTGAATTTATATAAGGCATCGATGGTGATATCCGGTGAAATGCCCGGCGCCAGGTCAACCTGTATCTCCACATCAGCGGCTGTGTTATCAGTTACCTTTTTGATCTTAATTTTCCCCTGGTCGTTGGCTTTAACGATGGACTCCATCAACTGGGATGTTGTCACTCCGAAAGGAACACTCCTGATCACCAGTGTTTTCTTATCCACTTCTTCGATATGTGCCCTTACTTTTATTTTTCCTCCCCTTCTTCCATGGTCATATTCATTGATATCGATCATGCCACCGGTGAGAAAATCAGGGAATAACTCAAACCGTTTTCCCCGTAAATATTTTACAGCTGCTTCGATCAATTCACAGAAATTATGCGGCAGGATCTTTGTTGATAGTCCGACCGCAATACCATCGGCACCCTGTGCCAGTAACAAAGGAAACTTCATGGGCAGGGTCACCGGTTCATTCTTCCTGCCATCATAACTCAGCTGCCACTCTGTTGTTTTACTATTAAAAGCGACTTCAAGGGCGAATTTACTCAGTCTTGCCTCAATATATCTCGGCGCGGCGGCATCATCACCGGTTCTAACATCTCCCCAGTTACCCTGCGTATCAATGAGCAGGTCTTTTTGCCCCATGTTCACCAATGCATCGCCAATGCTGGCATCACCATGCGGATGATACTGCATGGCCTGCCCTATGATATTGGCTACTTTATTAAAACGACCGTCATCCATTTCCTTCATCGCATGAAGGATGCGGCGCTGAACAGGTTTCAGTCCGTCTTCAATTGCAGGAACCGCCCTTTCAAGAATAACATAGGAAGCATAGTCCAAAAACCATGTTTTGTACTGGCCGTGAAGGCCACTATCGTTATTTTCAACCTGGGATACCTGTTTACTTTTCGCCATTTTCGTACGTTGATTATGCTTCCGATAACCAATGATTATTAATTAATATTTACCGACATCTTCTTCTGTATCGGATATCTCCTCCTGCTTTGTACCCGGCAATTTCACATCAAAATCTTTCCAACCTAAACCAACATCGCCGGTTACATCAATCCTTCCTTCCAGGATCAGTTTTTTGATCCGCCACATGATAAATACATCCCCCGTCTTAATTTTCATCCGGTGCAATGTATTGTTCAGGACCCGTGTGGCTTTTTGCCATTCTGAAGTCAGGTTTTTCAAAATCTCATTGTCATAAAAACTTTCATCTTTGCCAATAATTTTTTTCCCGCCCTCCAATATTCTGACAATCGCACTTTCTTCTGCCATCTTCTTCCATTCATCGGGGTCGATTTCAAATTCACTTACTGTAACGGGTCTTGCCAGTTTTTTTGCCTTAATAAATTCTTTGGGTTGTATCTCGTGCAGCCAGGAAGGATAAAACAATTGTCCCTTCTCATTGATAAATGGCAGATTGTTCAGGTACAGGATCATCACCCGGCCCTGGTATTCTTTGAACTGAGGCATCAGCCAGTAATAACCTGTTACATCATGCTGGTTTTGTCCCATCCAGATCCATATTTGTTCTTCCGGGTTTTCTTCCAGTTTTTCTTTCAGGTATTTTACAGTTTCCCTGTCATCAAATGAACCGGCAAGGTTTTCACCATAGGGTGAACCCTGCAAAAGTTCTTTCCACCACGCAACTCTTTCCTGCCATCCCTTTTCCGTATCAATTTCTTTCAAAGGACCAACGGCAAAATCATCTTTGACCTGGATCACTTCCCCGGATAATTCCGGATCCATCTCCCTCACCTGTTTCATCAGGGCAATTTCATTATGATTAAAAACTATATGTATCATGCTATGATTTCCTCCGCTTTATCCAGTTCTATTTTCAGGTTATCTATGATAAACTCCTGCCGGTCCGGAGTATTTTTCCCCATATAGTATTCCAGTAACTGCTGGATGTGCTCTCCTTCTTCCACTCTCATCAATTGTTTTCTCATCCCACTGCCAATAAATTGCCCGAATTCATCCGGGCTTATTTCCCCGAGTCCCTTAAACCTTGTCACTTCGGGTTTGGCGCCTAATTTCTTCATGGCCTCCAGTTTCTCCTTTTCACTGAAACAGTAAATGGTATCCTGTTTGTTCCTCACGCGGAACAAAGGCGTTTCCAGGACATACACTTTTTCATGTTTAACCAGGTCGGGAAAGAACTGGAGAAAAAAGGTCATCAGCAACAACCGGATATGCATCCCATCCACATCGGCATCCGTGGCGATCACCACGTTATTGAAACGAAGCCCCTCCAGTCCTTCTTCAATGTTCAGCGCATGCTGCAAGAGGTTGAACTCTTCATTTTCATAAACCACTTTCTTCGTAAGGCCAAAGCAATTCAGCGGTTTACCCCGGAGACTGAATACCGCCTGTGTTTCCACATTCCGGGCCTTGGTAATAGAACCACTGGCGCTGTCGCCTTCCGTAATAAAAATGGTGGTTTCTTTTTGCTTGGCAACAAACTCTTCTTTTCCCTTCGCGGGAATATCATCATTCAGGTGATAACGGCAATCCCTGAGTTTTTTATTATGCAGGTTGGCTTTCTTGGCCCTTTCAGTCGCCAGTTTGCGGATGCCGGAAAGTTCTTTTCTTTCTTTTTCGCTTTGTTCAATTCTTTTTTTCAGTCCATCGGCCGTGGAAGGATTTTTATGTAAAAAATTATCTAATTCTTTCGCAATAAAATCTCCCAAGAACTGCCGCATGCTCGGTCCTTCAAAATCCACATTCACCGAACCCAGTTTGGTTTTGGTCTGTGATTCAAATACCGGTTCCACTACCCTCACTGAAATGGCTGCAACAATACCGGTCCTGATATCCGAAGCTTCATAATCCTTCTTGAAGAAGTCGCGGATCGTTTTTACATAGGCTTCGCGGAATGCCTGCTGATGCGTGCCTCCCTGTGTCGTATGTTGTCCGTTTACAAAACTGTAAATATCTTCCCCGTATTCGTTGGTATGGGAAATGGCCACTTCAATATCGTTGCCGGTAAGGTGAATAATGGGGTAACGGATCTCATCCTCATTTGTTTTTCTCTGAAGTAAATCGAGCAAGCCATTTTTGCTGACAAAATTCTTCCCGTTAAAAACGATTTTTAATCCCGCATTCAGGAAACAATAATTCCAGATCAGGTTTTCCAGGAATTCGGGATGGAATTTAAAATTCCTGAAGACGGTCTCATCAGGGATAAATGTGACAAGGGTTCCATTTTGCTCACTGGTCTTTGTTTCTTTATTTTCTTTTATCAAAAACCCTCTTTCAAAAATGGCGGTTTTCTCTTTTCCCTCCCGTATCGCCGTCACTTTAAAATGATGGCTCAATGCATTCACAGCCTTGGTGCCCACCCCGTTCAAACCAACTGATTTCTGAAAAACTTTGCTGTCGAATTTGGCGCCGGTATTTACTTTACTTACCACATCCACCAATTTGCCAAGGGGAATACCGCGGCCGTAATCCCTTACGGTAACTTCTCTGCCATCCACGGTCAGTTCAATGGTTTTTCCATGGCCCATGGCAAATTCATCAATGCAGTTATCCATCACTTCTTTCACCAGTACATAAATGCCGTCATCCGGAGATGAACCATCGCCCAGTTTGCCGATATACATACCGGGCCGCAGGCGGATATGTTCTTTCCAGTCGAGCGACTTAATGCTATCCTCGTCGTATTTGAACAGGTCGGGAGTTTCTTTTTCTTTTGCCATGGTTTGCGAGGCGAAGCCGAAGCAATCTCCTCAATAATTTTAG
>CAZQGZ010000206.1:0-5208 GCA_964592935.1 uncultured Chitinophaga sp. | reverse complement strand
CCAGATGGATCTGCAAACCAAAGCTGCTGAAGGAAGGGCCAGTGAATTGTTCGGGAGTAAAGCGGTCAATTTTGATAAAACCCAAAGAAGGCTGGGGATGCGGTTTGCGGCTGAGAACGCAATGAAGGAAGTGGAAAAGGACCCTCTTTCCAAAAGTATTTTCGATGCTTATACAAATGGTATCAACGCTTATATCAATTCATTAACAGAAGCCAGGTTACCCGTGGAGTATAAGTTGCTTGGATTTAAACCTGAGAAATGGAGCAATATCCGGACCGCATTATTATTAAAGATGATGGCCAAGATGCTATCGGCGGAAACGGAAAAAGATCTTCCCAATACCAATGCAAAATCGATCTTCACCGCGGAAGAATTAAAACTGATCTACCCGGAAGTACCCGATTCACTGGAACCCATCGTTCCAAAGGGAACCGTGTTTGATAAACCGGGAATTGTTCCTTTGCCGCCTCCCACGGCCGATTCAATCTATTTTTCCAATAAAGAAATGGTTGCTGACAGGGAGGTTTCTGAATCCGACAGAACCAACGGAAGCAATAATTGGGTGGTTGCCGGCATTAAAACACAAAGCGGCGCACCGATCCTGTGCAATGATCCGCATCTTGAATTGTCATTGCCTTCTATCTGGTACGAAATACAATTACATACACCAACCAGTAACAGCTACGGGGTTTCATTACCCGGGAGTCCCTTTATCATTATAGGCTTCAATGACAGCATTGCCTGGGGAGTTACCAATTCACAACGGGATGTAAAAGATTATTATGAAATAAAATTTAAGGATCAGGCAAAAAGTGAATATTGGTTCAACGGGCAATGGGTAAAAACATCGCTGCGGAAAGAAGAAATCAAAGTCAGAGGCGGAGCAACTGTTTATGATACGGTGGCGTATACCATCTTCGGCCCCGTACTATATGATGAAAGTTTTTCCAATGATCTTTCCCAAAAAAGAAACCTCGCTATCCGGTGGTCGGCACATGACCCCAGTAATGAAGGCATGACTTTTTATAAACTCAACCGGGCAAAGAATTATGATGATTATGCGGAAGCCATAAAAACCTTTCAATGCCCGGGGCAAAATTTTGTATTTGCATCAAAAGCAGGTGATATTGCCCTCTGGCAACAGGGAAAATTTCCGGCGCGGTGGAACCGGCAGGGATTGTATGTGATGCCCGGGCAGGACAGTAGTTATATGTGGCAGGGCTTTATACCGCAGGCAGAAAACCCGCATAGCAAAAACCCGGAACGGGGATTTTTAGCAAGCGCCAACCAGCGACCTGCTGATTCAGCTTATCCCTACTTTATTCCGGGAACTTATATCACACCGAGAGCCACTACCATTGTAAACAAACTGGCGGGGATGAACGGCATTACCCCGGATGATATGATGAAACTGCAGAATAATTATTTCAATACGCTGGGAGAAGATTCAAGAAGTATTTTGTTGCAATATGTAAAAGAAAACGAATTGAACGCAACAGAAAAAAAATACCTGGATATTTTTAAAAACTGGGACCTGATGGCATCACCGGATTCAAAAGGCCAAACAGTTTATCAATGCTGGTGGGACAGCCTGGAAACGGAGATCTGGAAAGATGAATTGTCAAAGGTCAGCCCGCAGGCAACCTGGCCGGAAGAAGAAACGCTGATGGAATTGCTGAAAAAAGATTCCGCCATGAAGTTTATTGATAACATTAATACGACGCAAAAAGAAACCTTGTATGATGTGGTTACAGCAGCCCTGAAAAAAGCTTCTGTTAACCTGGCCAAAATAGAAGCGGAAGGAAAACTGGAATGGACCCAATTCAAGAATCCGACCGTCTATCATTTGCTGAAAGAAAACCTGCTTCCATTTGCCCGGAGGGGATTGAATGTGGGTGGTAATGGAAATATTGTGAATGCCGTTACACATAGCCATGGCCCGAGCTGGAGAATGATCGTGCAACTAACAACAACCACCGAAGCATACGGAGTTTATCCCGGCGGGCAAAGCGGAAATCCCGGCAGCAAGTATTATGATGATTTTATTGATTACTGGGTCGTGGGAAAATATAATAAACTCTGGTTCATGGGTGAAGGTGACAGGAAGGATAAGAATATTAAGTGGACGATGAAGTTTAAAAAGGGGTAGTGGAAAAGAATAAAAAATAAGAAATGAAAAATTAATAATAAAGAAGTCGCCTCCAAAGAAACGGACTTATTCATTTTTTGTTTTTTATTAATGATTAATAATTCTCGTTACAAAATTTTTTGTATGAAGTTTTTAGTTGCGACCATACTTACCGCATTACTGGCTTTTATCAGCGGATTATTTTTACCCTGGTGGGGGATTGCTGTTACTTCATTACTGGTGGCCGTGCTCATTCATCAAAAGGCCGGTAAGGCATTTCTTGCCGGATTACTCGGCGTATTTCTTTTATGGGCCGCTTTGGCCTGGTGGATCGATATGAAAAATAACGGGGTGTTGTCAAAAAAGATCGCATCTGTACTTCCGCTGGGAGGAAGCGCAATAGTCCTGGTACTTGTTACCGGCATTGTTGGCGGGCTGGTGGCCGGCTTTGCAGCCATGAGCGGCAGTTTTCTTCGTTCTTCCGGGAAATGAAATTAAAATTTTCAAACAACAGGCGCATCCCGTCATAAAAAATGCTTTGATGACACGATCTTGCCTCTCTACTTTTTTATGCGACAACTACTCTTCTTTTTTATCTTTTCTGCGTTGCCGCTGACCATTTTTTCCCAAAAAATAAAAGGGGTTATTGCTGATAATGCCGGGAACAAACTTTCCTTTGCTTCCGTTTTTATCAGGGAAAATAACCAGGGGACCAATGCCAACAGCGAAGGTAAATATTCATTAAAGACAGAACCGGGTGAATACACGATCGTTTGCCAGCATGTGGGATACAAAAAAGAAGAAAAAAAAATTTCCGTTGGCACGGATGATATCGAATTAAATTTTGTACTCGTGCTGCAGGAAATGACCCTTGCCGAAGTGGTGGTTAAGAATGCAGAGGATCCTGCTTATGCAATAATCCGGAATACCATTAAGAAAAGAAATTTTTATGAAAAACAATTTGCATCTTTTCAGTGCGAGGTGTATGCCAAGGGACAGTTGCGGGTAAGAAAATACCCCGATAAATTCCTGGGCCAGAAAGTGGATTTTGAAGATGGGGATACGGGCAGGCAAAAGATGATCTACCTGTCGGAAACCATTTCACGGTATTCGGTGGATAAACCCAATAAGGAAAAGATTGAAGTGATCTCTTCCAAAGTAAGCGGGCAGAGCGATGGGTTTGGCCTCAGCGCCCCGCGGTTCTTTTCATTTTATAAGAACAATGTATTTATCGGGAACAACCTCAATCCACGAGGTTTTATTTCCCCCATTTCTGAAAATGCGCTGAATTATTACCGTTACAAACTGGAAGGGACCTATTTTGAAGATGGGCGGGAGATTTCTCATATCAACGTGATGCCCAAAAGAAAGTTTGAACCCCTGTTCAGCGGGTATATGGATATTGTGGCGGATGAATGGAGGATCCATTCGCTGCAACTTACGCTTACCCGAACATCCCAGATGCAGTTCGTGGATACGCTGAAGATTGAACAGATGTACCGGCCACTGAATAAAGAAGTTTGGTTTTTTGCCAGCCAGGTTATTTATCCCGCGATTAAAATGTTCGGTTTTGATGCTTATGGAAGCTTTGTGAATATTTATTCAAAATTCAATACGGAACCGGTTTTTGGCAGGAAAATGTTTGATCAAACTATTTTAAAATATACCGACAGCGCCAATAAGCGGCCCAATGAATACTGGGAGAAAGCAAGACCTGTACCGCTGCTGGAGGATGAGGAAAAAGACTATAAAAGAAAAGACAGCCTCGAACAGGCGAGAAAGGATCCGGCGTATATGGATTCATTGCAGAAAGTCAGGAATAAGATCACCCTTACTAATATTTTATTGCTCGGGCAGGGTTTTCAATCAGAAAGAAAAAAGACCTCTGTTCAATTTCCTTCATTAATAGAGTCTGTCAATTTCAATCCGGCAGAAGGATGGGTGCCTTCCGCAGGTTTTGAATGGGTTAAGCGGCTGGATACGACCGTTACCGGCCGTAAGAGTTTTTCGCTTGCTCCCTATTTTCGTTATGGCTTTGCCAGCAAACATTTCAACACGCATATTACCATCGTGTACAGATTCGGGAAAAAATATGCTTCCTCGGTCAGTATTTCGGGAGGAAAGAGGGTATTCCAGTTTAACAGCAATAGTCCCATCGGTGAAAGAGGCAATACCATTTCCTGCCTGCTGAGCGAAGAGAACCGGATAAAAAGTTATGAAGCATGGTATGTCCGGGGAAGTTTCCGCCGGGGGATTGGAAATGGATTTACCATAACGGCGGGGTTTCAATACCAGGACAGGATGCCGCTTGATAACAAAACCAATTTTTCATGGAGAAATAAAGCGGGTGTTGAGTACACGCCGAATTACCCCAATGAAATCATTGCACAAAACATAAATCGTCACCAGCTTTTTATGGGTCTGATCGGTCTGCGCTGGCAACCCGGGGCCCGCTATATCGAGATGCCGGACCGGAAGATCAATATAGGTTCCAAATTCCCGGTTTTCTCGCTGCAATATATACAGGGATTTAAGAATTTATTTGGCAGCTATGGAAGTTTCGGCAAATGGAAACTCACTGTGTCGGATGATATCAATTTTAAATTGCAGGGAAAATTCAGTTATCGTATGGGGATCGGGGGATTTGCCGATACCGGAACTTACCTGCAGGTACCCGATTACAATCATTTCAACGGGAATATTTCCAGGCTGGCCACGGAGTATCTCAACAGTTTCCAGTTATTGCCCATATACCAGTTCAGCAATACGTCCCGGTTTTATGCACTGGCGCACGTGGAGCATAATTTCAATGGATTCCTGACCAATAAAATTCCGGGCATACGGAAATTGAATTTATATCTTGTTGCGGGGGGCAATGGATTTTATATCAACAGGGATAAAAATTATTATGAGTTGTTCGCGGGAGTTGATAATATTTTAAAGCAGTTCCGGATTGATTTTGTACAGTCTTATCTCAATGGCAAATCCTGGCAAAATGGAATTCGAATCGGCTTCAGCCGGTTTCCGGGGAGGAGAGGAGATGACTGGCCTTGAGAAATGAAAAATAAGGAATAAGAAAT
>CAZQGZ010000205.1:0-5289 GCA_964592935.1 uncultured Chitinophaga sp. | reverse complement strand
AAAAGCCTGTTCCGGTGATTTTTGAAGAAATTAAAATGGATTGTGGCTATCGTACTGATATGGTGGTTGAAAGAAAAATTATTGTTGATACAAAGAATATTGAAGCTATTGTTGATATACGTATTGCGCAACTGCTAACTTACCTACGCTTCCTCAATATCCGCTATGGACTGATCCTGAATTTTAAAACAGTATTATTAAAAGACGGGATTAAGAGGGTGCTCAATGGATTTGAGAAAAATGTCCGGTAGTGGTTATACGTTGTGTCCTTCGTGGTTCGTTGTGTTCTTTGTGATCCACCTGTTTTCCGCCTTTCCGGCAATAAGTTGCTTTTAACAGCCACTAATAAGATATTCCCATACCGGGGTTACTATTAGACTGTATGATTGAATTTTTAACTTGGGAAGCGATACCATTTCCCGTTCACTTCGATGAGTACATCTGCAGCGCTTGGCCATAATGGAGGTACGGCATTTTTTTTCTCCCAGTCATTTAATGCGTCCTTTAATTCTTTTAGTTTATCGGGGCGTTTGCCGGACAGGTCATGCATTTCTTCCCGGTCTTCTGCAATATTGAACAGGTAAGTGATTTTGTTCTTTTCGTTCATATATAATTTCCAGTCGCCCCTGCGGAAAGCTTTTGAATAACCGCTTCTCCAGAAAAAATCCAGGTGCGGCAAGGCCGGATCATTATCCAGGTAAGGGAGCAGGTTAACGCCATCATAAATACGGCCGGTGTCCAAAACGGCGCCGCTTACAGCAGCAATGGTGCTGAATATATCCAGTGAAGAAACGGGATGGTTATAAATTCCCCGGGCTTTCAGGCCATCCGGATATTTGATAAAGAAAGGAACAGCAATGCCGCCATCGAAATGGGTTGCTTTGCCACCACGGAGCGGGGCATTATCTGTTGCCCGGGTATACGTTGCACCCCCGTTATCGCTGATAAAAAAAATGAGGGTGTTTTCTGTTAATCCTTCCTGTTCCAGTTTTTGGATCACCTGCCCGACGGCATCATCCAGCGCCTCAATCATGCCATAATACACCCGTTTTACTGAATCGGTTACACCTTCAATCCGGTTGAAATATTTTTTTGGAACCTGGAAGGGATCATGCGGGGCATTAAAGGAAAGTGTAAGAAAGAAAGGGCCCGGTTTGTTTTTTTCAATAAAATCAATACCCTTGCCTGCCAATGAAAAAGTCAGGTAGTCCGGATCTTTTACAATGGTTCTTCCTTCTTTGATTGCTGTGGATCCATGCCGCGGAGCCCAGGCAGGGATCTCAGAAAAAGCCCAGGGCAAATGCATGTTGATATACCGGCTGGTGTCAACGGGGTCATCCACATAACGGCTGAGGGCGCCATCAAAATAATAACTGTAATCGAATCCATGCAGATCGGGAAATACCCGGGGGGAAGAACTTAAATTCCATTTGCCGACATAACCTGTAGAATAGCCATTTTGCTTCAGCAATTCGGCAATCGTTATTTCACTTGCAGGAAGATCCGTTACATAGACTGAACGGTTTAATAAAAAATCGGGTTTCAGGTTAGCCAGTCCGGCGGGTTTTTTTTTCAGGGAGAAAAAATGCCTGATTATTTTTTTCTTAACAGAAGGGTCAAATTTGTCAAACAACATAAACTCGGCGCCAAATCGTTGCTGGTACCGGCCGGTCATAATACCCATTCGTGAGGGTGCACAGATCGGCGATGATACATAGGCCTGGGTAAAGCGGACTCCCTTTAAGCCCAGGGAATCGATATGGGGAGTATGTACATTTTTATTTCCGTAAGATGCAAGATCGCTGTAACCGAGGTCATCGGCAATGATGAGGATAATGTTGGGAAGAGCTTTGGTTTGTGCCGATGAATCAGCACAACCGGTAATTAATATACATATGAAAGCTAACAGACGACTTATCATAATACGGGGTAGAAAACTCACTGGTGCAGTTTGTTTTGTTGCAAACAAGGTAAAATAAAATGATGAAAAAAATAATGGATTGAATGTAATTACCCGAAGGACCAGGTGTTATCATTGCTTTATGATAAACCGGATACCCAGGTACAATTCCCTTCCCCTGGTCGGGCCCCAGGTAAACTGCGTATCGAAATATTGACCAAAAGGATCCTGCCAGCTGATGATCGGTTTATCCTGCCGGACATTGAAAATATTTTCCGCACCCCCATATATTTCAAATTGATTCAGTTTGCAGGTAAACTGACCACTAACGGTGCAGTACGGACGAGATTCGCCCGGCATCCGGAATGCAGGCGGATTGTTCTTCGTATCCGGCAACCGTTGTTTCCCATACCAATGTATGTTGCCGTCAATATGCCATTTTCTGCTCAGCGGCATATACGAAACTGATCCATTAACCCGGTGCCGGGGATTAAAGGGCAACACTTTTTTCCCGGCTATTGCCTTTTGATAAACATCCAGGTTAACATACCCTGCTTTTGCACTTACTCTTTTAAAAAAGGTTCCGCCAGCCTCTGCCTGGAATCCGTTAGAAACCGATTCGCCGGTAAAGTTTTTTATAATGGCCCTGGTTGGATCCGTGTCGTAATCCGGGAAAACCTGGTTTTGAAAAGAAGTATGATAAAAATCTATTGAATAATAGCCCTCCATATCGGAACCTCTGAACTTTTGAGTTATGTTGATCCCCATATTCACGGCTTTTTCAGGTGTTAGCTCCTCTGCAAATATGATATCTCTTGAACTAACTAAAAGCCCGGTATTCTCGCTGAAAACATTCGTTGTGCGCCAACCTTTACCTACAGAAGCCCTTAATGTTAATTTATCAGTGGCGTCAAATTTCAACAAGGTCCTGGGCGTTACTTCCCATCCGAACCGGTTGTGATGATCGGTTCGGATACCTGTGATCCAGGTCAGTTTGCCTTTAGCAAGTATCAGCGTGTTTTCTGCGAACAAACCGGGTATTCTTTCTTTCTTTTCATATTTGCCTGCGTAAGTCCTGTTCAGCGAGTTGCTGGTAAATGAAATGTTTTCTTCCAGGTCAGTATATCTGAAACTCACACCGGATTTCAAGACGTTGTTTTTCCCGTAGCTGAATTCATGCTGGAGATTAAAATAACCATTATCCTGGCGGGCATCATAATTAGTAACACCGAACCAGGAATCCTGCGCATGATGAAAGCCAGATGCATAAAGAGCAAACCTGTGGACTTCATTTACCCGGTAGGATGTTTTAAACCAAAATTCAGGCTGGTTGATATCAACCGTTTGGCCATATGCATTCGTTGTCCCTTTATCACTGGCAAAATTGAATTGCACCTGTCCCCCGATCCTCCTTTCAAAAAGATAACGTAAGCCGATCTGTGTACTCCATCCCCATTTTGATTCGTCGCCTTTTTTCCAGCGGTTGGAGATCATGTACCGGGTAAGCAACGGCAAATCAAGAAATTTATCATCATCCTTATCGACCCGGTCCGCCGGCTGCACCATATGAAAAGCAGTCAGGTTACTCCATTTTTTTTTCTTGAAAGCATAAACTGCATTCAGGTGCTTTTCACTGAAGCTATTGATATATGCATTTAAAAGTAATTTATCCGACTTATCAGGATCCCTGGTGATCACATTGATCTGGCCACTGATGCTTTCATAGCCCTGTAGTACAGAGTTGGCGCCTTTGGCTATCCAGATATTGTCGACCATTGTGCCCGGTATGCTGCTGATGCCATAAGTATAGGTGAGTCCCTGGATCTGCGGAAAACCATCCACCAGTACCTGGTTATATATTCCGGAAAGACCAAGTATTCGCAGTTCTTTGGAATTCGTAATAATATTGGTCGTTTGGGGTTGAACGGTGGTTTGGGTTTCAAAGCATCCGGCTAAATCGCAGCAGGCGGCTTTCTTTAGCTCCAGGGTGGATATTACTTCTGTTTTTATGGGAAAAGAAGCAATAAAGGAGGATTGCTGCCTGGCCTGCACTGTAACCCCGCTCATAGTTGAATTCTCCTGCAAATAAACATTTACAAAACTGGTATCGCTGATTTCGAGGGTGTCTGTTTTATATTCCGTAAAACTGATCAGTAAAATAAATGGCGATTTTTTCGGGAAGTTGATGGAAAACTCACCGGCTTCATTCGTAACAGTTCCTTTTTTACTTCCGGACCAGATCACACTCGCTCCCTTTAATGGTTGCTTTGCAGAATTGGAAACCCGGCCATGCATCATTTGAGAAAAAGCAAAGAAAGGAACTGTTAGTATGGATAGCACTAACAGGATTCTTTTCATCATGAATGGTTTAGTTTTCTCTGTTCTTTACTTTATAGGGGCGTTCGGCCGGATCGTCACAGCCCGGTGTGTCTTCTACCGACTTTTGAATTTGTTTTTCTGTAACCAGTGCGGGATTAAAAGTGATCTCAAAAACACTGGTAGCAGAAGGCTTACCGATTTGCCTCGCGGCCGTAACCCCATTTAGCGTGGTTACTGATTTTTGAATATCCTTGCAATCACCGCTGCAGGTAATACCCGTGACCTTAATCTTTATCGTTTGCAGGGTCTGGGTTTCCGTTGGCGTTTCTTTTGAATTCTGCGCATTGGCTGTAAAAGCAGTTGCGTTGAAGATGATGAATGAAGCAACCAAATATTTAAAATATTTCATTGTTGTTGATTTCTGAATTGATTAAAAAAAATTTAGCAAAAACTAACTGGAATCAGTAATAATAAAAGGGTCAGGCTATCCTGGGAGGTTGCCAGAAATCCGGTGCGAATTGAGAACAGACCCCTTGTGATGTCATGATGTGAAGGGGAAGTTCCTGCCGGGGAATATTTAAACTAAAGGCTAAAAATTCAATAGTACTTGCAGCGCAGGTACCGCAATTTAATAATGGATTACAAAAATCGGAACAGGGATTACCGGGCTGGTCATCATCGGCGGGGAGATCTGTTTCATTGCCGCAACAGGTAGCGCTGCATGCTGTTTCTTTTTCTGAAATAAAACGGGCAAATACCGGCTGCACTGTCAATAGCAGTACGATCAGGGCCATGATGCCGGCAATGATTTTCATGGCACAAATATAACGCAATAAATGCTGCGGTCATAGTACTCCATCTGTATTCCACCCTCAGGATCGCTTTATACAGACCCTTGTTTTAGAGGAACATTTTTAGTTCAATCTTAATCTGTTTTTTCATGGTTGATATTCAGTGGATAGATATTGGAAAAACTTTTGGCTAAAAAGGAATGCAGGGCTATCTTTGCCGTCCCGAAAAAGATACCGTTGGATCGGTAGTTCAGTTGGTTAGAATGCCGCCCTGTCACG
>CAZQGZ010000204.1:0-5380 GCA_964592935.1 uncultured Chitinophaga sp. | reverse complement strand
CATGATAAAGGAATTGATTCCATTCAGCATGTTTTGATATCGGCGAAGGAGGATACCAACAGGTTTTTTACCTTAATAGAGCTGGGGAAAGGATTTGCCGGTATACGCAGGTCGGAGGATGCATTAAATAGTTATAGAACTGCCTTGGACCTGGCTAAGAAATTAAATTTCAGGAGAGGAGTGGCTACCGGCTATTTCAGAGTCGGCAATATCAATTACTGGTGGTTAGGCAATCATGCAGAAGCGCTGAAAAATTATCTGGAATCCCTGAAAATTTGGGAAGAGATCGGGGATAAATTTTATATCGCCGATCTGCATCACAATGTCGGCCTGGCTTATTATGCACTTAACAAATATGCGGAGAGTATCAGATATCTTACGATGGCAATTAAGATACATAATGAAAACGGGCAAAAAAGCAGAGTCCCGGATATCTATAATACCATAGGGACCATCTATCAGACCGTGGGTGATTATCCTGAAGCGTTGAAAAATTATTTGACTTGTTTGGGCATGGCTACAGGATTCGGAGATAAACGGTGGATCGCCGGCTCTTACACAAACATTGGAACTATTTATAAAACCCTCGGCAATTATACTGAGGCAGCGGATAATTATTTTGGGGCTTTAAAACTTTATGAAGAAATTAATAATAAGGAGCTGGTTGCTATCGGTTACGGTAATATCGGGAATGTGTATAGTGACCAGGGCAATTACTCCGGGGCATTAAAATATCATTTTGATGCACTTACTCTTTTAAAAGAAGTGAAAAGCATTCCTCCGAGAATTGCCAATGCTTATGCCAATATCGGGGCGGTATATGACAGGCAGGCTAATTTCCCGGAAGCGTTGAAAAACTACCTGGCTTCTCTCGACATTTATGAAACGAAAAGTAAAACGGGAACCATTGATTGCAGCATTGGTATTGGGAACGTCTATCTTAAATTAAATAAATATACTGAGGCAAAACAATATCTTACAAAAGCTTTATCTCTTTCACTGGAAATCGGGAATAAGGTAAGAATAAGAAATGCCTGTGAAAGTATGTCCAGGCTGGACAGTGCCATGGGCAATTACGAACAGGCTTATACCTACTACAAACGCTATACAGTTTATAAGGATAGTATTCTCAACGACACTACCAGCAAACAAATTGCGGGTTTGAAGGCGAAATTTGACCTGGAAAAAAAAGACAATGAAATATTGCAATTAATTAATGACAGACAAAATCTGGAGAGCGAGCAAAAAATTACGGCCATGCTTATTAAGCGTAAGCAGGATTCGTTAACTATGGCACATTCGGAAAATGAAAGGGTGAGACTGAAGAATGAAAAAATCCTGGCGGAGAATCTGTTTAAGCAACAGCAGATAGCATTGCTGGATTATGAGAAACGGCTGCAGCAGCTGCAGATCGGAAAGGATAGCGCCGCTCTTGCGGTGCAAAAAGCAGAAGCCGCTAAAAAGCAGGAACAGATCCTGGTATTGGGTAAAGAAAAGGATATCCAGGCGCTGCAATTGAAAAAACAAAAAGCGGGAAAAAATTATTTTATGGCAGGGCTGGCTTTATTTGCCATACTTTCCTTTTTTATTTTCCGGAATTTTCAGAACCAGCGAAAACTGAATAAGCTTTACAAAGTTTCTGTTGAAAAACAAATGGCGGAGTTGCAATTGCATAGTTTGCGGGCACAACTCAATCCGCATTTCATGTTCAATTCACTCAATGCCATCCAGGAACTGATCGTGATGGAAGAAAATGAAAAATCGCAGTCCTACCTGGAAAGGTTCGCGCTGCTGCTTCGTCAATTGCTGGATAATGCCAGCCAGCCATTCATTTCATTGCGAAAAGAAATTAATTTCCTGGATCTTTATCTTTCCCTGGAAAAGCTCCGGTTGCCGGACCTGAAATATTCCATTGAAGTTGACCCGAAGATCAATGCGGAGAATTTTGTCGTTCCCAATATGATGCTGCAGCCGTATATTGAAAATGCGTTGTGGCATGGATTGCAGCATAAGTTGGGGGAAAGAGAACTTCAATTGCATATTTCCAGGCAAAATGGTTCCCTGCAATATGAAATAAAAGATAATGGTGTGGGGAGAAAAAAAGCGGAAGAACTGAAAACGTATTATCGGAAAGCACACCGTTCGAAGGGTATGGAATTGCTGAGTCAGCGGTTTGATCTTTTGTCCCGGGAATACGGGCAAACCATTCAGGCTAAAGTAACGGACCTGGTTGAAAACGGGAATGCTGCCGGTACGTTGGTGGAAATCACGGTCCCGGTTTCTATATCTGAAAATAACATGAAAAATGGCAAATCAGAAATAGCAGTAGTGACTTCGTTTGAATTTGAACCACCAGGGCACTGGGACACGAAGTAACACAAAACAGGTAAATTGGTAAAAAAAAGGGAATCAAATGATTCGTACGATTATTATAGATGACGAGCCTTCGGCGATCAGCGTTTTGTCCACCCTGCTGAAAAAAAAATGCAGGGAGGATGTGGAGGTAGTGGCAACTTCATCCTCACCGTTAACGGCCAGGTCGCTGATCGAGGAATTAAAACCCGACCTCGTTTTCCTGGATATTGAAATGCCGGGTATGACGGGGGTTGACCTGATCCGGAGTTTTACAAATCCCGGTTTTCGTGTCGTATTTGTAACGGCCCACGATGACTATGCGGTGGAAGCCTTTCAGCTCAGCGCCGTGAATTATTTGCTGAAGCCGGTGGGCCCCGAAAGTGTGGTAAGGACCATTGAAAAAATTAAGGATGATATCCGGAAGAACCAGGGGATGTCAGAGCCTTTGCAGCAACTGGAAAAAATTTTGAGCCAGCATGCGAAAGACAATGAAAGCAAGATCGGTATCGCCATGGCCGACAAAATTGTTTTTATCAATGTGGCCGAGATTATTTATTGTGAGGCCAGCAGTGCTTATACCAATGTTTTCCTGAAAGATAATAAGAAAATGGTGGCCTCCAGGCCGCTTGGGGATTTCGAAATGCTGCTGATGAAACACCGTTTTTTCCGCATTCATCATTCTTACCTGATCAACCTGAACAGGATCAAAGAATACCAGCGCTATGACGGTGGCTATGTAACGATGGAAAATAATAAGCAACTTGAAGTTTCCCGCAGAAAACGGCAGGAATTTTTAGCCGCGATCGAGGGGTATGTGGTGTGAGTGGAATGGATAACATCTTTGAAGTGAATCAAGATTTATTTTTGATTGATCGTTGACCATAGTTCATGGTTCATACCAGCTATGAACCATGAACTATGAACCAAGAACTATGAACCTTTTCCCCCCTTTGCTTTTATTGCTTAATGAATTTTACCGCTGTTGTCATTTGATCCGATCTTACATAATAGACTCCTGAAGCAAAACTCTGTATATCGATCTTCGTTTGGGAATTACCAATAAATTTTTGGTATACCATTTCCCCGGAAACATTATACATACGAATGATACCCAACGGTCTTTTCATATTATTCCGTATGTTGACCTGGCTGGTTGCAGGGTTGGGGTAAACATAGAATCCCGGTATATCACTTTCTTCAATATCGATATTTACTGCGGCACCTCGGTTGGCGTTGTTTCCACTACATGACCCCAGATAATCTCCATGCGCCAAATGAGCAGGAACCGCATTGTCATCGACACAGATCTGTACCCATGGGTTCGTGGCGCTATTTGTGTGGTGGCAAACTTTTACTTTATTGTTGTTATTCCCACATCTTACATCCTGCGCATGCATGATGGCACAATCTGTGGCCGTGCAATTATTGGCATCCGTAACTGTAACGCATAATTCTGCATCGTTCATCAGGCAGACTGTAGCAGATGCAGTATTGGCTCCTGTCATGGTTTCACCGGGTAATAATGCTCTGTTTAGTGTCCAGTTATAAGTGAAAGGCCCGGTACCACCAGATATAACAACGGTTTTAGTTTTGCATTGATTGGGTGGATAACCATAATATAAATACTCATCGGCGCCTGCATTTACTTCAAGGTTGCAGGTGGAGCAACTTAAAGGAGGCTCAACGAGTGTACCGGAATTGATGACGAAGTTATCATAGACGATACTTCCTCCGCTACCGGGTCCGCTGATCAGCATACTCGCAACAACCGGACCGCTGAACGCATCAACAGAATAATCCTCTACGCCATTGAAGAAAGTCGTAATCTGGCTTCCAACCCGTACGATTCGAAACGTTCCGGAAGTGGTTGGAGGAATAAGAGTGCCGGTTCCTAAAGGGAAATTGCCGTTTACAGATGCTATTGTTTGTAAACCGTCTCCATGATTAAAGCGAATGATCTTAATATGTAACTGGTTGCCTCGCCATGAGAAATCTCCATCCTGATAGATCTGAAAGAAGGCCTGAGTGTAACCGTCGTAAGCTGCATTGAAGTCTCTAAAGTCGACCTGTATATCGAAATCACCTGCAAGTTTTCTTCTCATCCCGATCCCGGGTCCGCCACCGAAGGACTCGGGAGACCAACAGAACTGAGATGGCTCGGTGCCATCGGTTGTCAGATAAATGGCGTTGTTCTGTGTTACACTTCCGCCAATGATCGGAGAAGGAACCGCCCAGTTGTTCGAATTTAGTATGGTCCCGTCAAAGGAATCACTCTGTGCATATCCTGTTGCAAAGAGAAGTATCACCAATGTAAAGCAGGAGATCATTTTTTTCATAACAATAGTTTTAGGTTGATCAAATTGATTACCGAAAATGTTCCTTATTGTTTTACAAATTTTATAGCTGATGTCATTTGATCTGTTCTCAGGTAATAAACCCCCGCTGAAAAATTTTTCAGATCAATGACCGTTTGCGGATTACCAATAAACTTTTGATAAACGATTTTTCCCGAAACATCATAAATACTCACCACACCCAATGATCTGTCGATGTTATTCCGGATGATGACCTGGTGGAAAGCAGGATTGGGATAGATCGCGAATCCCGATTCATCAATTTCTTCAACCTTAATATCTGCTATTTCGCTCCGGTTGGCGTTGTTTCCATTACATGTTCCCAGGTAATCTCCATGTGCCAGATGTGCGGGAACGGCATTGTCATCGACACAAATCTGTACCCATGGATTGGTGGCGCTATTTGTGTGATGGCAAACTTTTACTTTGTTGTTGTTATTCCCGCATCTTACATCCTGTGCATACATGGTAGCACAATCTGTGGCCGTGCAATTATTGGCATCCGTAACAGTAACGCATAATTCCGCATCACTCATCAGGCAAACCGTAGCAGATGCACTATTGGCTCCTGTCATTGTTTCACCGGGTAATAGTGCTCTGTTTAATGTCCAGTTATATGTAAATGGTCCGGTTCCATTTGTTACAACAGCGGTTTTTGTTTTGCATTGATT
>CAZQGZ010000203.1:0-5448 GCA_964592935.1 uncultured Chitinophaga sp. | reverse complement strand
TTTAACTGCATCCATTGCCGGCAGCAATGACAGGCCTCACCGGGTTTGATGAGATTGATCAGAGAACCTGTTTATACTTTAATAGCCAGTTTCGATTCTGCTGCACAGATATTCTCAATACCTTTTAGCATGGCATCAGCATTGAACGAAATACTGTTAATGCCTTCTTCCACCAGGAATTGTGCGAACTCCGGAAAATCACTGGGCGCCTGTCCGCATAAGCCGATCTTCACACCTGCCTTCCTGGCTTTGGCGATCATCGTTGCAATGGTTTCCATGGCGGCTTCATTCTTTTCACTGAACAATTCACTGATGATGGCGGAATCCCTGTCAATTCCCAGGGTCAGTTGTGTAAGGTCGTTGGACCCGATCGAGAAGCCGTCAAATATCTGTGCGAACTTCTCCGCAAGGATCACATTGCTGGGTATTTCCGCCATTACATATACTTCAAGGTCATTCACCCCCTGTTCGAGGCCGTAGCGTTTCATCACGGCAATCACCTTATTTCCTTCCTCAAGAGTTCTGCAGAAAGGGATCATTACTTTCACATTGGTCAGCCCCATGTCATTACGAACTTTCCGGATGGCCCCGCATTCAAGCCGGAAACCTTCCCGGTAAAGATCATTGTAATACCGGGATGCACCCCGGAAACCGATCATCGGGTTTTCTTCCTGCGGTTCGAAATCCTTTCCCCCGATGAGGTTGGCGTACTCATTTGTTTTGAAATCACTCATCCGCACGATCACATCCTTCGGATAGAATGCGGCGGCAATAGTGGCCACTCCCTCCGCCAGCCTGTCAACAAAATATTTTTCCTTATCGGGATAGTGATGGGTAAGCTCTTCTATCTTTTGCTTTACTTCAGCGTCCTTCAGTTCATGGAATTTCACCAGCGCCATCGGGTGGATCTGTATCGTATGTGTAATGATGAATTCAATACGCATCAGTCCCACACCGTCGTTTGGATAAAAGGAGAGCTTGAATGCCTTGTCCGGGTCGCCGGCGATCAGCATCACTTCGGTTGTTTCAGGTTTTTTTACCTGAGTGAAATCCAGTATGGTTTCTTTGTAGGCGATCTTACCCTGGTATACAAATCCTGTCTTGCCTTCGCAGCAGGAGACGGTGATCATATCCCCGTCCCTGATCTTTTCCGTTGCAGTGCCGCATCCGACAATGGCCGGTACACCCAGTTCCCTTGCCACGATGGAAGCATGGCTGGTCCTTCCTCCTTTGTTGGTTATGATCGCACCGGCATTTTTTAGTACCGGGTCCCAATCGGGGCTCGTAAGATCCGTAACCACGATCTCGCCGGGCTTCAACTGCCCTGATTCTTTCGGCGATTGCAGAATCCTTGCAATGCCAACCGCTATTTTGGAGCCAATGGCTTCGCCCTGTGTCAATGCCGTCCCCTTATTCAATAATTTATAGTCTTTTACCAGGAGCGGGTTTTTCCGGGAGTGAACCGTTTCAGGCCTGGCCTGTATTATAAAGAGCTCACCGGTTATCCCGTCCCTGGCCCATTCGATATCCATTGGCTTTTGATAATGTTCCTCAATCACAAGGGCCCAGTTGGCCAGCCGTGTCACTTCTTCATCCGTCAATACAAATTGATCCTGTTTTTCTTTTGGGGTTGGTATATTGATAACCGGGGCAGATGGATCTGTGCCATAGATCATGGTCTTTGCCTTTTCTCCCAGCTTTTTCTGGATAATGGCGTTTTTTTTCAGTAACAAAGTTGGTTTAAAGACAAAGAACTCGTCGGGAGTCACCGTACCCTGCACGATATTCTCCCCGAGACCCCATGTACCGCTGATATGAATGATATCCCGGAAACCCGATTCTGGTTCAAGGGTGAAACACACTCCTGAGCAGGCTTTATCGGCCCTGACCATTTTCTGAACACCCACAGAGAGCAAAACTTTTTCATGGGCAAACCCATTGTCTTCCCTGTATTTGATGGCCCTGTCGGTATACAGCGAGGCGAAACATTTCTTTACTGCCTCAAGCAGGGCGGTATCTCCTTTGATATTGAGATAGGATTCATGCTGCCCCGCGAAACTGGCCTGCGGCAGGTCTTCGGCCGTGGCGCTGCTGCGGACAGCCAGTTCAATATGATTATCACCGCATAGTTCTTTATGCGCCCGCAGGATCTCCTTCTGCAGTTGTTGCGGCAATTGTGCTTCCTGTAATAGTTTCCTTGCACTGGCCCCGGTTTCCTTAAGATTCGAATACTCTTTTCGGTCCAGTTGCTTCATCAATTCCTGCAGTGGCGATTGCAAAGAATTATGGGTAAGAAATTCTTCAAAGGCAAAGGATGTGGTAGCAAAACCATCCGGCACAGCAATGCCTTTTGACGACAGTGCAGAGAGCATTTCTCCCAGGGAAGCGTTTTTACCACCCACTTCAGCCACATCGGCGATGCCGGTTTCCCGGAATCTTTTTATATAATTTTTCATGTTTGTTGCGCAGGGTTTGCATAAAGAATTGACGCGTAAGCGAATCTACTCTTATCTGTTCCCTGAAACCTTGACAGCCATCACGGTTACCGGTGATTATCCTCATTCTGGAGGAACAGAATTTGTAGGTTATTTGTACCATCAGGCGATCCTTTTCTCAAAGGTTTCGTTTTGCTGCATTAAAACAAAGTCAATGGCTGACACAGTAACAGGAAATAGAGTTTTTCAGAATAATATCATGCTGTCATCGGTATTTCATCGTATGGCAGATTGTTACCGCTATGGCGGGCAGGACCGTTTCCGCGCCATTGCCTATGAGAATGTGGCAAAGATCCTGCACAATATGAAAGAGGATATTGCGGATTACGCCAGGGATGTTAAAACCCTGGATGCCATCGGGGGTATCGGGGAAAGTATCGCCAATAAGATCATCGAATTCCTGGAAACCGGTAAGATCAAAACTTTTGAAAAGCTCAAAAAAAAGGTGCCCTACAAATTACTGGAGCTGATGGATATCCAGGGCTTTGGTCCGTCCACGCTGCGGACCCTGCATGAAGACCTGGGGATACGGGACAAAGAAGGATTAATAATAGCGCTGGAGGAGAATAAACTGAAAGGCATAAAGGGATTCGGGGAAAAGAAGATCGGGAATATGAAAAGGGCCCTGAAGATCTCCGGGGAAGCAAAGCGGATGACGCTGAAAGTGGCGCAAAGGATCGGGAATGAAATGATTGATGAATTAAATAAGATGCAGGGCGTTCAAAAAGCCGAACTAGCCGGCAGCCTGCGCCGGAAGAAAGAAACCATCGGGGATATCGATATTATTGTGCTGGCGGAACCCCGCGACCGCAGAAAGATCGTAAGCCGTTTTATTCAATTACCCCAGGTAGCAAAAGTGCTTGCAAAAGGCACAACGCGGGCCAGTGTGATATTGAAAAAAGGAAATGTGCAGGTTGACATCCGGCTGGTGCATGACTATGAATACGGATCGGCCCTGCTGTATTTCACCGGTTCGAAGGAACACAATATCAAACTGCGCACCATGGCCAGGAACCGGGGTTACAAGATCAATGAATATGGATTGTTTGATATCACTACCGGTAAACGACTGGCGGGTTCAACGGAAGAAGAGATCTATTTATTCCT
The DNA here is from genome assembly GCA_964592935.1 of uncultured Chitinophaga sp. Taxonomy (GTDB): domain Bacteria; phylum Bacteroidota; class Bacteroidia; order Chitinophagales; family Chitinophagaceae; genus JJ008. Next base: position 1,846 of record CAZQGZ010000203.1, on the reverse strand, counting down.
TGGTATGAAGTACATTCCCCCGGAGAAAAGGCTGGATAAAGGGGAGATCGAGGCGGCGGTGTTGAAGAAATGATTTTATCATATAACAATCTCATTGAAATCAGTGAGGTTTATTCGCCGTATGATGATCTTGCTTAAACCGGTAAAGCCGGCCCTTTTAACAGCGATTGACCTGAATAAGTTTTCGCATTATACTTTCTTCCGGGTGGAGACTCCGTCATGTTGAAAATACAGGGAAGCATTAAAAATGTTAAACAATGCTATTTAAGATTTAAGGACTGGGGAAAAAACAAGGACCTGATCTTAGCCTGAACAGGCGGGTTTGCTTCAGTCTTATTCGATAAAACGATTGCCACATAACCTGTATCTCCAAAAATTTCTAAATCTGCATCGGCCCCGGGAAGCCGGCCTGAATGTCCCCATATGCCCCGGCCTTGCCATAATACCACGCCGTAACCATATTCAGGGGCATTTAATTCAATCTTTGCAGTTTTCATTAATCGTACGGTCTCCGGTTTTAGGAGTTTACCTGTTCTGAGCGCTTCAGCAAATTTCAACAGGTCTTCCGCGGTTGAATACATGCCACCCATCGCACTCCCCGGGTATTTTTGGAGATATGGATTGGGTTCCAGTACATATTCGCCGTCCCTGATATCTTCATAATCACCTATTACGATTGAACTGGTCATCTTTTTTAGTTCATAACGTGACGTACTAGCCATTCCTAACGGGCCTAAAATATTTATCCGGAGATAATCTTCGTATCTCATCCCTGTGATTCGTTCAATGACTTCGCCGAGATAGGCGAAATTCATATTATTATAACTGAATCTGGAACCGGGCCTGAATGAAAGTTTATCCAAATTATATCTCATCCCCGAGGTATGCGATAACAGGTGTTTTATTTGTATGGCTCCTGCTTCGCTACTTTTAACTTCGTCAGGCAGCAGCCTGATCATGGAATCCTCCAGCGTGATTTTTCCTTTTTCAACCAGCTGTAGAATGGATACTGCGGTAAAGATTTTATTTAAGGATGCCAGGTTAAAAACATCTGTTGTTTTTATGGGCATCATGGGATGGATATTTGCTTTTTTAAAGGAGTTTGTAAAAACAGAGATATCAAACGGATTGGCCAGATTGATCGTATCAATTATACCAGCATATCTCTTCCCAAATGATTTCAAATAAAGGATCTTGCCATCCCGGGCCACTAACACGGTACCGGCAAAGGCATTGGCTGTTGTCAAGTTAGTAACATAGGAATCAAGTAATTGAATGATTGTCGGCGTACTAATTTTCTGAGAAGGAATATCAAAAAAGCGAAAAGCCCTGGATACCTGAATTCGGGTAATTTTTGACGGAGCAGAGCTATCTTTCATTTCCAGGCGTATTTTATCAACTGCATTTGTCATTGAATTTTTATAATATCCCAACGCAACATTCATTCCTTCGTTGCATACTTCCTGCTCTGCAAGGTTTTTATTAAAAGATTTATAGGATTCCAAATCCCGCAGGGCTGCTATCAATTCCTGTTCGTAGGCTTTATTTTTTGACCAGTTGCTTTCAAGTTTTGTTTTAAGTGCTGCAAAATTTTGATGTAAAGTTACTGTAACAATCTGCTTTAGTATTTCCGAAGCAACAGTTGAATTGGATGAACAATTGGTTTTTTGCCCACAAAGTACAAGGGCGTTCAGGAAAAGAAAGAGAAGAAGGAATATTATAGATTTCTGCATGGGGTTAAATAATTATATAAAAGAGGATAAAGAAATCTGGAAAAAAGAAATAGTATTTAATAAAGAATAGGATAATGATAGTGGCAGTGCAAAGTAATAAAATTGATCTTGTC
>CAZQGZ010000202.1:0-5464 GCA_964592935.1 uncultured Chitinophaga sp. | reverse complement strand
ATTGCCAGCAATGATTCACATTATGTGGAGCAAAGTGATTTCAATGCACACGACATCCTGCTCTGCATCAATACCGGTGAAAAGATAAGCACCCCGGCGCTGCGGGAATTCTCTGATGATGATGTGCATGTCAAAGACAAACGCTTTGCTTTTCCCAATGACCAGTTCTATTTCAAGACCACGGAAGAGATGAGCCGCTTATTCAGCGATCTGCCCGAAGCCATTGATAATACCAACGAGATCGTTGATAAAGTGGAATTGCTTCATCTCACCCGGGATGTATTGTTACCGGCATTCCCGATCGACAAAAAATTCCAGTTGCACCAGAAGGATGAAGTGATCGGCAAGTATACGGTGACGGCGGAATCCATCAACCAGTGGGAATACCTGAAACATATCACGTATGAGGGAGCCAACCGGCGGTACAGTGAACTGACGGATGAAATCAAAGAAAGGATCGATTTTGAATTGCACACCATTAAGATGATGGGCTTTGCCGGTTATTTTTTAATTGTGGCCGATTTCATCAAAGCGGGAAGAGAACGAAATGTATATATCGGGCCGGGTCGTGGTTCAGCCGCGGGCAGCGTGGTTGCTTATTGCATCGGGATCACCAATATTGATCCCATCAAATACAATTTACTCTTTGAAAGGTTCCTGAATCCCGACCGTAAATCCATGCCCGATATAGATACCGATTTTGATGATGAGGGGAGGCAGAAAGTGATCGATTATGTAGTGGAGAAGTATGGCAAGAACCAGGTAGCGCAGATCATCACGTATGGCACGATGGCCGCCAAATCCAGCATTGCCGATGTGGCAAGAGTGATGGATCTTCCTTTACCGGAAAGCAGGGCCTTATCCAAATTAGTTCCTGAACGACCCGGAGTTGAATTAAAAAGAGTGTTGCATGCCCCGATGAAGATCAAAGACGGGGAAAAATCACTCGAAGAAAAAGAAGGATTCGGAAACGAGGATATGGAGAATGTGAAAAAAATCCGGGAGATCTACAAGGATGAAAAAACCATACTCAGCAAAGTGTTGCATGAGGCCGAACGACTGGAAGGATCGGTCAGAAACACAGGGATTCATGCAGCCGGGATCATCATCGCACCAAAGGACCTGACCGAATTACTCCCGGTCGCCACATCCAAAGAATCTTCGTTATGGCTGACACAGATCGAAGGCAACGTGATCGAAGAAGCCGGCGTACTGAAAATGGACTTCCTTGGTTTGAAAACATTAACCATCATTAAGAATGCCCTGGCGCTCATCAGGCAGATCCACGGCATTGAAATTGATATTGATAAAATTCCGTTCGATGACAAGAAAACATTTGAGCTCTACCAGCACGGAGCAACCATCGGCACTTTTCAATTTGAAAGTGCGGGTATGCAAAAATATTTGAGGGAGTTAAAGCCCGATAAATTCGGCGACCTGATTGCCATGAATGCCCTGTATCGTCCCGGGCCCATAGCGTATATACCCAATTATATTGACCGCAAACACGGAAGGGAAGCGATCACCTATGATCTGCCGGAGATGGCGGAATACCTTGAAGAAACCTATGGCATCACTGTATACCAGGAACAGGTGATGTTGCTGGCACAAAGCCTGGCCGGTTTCAGCAAAGGGGATGCAGATATTTTACGAAAGGCCATGGGTAAAAAACAAAAAGCTGTATTGGATAAAATGAAGGCACAGTTCATTAAAGGCGCCACCGAAAAATTATTTCCCCCGGAAAAACTGGAAAAGATATGGACCGACTGGGAAGCTTTTGCCCAGTATGCCTTCAATAAATCACATTCCACCTGTTATGCTTATGTAGCATACCAGACGGCATACCTGAAAGCACATTACCCCGCCGAATACATGTCGGCCGTTTTAAATAACGCGGGCAGCATTGATAAGATCACCTTCTTCATGGAAGAATGTAAACGAATGGGTATAAAAGTCCTTGGACCGGATATCAATGAATCACTGAAAGGTTTTGCGGTCAATAATAAAGGTGAGATCCGTTTTGGTCTCGGTGGTTTGAAAGGAGTAGGCGAAGCAGCCGTTGAAAGCATTATCAGCGAAAGGCAGAAGAATGGTTCATTTACAAGCCTGTTTGATTTTATCAAACGCATCAATCAACGAACGGTCAATAAAAAAACACTGGAAAGCCTCGCCTATGCCGGAGGTTTTGATTGCTTCACGGAACATCACCGGGCACAATTTTTTTATACACCGACGGGTGAATCAAGCAGCGGGCTTGAACGGGTGATCAAATACGGCCAGATGATTTCATCACAAAATGCAAGTACGGCCAATACCTTGTTTGGTGACCTGCCTGTAACCATGGAAATTCCTCCCCCGAGATTACCGGAATGCGACCCCTGGCAACTGACTGTACAACTGGATCATGAAAAAGAAGTGACGGGTATGTTCCTGAGCGGTCACCCGCTGGATCATTATAAATTTGAGATGAAGCATTACGGCGTTACTCCCATTGCCGATTTCAATGAATTCAAAGAAGCCATCCGTATGCATCCCAATCCCGGCCGGCCCTTCCGTTTGATCGGACTCGTTGCGGATGCCCAGCATAAGATCGCCCGCAGCGGAAACAAATATGGGAATTTTGTGATCGAGGATTACAGTGGTAAAGCAGAGATCATCTTATTCAGCGAGGATTATCTTCGTCTCTCTCCTTTCCTGGTCCAGGGCAGTACGGTATTTATCACCGGTTATTTCAAGCAACGTTACAATAAAGAAGAATTTGAATTTAAAGTCATGACGGTTTCGCTGGCAGAAACCATGAAACGCAATATGACCAAACAGGTGACCATTGAAGCCCATCCGAAGGATATCAGCGAAGAGATGGTGGGTTTTGTGGAAAAGAACCTGAAGAATTTCCCGGGCAAATCAACTTTGAAATTTACCCTCACAGAACCCAGGAACAAGATGAAGATCAGCCTGGTGACAATGAACAATGGTTTTGAAATGAATGAAGAAATGATCCATTTCCTTGAAAAGAGCCCGGAACTGGATGTGCAGGTAATCAGTGTCTGACGCCTCATAAGGGCGTCTGACACTTATCATGTGTCAGACACCCTTCAGGTGTCAGACACAGCCGCCGTTTTAGCAGATAGGTAATATATATGACCAACTCAAATGACAAGTTTTACACAAATTTGTGCCAGTCCCGCATGTTATCAGTAACGGACTTAAATTTGCATCCCCCTGAATAATAAAAATTAAAATTTTAAGAAATGGCAAAAGAATTCAATGATTCAAATTTTCAAACAGACGTATTGGCTTCTGATAAACTTACCGTAGTGGATTTCTGGGCAGAATGGTGCGGTCCCTGCCGGGCGATCGGTCCTGTTATTGAAGAATTAAGCAAAGAGTATGATGGCAAAGTAAACGTAGGCAAGGTAAACGTGGATGTAAATCCGCAGGTGTCTATGAATTATGGCATCACTTCCATCCCCGCGATTCTTTTTATCAAAAACGGGCAGGTGGTTGATAAATTAGTTGGTGCCCAGCCGAAAGGAAATTTTGTAAAAAAGATCGAGGCACATATTTAAGAAACAAATTCCAAAATACAAATCCCAAATTCCAACCTGGTTGAAGGAATTTGGGATTTCCTGTTAATTAAGGGCCATCCGGGTCTTTCAACCCCGTCAGCGGTTGTAAACCCTGACGGCGGTTAAACCTATTTTAGTGTTTTACCTCCCCGATCTCATTCGGATTATGTTTATGCCTGAAAAATACGGCAAACAACACCGCAACAATTAAAGCATAGATAGCAAACGTGAGCCAGATACCCTGCCATTCTTTATCTCCCCCGGCCGTTGTATAATACTTATCGATCATCCAACCGCTTATTTTACTTCCCAGGAAAGCTCCCACCCCGTTGGTCATCATCATAAACAATCCCTGGGCGCTGGAACGGATCTTTGAATCGGTCGTGGTTTCTACAAATAAAGAACCCGAAATGTTGAAAAAGTCGAAGGCCATTCCATAAACAATACATGACAGGATGATCATCCATAATCCTTCCTCCGGGTTTCCGTAAGAAAATAACCCGAAACGAAGCACCCAGGCGATCATGGAAAAGAGCATCACTTTTTTTATTCCGAATTTTTTCAGGAAAAAGGGAATGGTGAGAATGAATACCGTTTCCGAGATCTGCGAAATGGACATGATGATCGTTGAATATTTTATCACAAAAGAGTCCTGGTATCGGGTTACTTTGCCAAAATCATTCAGGAAAACATCCCCATACATATTCGTGAGTTGCAAAGCCGCGCCAAGAAACATCGAGAACAAAAAGAACAAGGCCATTTTGTATTTTGCAAAAAGTTTAAATGCATTTAATCCCAGTTGTTCTATGATGGATGCGTCTTTTGCAATGGATCTTGCCGGAGGGCATTTTGGAAGGGTAAAGGAATAAATGCCCAGCGCGATGGCGGCCACGGCACCGATGATGAACTGGTTCGAATTGGCCTTGCTGCCGGAAAGGTTTGTTGTCCACATGGCCGCAATGAAACCGATCGTACCCCAGACCCTGATGGGGGGAAACACTTTTACCACATCATAATTTTCTCTTTTCAGTATCGTATATGAAATAGAATTGGAGAGGGAAATGGTCGGCATATAGCAAAGCATGGCCGCCAGGATGATATAATAAAGCGTATCGGCGTCATGTACAAATGGCACATAAAATAATGCCGCCCCGTACAGGATATGCAGGATGCCATAAAGCCTTTCCGCATTGATCCATTTATCGGCGATGATACCGGTCAATGCGGGCATGATCAGCGAAGAAATAGCCAATGTTGAAAAAATGGCGCCAAACTGAACACCCGTGCCCATATTATGGCTGAAAAAATAGGTGGCGATGGTAATGAGCCAGGCACCCCATACGAAAAACTGGAAAAAGCTGAGGACCGTTAGTCTTATTTTGATATTCATGTAAGGTTATTTTGGATAAATAAAGACAATCAAAAGGGAAGATAAGGATTTTAATGTTTTGAAACACTAAGACACTAAGGCACTAAGACACGGAGGCACTGAAAATTCAGCCAATTTCCTGAATCAATTTTTCCCTTTGTGCCTTTGTGCCTCCGTGTCTTAGTGTTTCAAAAGTTATTCATGTAGTCGTAACTTTGCTTCATCAATAATATTCCTTCAAACCATGATTTCCACAACAGATTTTTCCCACGATCTGAAGCAGATTGCCGAAAAAGTAAAAGCAGGACAACGAATCACCGATGAAGAAGGACTCTTCCTTTTTGAAAAAGGCAGTCTTGGCTTTGTGGGAAGTCTCGCCAATGAAATCAGGCAAAGAAGGCACGGAGATAAAGTTTATTTTAACCGTAATTTCCATATTGAACCAACCAATGTTTGCGTATTCAGTTGCAATTTCTGTTCCTACAGCCGCCTCTATGCGCACAAGGATGAAGGATGGGAATTGTCG
>CAZQGZ010000201.1:0-5479 GCA_964592935.1 uncultured Chitinophaga sp. | reverse complement strand
TAGCTCATAGCTCATAGCTCATAGCTCATAGCTCATAGCTCATAGCTTTGTATGCGAAGGTAAGAAGGAAAAATTGGTAAAAACCGGATAAAGGGTTTGTTCAGAATTATTTTTTCTTATATTTTTATTTTATTATTCCGTTATGAAAACAATTTATTTCCTGTTAATATTCGTTGTTACATCAAACCTGGTAGCAACCGGCTTATACAGCCAGGCGCCTTCTGTTCCTGTTCCCTCAACTTATGAAAGCTGGTATGCAGCAGGCATTCAGCAAAACCGCAACCGGGATTTCAATGCGGCTGTGAAATCTTTTACCGAGTGTATCAGGCTGAACCCTGCAGCGCCTGCATCTGTTTATTTTTTTCGTGGTAACGCCTACAATGCCCTCGCCAACCCGGAGAAAGCCCTGGCTGATTATTCAAAGGCAGTTGATCTGCAACCTGCCAATGATACTTTTCATATCGTTCGTGGCAATTTATTGGGCAGGCAAAAAAAATATACCGAGGCCATTGCCGATTATTCAACGGCTATTCAAAACAATACCCGGATCTCTGAGGCCTGGCTGAACCGTGGCAAAATGCAAATGGAATCGGGCAAGTATGACCTGGCTATTAATGATTTTAATTTTTTAATCGGGAAGAATGCCGCGCAATGGCAACCTTATGCGGCAAGGGCCGCTGCTTTTTGCAGGCAGGGCAACCGGGAAAAAGCGATCGGGGATGAACTCATGGTGTACCAGTTGGGCGGAACAATGGAAATGCCCTGCAGCAAATGGACAAAGAAAAACGGACCAGGCAGTGATCTTTTCCCTTTTAAAAATAAAAATAAGAAATGGGGATTTGTACATGCATCCGGAAAAATTATAGTGGAGCCTCAGTATGACCTGGTCTACGGGTTTTCAGATGGCATGGCCCAGGTAAGCAGGATCATAAATAATAAATATACCTGGGGATATATCAATGCTGCAGGTAAAGAAGTGGTTCCCTGTAAATATGCAAATTGTTATGAATTTTCAGAAGGACTCGCTATGGTTTCAACCAAAGATTACCCGGATGAAAAGTATGGTTTTATCAATGATAAAGGGGAAATGGTGATCCCGGAACAGTATGGAAACAACCTGGGCTACGGAAATCATTTTTCCGAAGGACTGGTTGCATTAAGAAACGGCCCTGATTACGGGATGATCAACCGGAAGGGAGAAATATTCCTGCCTTTCAAATACGATGGCGTAGGTTGTTTTACAGAAGGGATCGCCCCGGTGCTTGATAAGGATAATTTTTATTTGCTGAATCATAAAAAAGAAATGAACCCGGTCGGCTATAAACATGTTGAAGGATTTTCCGAAGGGTTATCACCGGTGTGCACCCATTTTGTTTCGATGGGAATGCACCGGGATGGGAAAGATGGTTATATTGACCGTACCGGTAAAACCATGATCAACCCGGCTTATCTGGTGGCAGGTCCCTTCAGTGAAGGCCTGGCAGGAGTAGAAACAGAGACAGCACCGGGATCAAAAAAATATTTGTGGGGTTATATTGAAAAATCAGGCAAGCTTGTTATTCCGGCACAATATGATATATCCTCACCTTTTTCAGAAGGTCTTGCGCTGGTCAGAACTCCGGCACCCCCTCCGGGATTAGATGGAAATGTTCACTTTATTGACAGAAGCGGTAAAAAGATCATTGACCTGCCCAACGCTTTATTTTCTGATAATACATATTTCAGGAACGGTTTTGCTATGGTAGAATATAAGGATGGTTCGTTTGCTTTGATCGATAAAACGGGCAAAACAGTAAAAGAACTAAAATAGACCGGGCTCTATTCAATGTATAAAATAATAGTATGAAAGCTATAACTCTTTTTTCCCTGTTGGTAATTGCAGCAAATAGTTTGTCCGCTCAAAACCTCAAATCGTTTTCAGAAAACAGGCTTTATGGATACAAAAATGAAAAAAATGAAATAGTGATTCCCCCAAAATTTGAATGGGCCAATGCGTTTTCAGAAGGCCTGGCTGTGGTAGAAATGGCGAGAATGGAAAACGGGAAAAAAGTGATCAATTCAAAAACTTATGAAGTGGAAAAGGACTGGTACGTGATCAATACCAACGGAACCATACTCTTTAAACTGAACTACCCGTACCGGAAACTTTTTTATATCAGTTCCGGTAAATATGTTAACAACAGGCTGCCGGTAAGCGATGGAAATAAATGGGGATATATCGATGGCCGGGGGACTGAAGTGATCAAACCGCAGTTTGATATTGCCGGTGATTTTTCAGAAGCGCTCAGTGTCGTTAAAACAGCAGCGGGCTACGGGGTGATCGATACGACGGGAAAAATGATCGTACCGGCCGGTAAATATGAAAAGATCGAAGATTTTAAAATGGGGACAGCTGTTACGAGGATTGGCAGCAGCTACGGTTGTATCGGGAAAAAAGGGGAAGAAATCATTAAACCGCAATATGATTATTTTTTCGGGTTTAAAAACGGACCCGGCGTACCTGCTATGTTCCAGTTGAATAAGAAATATGGATTGGTGGATGCAAAGGGAAAGCAGGTTGCTGAAAGTATTTATGATTATATTTCCGATTTTAAAGATGAATTTTTTGTTGTACAGCAGGGAAATTTTTTCGGAGCCATCAATCCCGCGGGTAAACTGGCTATACCCCTGGAATATGAACAGCTTGGAGGATTCAATAATGGATTAAGCATAGCAAAGAAAAATGGCAAAACAGGATTTATTAATAAGCAAAACAAAGTTGTGGTTCCTTTGATGTATGAGAAAGTAAACGGATTCGGTGATTCCTATCTGGCTGCGGTACAGCTGAACGGCAAATGGGGTTTTATTGATAATAAGAATAAGACCATCATTCCTTTCAAATACCAGGATGCGCATGGGTTCAGTGAAGGATTGGCCGCCGTAAAACTCTGGGACCTGTGGGGCTTTATCAATGAAAAAGGGGAGGAAGTCATCGGATTCTATCATGACCGCGTCTATGATTTCAAAGACGGTATAGTGAAAGTTTTTATCAGCGGTAAAGAATATTATCTTGATAAAAAAGGCGACGGGGTAAAACAATAAGCATTGTGATAAACCGGAATTTAGTCAGGTACTTAATAGATGTTCAAATATCATGAGGACCAAAAAAACAGCGTCCATTATTCTCCATCATTCTTTTTTGTGTTGACTGCTTTTGTCACCAGTTTGCTGCCAAACCTGTCCTTAATCTCATCCACCGCCTTATAAAGCTGCAACTTTTCCGCATTTTTTTCAAACAGGCTCATCTGCATCGTGATCGGGATCATCTGGCTGAAGCGGACACCGAGCAGCCGAACAGGCCTTCCTTTCTGATAACTTTTGCTAAACAGGTCCTTCACTTTTGCGATCAGTACATCATCCAGCGCCGTATAATCAACGGTTTCCTGCCTCGATGTGGTTTCAAAATCGGAATACCGGATCTTCACGGTTACACAGCCGGTCATTTTTTCATCCTCTCTTAATCCGTAACAGGTTTTTTCTGTAAGCCGCACCAGTTCTTTATGCATGAAATCAATATCAGTGTAATCTTTATCAAACGTGTTTTCATGGCTCATGCTTTTTTGTTCCCAGTCCGTGGTTATTTCCGCACTGCCGACTCCATGCGCTTTATGCCAGAGAGCCTCACCCCATTTCCCGGCATATTTTTCCATGATCTCAATGGGGGTTTTGGCAATGTCTTCTATTTTATAAATGCCAAAGCTTTTTAATTTTTCTTCCGTGTGTTTGCCGACCCCGTTTATTTTTTCAATCCCTAATGGCCAGAGAAATTCTTTTTCTTTTCCATGCGGTATTTCCAAAAAACCATTGGGCTTGGCTTCATTGGTGGCCATCTTGCTGATGAACCTGGCTGAAGACAAACCGCAGGATATCGGTAAACCCGTTTCATCAATAATATGTTGCCGCAACGCTCTTGCATATTGGCTGGCGCCAAAGAATTTATCCATGCCGCTCAGGTCAATATAAAATTCATCAATACTCGCTTTTTCAAATAAAGGCGCTTTGGCAGCAATGATTTCTGTCACCCATCTTGAGTATTTACTGTATTGACCGCTGCTGGCGCTGGTAACAATCGCCTGCGGGCAGAGCTGCATGGCTTTTTTCATCGGCATAGCGGAATGAATGCCGAATTTCCGGGCTTCATAGCTGCAGGCCGCCACCACGCCTCTTTCATAACCACCCACCAGGACGGGTTTTCCTTTGAGGGAAGGGTTATTGATGATCTCAACGGAAACGAAGAAGGAGTCTAAATCGAAATGGGCGATATAAGTTTTGGGATCCGGCATTTCTGCATTCGATAATAACGTTGATAAATTTTCGTACTGCCTCTACAGGTAAATTTCCAGCAACCCCTCCGGCAATTCAACGATCACTTCTTTCTTCTTATGATTTATTTTTATCATTGATTCTTCATGCAGGGGGATCAGCACTTCCTTTCCTTTTATTTCAATCCGGCAGAGAAGCTGGTGCGGTTGTTCGATCAGTTCGAGGATCGCTCCCAGCATTTCATTTTTATTGATAATGGAATAACCCAATAAACCGGCCGGGGCAGTTTTTGCAGCGAACTTTTTAAAATCAGTTTCAGTCAGCCATATTTCTTTTTGTGTAAGAGGGATTGCGGTTTCTCTTGTATCAATGCCTTCCAGTTTCAGAAATATTTCTGACTCAGATTTGATTTTTGTTGTTTGTATGAACCAGGGGAGAAATGAATTTTTCTTTTCTTCAATAAAAACAGCCTGCAGTCCTTTCAATGAAGTCTTTTTTCCCAGTTCATGTTTGAGCAGTAATTCCCCTTTGAGACCATGAACGGCGACGATTTTTCCTATTTTAAAATAGTTAGCCACGAATTGCCACGAATTTACACGAAAAAAATCCGGGATAAGGAGAGTGGTTGTGTTCTGACCTTGTTTAAGTTTTTATATCATTCGGTCGCGAAAACTTGAATCTTGAGTCTTGTATCTTGAATCTTGAGTCTTTTTTATTCCATTAAAAGATTCTAGACCTGCCCGTCCGGCAGGCGGGTTCAACACTCAAGAAACAAGACTCAAATAAAAAATCCTCCCGGACTATCCGGGAGGATTCAAGAACTTTCAGGGTGGATTATTATCCTTCGCCACCACCTTCACCTTCTGTCTTTCTCTCAGGTCTGCGACCCGGCATCGGACGTCTGGATCTTTTGTTGCGGTAAGCTTCTTCCTGGCGTCTTTTCAATTGTACATCATGTTCTGCCGTCCACTTGGTGAATTTCTCCATGGCCGCGGCATCATCAAACAGACCCAGCTTCACACCACGAAGCAGGTGCTTGAGGTACAAAACTCCTTTGAAGCTCAGGATCCGGCGAACCGTGTCGGTGGGTGTTGCACCTTTGCTCAGCCATTCCAATGCTTTCTGACGATCAAGCTGAATAGTGGCCGGAACGGTCAGTGGATTGTAAGTACCTAAT
>CAZQGZ010000200.1:0-5506 GCA_964592935.1 uncultured Chitinophaga sp. | reverse complement strand
TATAATATTTTCCCCGCAGATCCTGCAGATTTTCCCGCGGATTAAGCAGAAAATTATCCCTAAATCATCTGCGGGATCAGCGGGAAAAAAATTATGACACTACCCCTTTTTAATCAGATTTATATTTTCACGAACAACCTGTAAATTCGCAGTTGTAACCCCTTCTTATGCAGCTTGCCCAGCAGATCCTTTTTATTCTTCTCAGCCTTATTTCCATATGGCTCTTTACAAAAAAAGTAAAAGAGATCCGCCGCAATATCAAACTGGGCCTTGATGAAAAAATCAATGATAACCCGTCACAGCGCTGGAAGAATGTATTGCTGCTGGCATTCGGGCAAAAGAAAATGTTCCGCAACCCGCTGGTGGCCGTGATGCATTTTTTTGTGTATGCCGGGTTTATCATCATCAATATAGAAGTGCTCGAGATCATCCTGGACGGGGTTTTAGGCAAACACCGTTTATTCGCAACCCCATTACCCGGCTTATATCATTTCCTGATCAATGCTTTTGAAGTGCTGGCCCTGCTGGTCTTGCTGGCCTGTGCGATCTTCCTCATCCGCAGGAATATTATCAAACTGAAACGTTTCATCAGCAAAGACCTTGATGGCTGGCCAAGAAGTGATGCGAATTATATCCTGGTCACCGAGATCATCCTGATGTCACTTTTTCTTACGCTGAACGCGAGTGATACGTTATTGCAGGCAAGGGGTGTTGAACATTATGCCGCTAATCCAACAGGCAATTTCATTTTATCACATTACCTGCATCCTTTATTGAATGGTGTAAGCAACCATGGACTTGAACTAATAGAAAGGGGATGCTGGTGGCTGCACATCATCGGCATTTTTGCTTTCATGAATTACCTGCCTTATTCCAAACACCTGCATATCATCCTTTCATTTCCCAATGCATACTATGCAAAACTGGAACCCATGGGAAAAATGGAAAATATGGAATCTATTCAGAAAGAGGTATTGTATGCCATGCAACCGGAACTGGCCCCGGCAGGTGAAACAACATCCCCGCAAAAATTCGGCGCCAAAGATATTTTTGATCTGAGCTGGAAGAATTTAATGGATGCATACAGTTGCACCGAATGCGGCAGATGTTCGGCCGCCTGCCCCGCGAATCAAACCGGCAAACTGCTTTCACCAAGGAAAATAATGATGGATACCCGCGACCGGATGGAAGAGGTCGGAAGAAATATTAATAAGAACAAAGCATTCAAAGACGATGGCAAAAGTTTGCTGCATGAATATATTTCTGTTGAAGAACTCCGGGCCTGCACCACCTGCAATGCCTGTGTGCAGGAATGCCCCGTAAGCATCAGCCCGCTGGATATTATTCTGCAACTGCGACGGCATTTGGTGATGGAAGAAAGCAATGCCCCGCCCGAATGGACGGCCATGTTCAGTAATGTGGAGAATAATTTTGCCCCCTGGAAATTCAGCCCGGATGAAAGGGATAAATGGGTAACAGAAGTTTGATAAATTCAACTTTAATTATACTTCAGGATATTTCTTCATAAGATCGGTAACTTTGAGGCAAAACACTTTTGCATTCAATCCCGGTCATTCACCATGAGCATTTCTAAACGGAAGGCAAAGTTTTATTTTCTTTCTTTTCTTAAACACGACTTCAAAGCAAGCATCACTGTTTTATTTGTGGCCCTTCCCCTTTGTCTCGGCATTTCACTGGCATCTAATGCCCCGGTTTATTCCGGTCTCATCGCCGGGATACTTGGCGGTATCGTTGTGGGCCTGATCAGTAAATCACATATCAGTGTGAGCGGCCCTGCGGCTGGTTTGACCGCCATCTGCGCATCCGCCATTACAGAAATGGGTGCGATAGAAATATTTTTCCTTTCTGTTGCCGTTGCGGGGTTGTTACAAATATTGCTGGGTGTTTTTAAATTAGGCGGTTTCACCCATTTCATCCCGTCTACGGTTATTAAAGGAATGCTTGCAGCGATAGGCATCATTCTTATATCTAAACAGATCCCGTTGATCTTAGGTTATGATAAAGCTGATTTCTGGACCAAGGAACTATTTAATGTTTTTTCATTCAACAATGCTTTCGATCACGTAAAAAATATTTATTATCATAGTTCGAAGGGGGCGGTTGTTATTGCATTATCCTCCCTGGGCCTGTTAATCGCATGGAAGAGAACGGTGGCCAGGCGTATACCTTTTATACCAACTTCTTTCGTGGTCGTTTTGTTCGGGATATTGATGGCCCTGTTGTTCAGAGAATTCATCCCGGGACTGGCTTTAAAACCGACCCAGTTTGTGAATGTCCCGGATAACCTGTTCTCGCAAATCAAACTGCCGGACTATCATGCTTTGTTCAACCATGCAGCTATCTGGAAAAATGCTGTCGTTATTTGCATCGTCGCTACACTTGAAACATTATTAAGCATTGAAGCCGTTGATAAAATTGATCCCTACAACCGCATCACTCCCCAGAACCGGGAACTGGTAGCGCAGGGAACGGGTAATTTCCTGAGTGGTTTACTGGGCGGATTGCCCATTACCGCAGTGATCGTAAGAAGTTCGGCCAATGCAGAAGCCGGCGCCCGGACAAAGCTTTCAGGTATGGTCCATGGCATCTGGTTGCTGCTTTTTGTTTTCTTTCTGGCCTTCCTGCTGAACCTTATACCCTATTGTGTCCTGGCGGTCATCCTTGTCCGTACCGGGTATAACCTTGCCAAACCCAAAATGATCCGGTCGGTATATAAATTGGGCAGGGAACAATTCATGCCATTCATTGTAACGGTTATTGCGATCCTTTTCACCGACCTGTTGATCGGCGTCGGTATCGGCGTGGCGTATGCGGGTTATTTTATTTTTAAGAACACCTATAAAGCCGGATTTACCATGAACACCCGGATGGAAGGACATATCACAAATTATTTTTTTCACCTTGCGATCAATGTAAGCTTTATCAATAAAAAAAGATTAAAGGATGAGCTGGAAAAGATCCCGGACTACGCTGTAGTTCATATCAACGGCGCCCACAGTGTTTATATTGATTATGATGTGATAGAAGTTATCAATGAGTTCAAGTCAAAAGCACATCACAAGCATATTGAATTAAAATTATCCGGCATTCCGGATGTGGAAACGATCGGGACTCATTAAATCAAAGTTCAAAATTATGATCATCTCTTCTTTCCCTTTTCAGACCCTTGACTGGTCAATGGTTCCGAAAGAACAACATCCCGGAGAATCCGGAAACGCCACCTGGCAAACACAATTGATAAACGATATCCGGGTAAGAATGGTGGAATATTCACCCGGATACAAAGCCGATCACTGGTGCAGCAAAGGACATATCATTCTTTGTACGGAAGGTGATATGGAAACGGAATTGAAGGATGGCCGTATATTCAAACTCAGTAAAGGCATGTGTTATTTCGTGGGAGATAATAATGAAGCCCACCGCAGTTCAACAACCACGGGTTGCAAGTTGTTTATTGTGGATTGAGCGGCTTTTATTTTATACGGTGTCCGTCAAAATAAGTTTGTTTACCAACCACACCAAAACCGAGAACGGATTGACCGGATCCGCTGTTCTGATAAACCCTTACCTGAACCGTCTGGAATAATGTAAGTGAAATATCCGCACTGATCAGCTGGGAATAAAGACCTGTTGTCCCCGCTGGTATTCTTACATTCACCGCATGTTCCAATGAACCGGATTTTAATAACATGACCGCAAATAGACTCTCACTTGTAAGACCGCTGACAGACCAGACTATGGCTGCATCAAAATGGTAAATGCCGGCGGCAGGTGCAGAAAAAGTTCCTGAACTGAAATTACTACCGGGGTCATATTCCTCCGTGTTGTAACTGAGTGTATAATTTACTCCCGATCCAACCACTTCATCCGTGCTTTGTATAGCTTTAAATGGTATGGGATCAAAAACAGCAGCAGGAGCTACCCAACTGGCTAAACCATTGGCATCAGAAGTAAGTACTTTATTAACACCCGGGTTTCCTCCACGCAACTTTAATGAACCATTGACATCAAGCAGGTTATCGGGATTCTGAATGCCAATTCCGACAGCTCCTGTTGTTGCAAGCGGTGGATTCGGGTCTGTAACACAAATACCACCAATATTCCCTGAAGTAGCATCGTTGTAATCCCAGAAACGGATAAAATAAACGGCGCCGGGAACCAAACCAGACAAACTCAAATAAGGCATCAGTACGGGAGGGAGTGAATCATCATTACAAACTACAAAGAAAAAAGGACCCGCGCATCCACCGGGACTTCCATAAATAGCCATGGCCCCGTCTGTAATAGCACCCGGACCCGTGCCGGCTAATGTGACAATATTTACTTTCCCGCTGGGCGGAGTAATAAATAAAAACCAGATATCCCCGGTGAGATAACTGCCGCATCCCGGCGCAGGAATACCCGATGAAGCCGTTGCACCCGTCCAACTGATCGGGTTGGAAGGATGACAATTTGATCCGGATTGAACACTCAATGGTAATGCACCGCAGGGGTCGTCAAAGGCAGGTTGTGCAAGGCTGATCAGGGATTGTACAACTGCAAATTGAAAAAAAATAATCTTTTTCATTGCAGTATGTTTAGATACTAAAATTAAATAATCCATTGATCAATAAAAAAATTCATTTCCATTTAAGACAAGGATGTCTTTTAATGCATTACATTGATTATTGATTGTTACATCACCGGAAAGAAATCAAAGCTACCGGCTAACAGCTAATGGCGTACAGCTAACGACTAATGTCTAACGACTCCTATTCCCCACTAACCACCACCCTCTTCCTGTTAAACCAAAACCACATCGGCACCCCTGTCAGCATCAGCCCCATTCCGATCGCCGCTTCCTGCGGTCTTGCATAAATAGTATTGATGAATAATACAGCGCAGAATAATATAACGATGGCGGGAACTATGGGATAACCCCAGACTTTATATGGTCTTGGAGCATCCGGCATTTTTTTGCGGAGGATAAAAACACCCAGTGTTGTTGCACCATAATAAATAAAAACGGCAAATATGATCATGTCCGTCAACTGGTCGAATGTTCCGGACAAAACCAGCAGGCAGGCCCATACACATTGATATAATAAAGAATTGGAAGGGACCTGTCTGTTATTGAGTTTTGAGACTTTCGGGAAAAATAATCCTTCTTTTGCCATGGCATAATAAATACGGGAACTCGTCAGAACAGTTGCATTGGTGCAACCCAATGTTGTTACAGAGATCAGCACAGAAATGAATAAAGCACCGAAATCTCCCCAGAAACTCCGCACGGCCTCAACGGCTACAATCTGGTTGCCTGCTTTGAAAATGGTTTCAATTTTTTCTGTTGACAAAAGAGAGAGATACGTGAAATTGACCAGCAGATAAATGGCAATGATGGAAAATATCCCGATCACGATCCCTCTCGGGATGTTTTTGTTGGCATCTTTGATTTCGCCCCCAACAAATCCAACCGATGCCCACCCCTGGTATGCCCAGAATGCAG
>CAZQGZ010000199.1:0-5523 GCA_964592935.1 uncultured Chitinophaga sp. | reverse complement strand
GGGGTTATCTTTTTCATATCATCAAAAATGAAATCATCCGGCTTACAGGTGTTTTTGAGGCATGGATAAGTGACGGGCCATATTTTTGGGTGGCCGATGCCGGGGGAGGATTATTGAGATATGACAAATTAAAAAAAGAGACCCGTTGTTTCCGGAATGAAAAAGATGATCCGGGATCAATCAGCAGCAATGTACTAACGGGTCTGCTTATGGAGGAAAATGGAAACCTGTGGATCGGCACACGGGGCGGAGGCCTGAATTATTTTGACAGGGAAACCGGGAAATTTATCCGCTATTCGCAAAAAGAAGGGTTACCGGGCAATTCTGTTTATTCACTGGTACTGGATAACGATAAAAACCTGTGGTTGGGAACGGATGTGGGGATCAGTTGCCTGGATCATAAAACCAAAACCTTTCATAACTTTTATACGGATGACGGTTTTCTTAATGCAGAGTTCAACCGCTTTTCTGCCGTTAAGGACCAGGATGGCATTCTCTATTTCGGCGGAATGAGTGGTATCGATTACTTTGATCCGGCCGCTTTATTACAACGCCACACGCAAGAACCCGTCCAGGCGCAAATTGTAAATATCAGGGTTGGAAACGAAGAAAGGGGTTTGCAGCAAAACCAGGTTTTCCCGTACAGGAATAATTTTATCCAGTTTGAATTAGCAGCGATGAATTTCCGGAACCCGTCCGGCAACCGGTTTATGTATCAACTGGAAGGTTTATCAACGGAATGGGTTGAACTGAAAAATAATCATTCGGTCAGTTTTGCATCTTTATTGCCCGGCCAATATGTTTTTAGAATAAAAGGCGCCACCCGGGAAGGTAGCTGGGGACCTGCAACTTCATTTAGTTTCCGGATCAATACTCCCTGGTGGAGAAGCTGGTGGTTTTATACGTTATGCGGTTTGTTGGTTGTCATTCCCTCCTGGGCATTTTACCGTTACCGCATCCGCCAGTTAAAGAAATTGCTTTCCATACGCACAAAAATTTCACAGGACCTGCATGATGAAGTGGGGGCCTCCCTCAGCGGTATCAGTATGCTGGGGCATGTGGCACAGCTGCAGCTGGAAGAAGAGAAACCGAAGGAAGCAAAAACTATCCTGGGCCAGATCTCAGCATATTCGGACGACACCATTGAACGGATCAGCGATATCGTGTGGGTCATCAACCCGGAAAATGAAAATCTTGATAAAATGATGATCCGGCTTCAGAATTATGCCAACAGTCTGACCGGGCCCCAGAACATACAACTTAATTTCAAAAACCTGGCGTCGGATCCTACCCGGAGAATCAACATGGATGTATTGAAAAACCTGTACCTGGTGTGCAAGGAAGCTATGAATAATGCGTTGAAATATTCGGGATGCCGGACATTGAACTGTTTCTTTGTTACAGAAGGAGACAACTTGAAAATTATCATTGAAGATGACGGCCGCGGATTTGACCGGGAGACAATTATTGCGGGAAACGGTTTAAGGAACATGGAGAAAAGGGCTGCAGAGATCGGGGCTATGCTGCAGGTCGGCAGCCAGCCCGGGAAAGGGACAAAGATCACCCTGCAGATGAAAATCCCCCGATTGAGTGAGACTTAGGTAATTTAAATTAATGCAAATTGCATATCATGTTTATTCGGGTAGCCATATTTGAAGATAACCCCATCGTGACCGATGCCTATAAAGCCATCCTGAACGGAACAGAAGGATTTTCCTGCACCGGTTCTTTTACCCATTGCAATAACCTCGAGACGGATATTCTCCGGAGCCAGCCTGATGTGGTGCTGATGGATATACAAATGGAGAAAGTGAATGGGATAGAAGCCACCCGGAAAATCAAACAGCTTTTTCCCGGGACCAGGATCCTGATACAAACCATATTTGAAGATGATGAAAAATTATTTGCCGCACTTTGCGCCGGTGCCAATGGTTATATTCTTAAAAATACACCGCCTGCAAAATTACTGGAGGCCATACGGGATGTGCATACTGGCGGCGCCGTTTTCAGCCCGGTTATAGCCGCCAAAGTGGCCCGGCTCTTTCAGCATTATGCGCCTGCGTCCTATGTAAGCCCCGATGCATATCAACTTACCGCCCGGGAAAAAGAAGTGCTCACGTTGCTGGCCGAAGGCAACAGCATGCCGCGTATCTCTGAAAAACTTTTTTTGAGCTATGAAACCATCCGTTCTCATGTGAAAAACATTTACCTGAAACTCCATGTGGCTTCCGCTACCGAAGCCGTTTCCAAAGCCCTCCGGGAAAAACTGGTCTGATCTTTTTTAAAATCACTCAATCGGGGGAATTCTTTCTATAATAATTTATACACTTTCACAACAGCAATTAAGGATATACCTGTATTGGTAAAAACAAAAACTGCTGTTATGAAAAAGATATTGTTTCCTGCTGTCATTTTCTTACTGGTTGCAAAAACGGATGCTCAAACTCCGGTAGCCTATTATCCCTTTAATGGCAATGCCAATGATGCGATAGGCACTTTGCACGGCACGGTTACCGCTGCCACACTTACTGCCGATTTTGTTGGCAATCCATCCAGCGCTTATTATTTTAACGCGGCAGCCAATATCAATTTAGGCAACAGCACGGTGATCAGACCCACTGCACAACTCACCGTGTCCGGGTGGTTTACATTGGAAAATACGGCCGGTGCCGTTAATGGAAGGGCAATGATCTCCAACACAGAAAACGGCGGATATAATATCAGTTATGATAAACCCACTAACTTAATCCGTGGCAATATAAGGAGAAACGGTTCTTTTGCCACTATTGGCACTTCGGCTGTTCCTTATTTAACCGGCTGGCATTTTGCAACACTTACTTACGATGGCCGTTTTACCCGGCTTTACCTCGATGCAGTGGAAGTGGATAATAACGATGCCGGCGCTGTTTTCCCGATCCAGTATAACAGTTCCGTAAATACATATATAGGAGTTGAGGCGGCAGCGAGTTTCGGCCTGGATGCCACCCGCTACTGGCAGGGTAATATTGATGAAGTTAAATTTTATTCCGTTGCCCTTACACCGGCTCAGATACTGGCAGAGTTCAATACCAGTAACCTGCTGCAAAAACCCGGCAGCGGCAACGCTATCAGTTTCGACGGCACGAATGATATGGTGAAGATGGTGCATTCAGCTTCCACCGTATTCACCAACAATTATACCCTGGAATGCTGGATAAAACCTGCCGCCTTTGGTTTTAAAAATGGTATTATCAGCAAATTTCATACAGCGGCCTCGAACGGATTCACTTTGCGGCTGTCCGGTACCGGTAGTTTCCGGGGGATTGATTTTGATGAAATGACCACGGCCGACAATCTCTTAAATGCAAACCAATGGTACCATCTTTCGGCCGTGAATGACAATGGCACAAGAAGATTGTATATAAATGGCATGGAAATAACGCTGACCGGAACTGCACTTACTTTTAATACCGCTAATACCGACTCCGTGATCATCGGGAAAGATTTTACAGCCGGGGCCGGGCGGTTTTTCAACGGGCAGATTGATGAAGTGCGGATATGGAATGTTCCGCTTACGCAAACACAGGTGCGGGACCGGATGTGTAAAAAGATCACGGCATCGGATGCCTTGTTCAGCAACCTGGTCGTATATAATAAATTCGATGAACTGGCCGGTGCCATTACATACGACAGCACGGCCAATGCCAATAACGGAACGATGACCAACGGACCTGCAAGGGTCACCAGCGGAGCCCATATTGGAAATGCCAGTGCACATAATTATTCGGGAGCCGCCAGCAGCGCCAGTCTTGTTCACCCGGTGAGAGGAGACGCATTGACTGCAACATTAACTGCCGGCGGAGCGGATGGTGTGCAGGTATATTGTGTGACCCAATATCCCAATATCCATACGGGAATCAGCGCTATTCCCGGAAACAACGGGTACTTTGGTGTATTCCCGGTGAATGGAACGGGAACGCAGTATACGGCCATATATAATTATACAGGAATTACAGGAATTACGGATGAGAACTATGTGCGGTTGTTCAGGCGAGCTGATAATGCCGTTACATCATGGCTACAAACAACCGCTACTTTAAATATTGCGGCAAATACACTGACCGCAACAGGGCAGAATACCGAATACATAGTTGGTGAAATTCCACCGCCCAAAGTGATAGTAAGCGGTGCAACTAACGGAGACTTCAATACGCTAAAAGAAGCCTTTGATTTTATCAATGCTTCAGGAGGAAGCGGAAATGTAACGGTAACCATCATGCAGAGTACAACCGAGACGGCATCTGCCATACTGAACCAGAACAACTACAATGTTACAGTTAAGCCAAATACCAGTGCAACCGTCAGCGGTACCATCAACGGGGCGGTCATTAAATTAAACGGTGCAGATAATGTGACCATTGATGGCTCTAATAACGGTAGCAGTTCAAGGGATCTCACCATTATAAATAACAGTACGGCCGCAGGCATTGCAGCCATCTGGTTATCCAGTACAGGTGTTGGTGCCGGGGCAACAAATAATACGATTAAGAACTGTAATATTTCCTGCGGGCCCGATCAATCAACAGGCAGCTTTGGGAATTTCGGTATTGTAATTAATGGGGCGATCACCAATGTCAATACAGCGCCGCAGCAGGATAATGATAATAATACATATCAAAATAATTTTATTTCAAGAGTGGATTACGGTATTTTTTCTTTTGGAGAAAACGTAGCTAACCCCAACCAAAACACTACCATCAGTAATAACCTGATCGGGCCTGCTGCATTCGGCAGTAACCAGATCAAGCAGGCCGGAATTGTTATGGTTTTTGAAGATAACGGCACCGTTACAGGTAATGAAGTTCGTTGTGTGGGTGCTTTGTTATCACAATCCGGTCAATCCGGAAGTGACCGTGTGGGTATAGCTATTGGAAGTTTGGACACCTGGCCAGGGTCATCATCCAATTTTGCCAGAAATATGAACATAACCCGGAATAAGGTTCATGATGTGGTGGAAGAAAGAACATTTTCTGCCGTTGGGATCCTCCTGTCCGGAGCGGGGGCTAATCCATCAAATAACCTGCTGGCGAATAATTTTATTTATAATATACGTGCAAATGGGATTGGGGGAGATCAGGCTATTGGTATTGCCCTTCAGGGGACCGGTGGCGGGGTGAATGATAAAGTGGTTTTTAATTCTGTTTACCTGTCAGGTGATATAGATCCCGGTACTGCTACAACCGCCACAGGCAGTTGTGCCGGCGTAGTTATCGGTTTTACATCATTCACAGATCTTACTTTCAAAAACAATGCAATTCATGTGGATCTTAATTCCAATACGTCATCACTGAAACATTACAATATCGTTGCTCCTTCTTCGGCTTATGCATGGGGAACAGGGGCATCCGATTACAATGATTATTTTTTTCCTGCTGCCAACACCCAGATGGCACTGGGAGGATTGGGTACTTTTGCCACTTCTTATACCGCTGTCTCCAACCTTTCTTTATGGAGAACGACATTTACACCCAACCAGGATGCAAA
>CAZQGZ010000198.1:0-5606 GCA_964592935.1 uncultured Chitinophaga sp. | reverse complement strand
AGCGACCACTTGCACCCCATGCAAGTGCGCTACCGGGCTGCGCCACCACCCGAACCGATTACCGGTAATGGAAGGCAAATGTAAGATTAAAAGCTAAAAGATTGAAATATGAATCTAATTATAAGGGTGCAGTTATATCGGGTGTATGGTCAGGATAAGGTAAACTTTTCTTTTAATTTATTAAGGGGCTTTCAATCCATCTTCATGATATAGCAGTAATTAAAAAAAGGAAGCCATATTAAGCAGTTTTGATAGTACCTTATCTGAATTAAAATATTCTTCCGCCAATTCCCTTGCATACCGGCAATGTTCCGGGTAATTGACATTGATCTCCTTTATGGCTGATTTGATTTCAGGAACAGAATTGAATGAAAACAATCCCTTTCCTGTCTCAATGATTGTATCGAAACCGGTATTTTGTGTAATTACAGGACGGCCGCTCGCCAAATACCCGGCGCTCCGTTCACTGAACCAGCCGCTCCGGCTGACAACATAGCCATGCTTGGCTACGCTGAATTCACCTTTGGATTCAGCTATGTATCGCTGATAGCTTTCTGTTGTTTCGGTTATAGCAAGCGGGTTGGTTAATTTCCATCCGGCTTTTTCAAGTTCTTTAAGGGGGGCCGTTCGA
Source organism: uncultured Chitinophaga sp. (assembly GCA_964592935.1). Taxonomy (GTDB): domain Bacteria; phylum Bacteroidota; class Bacteroidia; order Chitinophagales; family Chitinophagaceae; genus JJ008. Next base: position 4,975 of record CAZQGZ010000198.1, on the reverse strand, counting down.
CTTCCAACAGCCAGTTCAAAACTTTCATCAACCATGCCGGGTAAATTAAAGAAATCTTTAAAGGAAGCAGATTTCATTCCAAAACAGATTCCTTTGAAATTTCTTTCTTTATAACTATCCCATTGCATCACGTTTGTCCATTTGCCATCCAGTTTTGGTAAGGCAATACTCCATGCATTCATCACAACAGGCTGGCGGGTGGGCTTCCAGTTAAATCCATCATCCGGGATCAGGCAGTCTTTCTTACCAAAATTTTCACCAAAAGAAAAAAAATGTGTGTGGGCTTCTGTTCTGTTTCGGTAACCGGGTTCTTCCAGGTTTCTGACCTGTGTAAATGCCGGGTCTGTATCAAGTAAGATCCGTTGAGGTATATGTATCCACCAGTCTCTTAAAGGACTTACATTGGAAATATTCAGCACGAGATCTGCTGATTTGCAAAAGCTTTCAACATTTTTTGCGGTGAGCCCGAACCATTGATTGCTATGTTCATCATAATAGGCCCAATTATGCTGAAGATCAAATTTTTTGAATAGATTGGTGATAAATAGAATGCCATAAGACGGGTCATTGGTTGTATCATCAATAACAGGGTCATAGCAGGAAGGATAATTATCGCTGTCTTCCAGGAACAAAACTTCATGTCCCAGTTGCCGGAACCCGAGGAGATATTGAAGGTAATGCCAGCACATTCCGCCTAATGGCCCGCGGATGATATATCCCATCACAACAATTCTCATGATATGTGTAATGTATATGGATTAATTAATAAGGAATTCCATCAAAGGAACACAATTCAATATTACCATAATGAATAAATTCACGGATGCTTTTATCACATAAAGTAACAACTTCCAATTCCCGTTCATGCTTGTACATAGTTTCCAGGTCATCGCTTATTCCGGGATGGCAGGCCATTTCTGTAATCCCTTCATTCAATCCCGAAATAATTCTTTTTAAACCTGCGACACTGATAGCATCATGCCAGGGCGATCCATCTTCCAGTTGCCCGTAGAAATTACCGCAATAATTCACTTTATGACTGCAACGGCGTAACGTGATATCCAGTTTTTGCGCAATTCCGGAAAACAGGGGCCGTAAATTTTCCCGCATGTGTATATGCTGGTGTGAGTCAAGATGCGTTGGCTTCCTCCCCATCAACCGGTGAAAAATTTCCAACTGCCTGTACACTTCTTTTTCAACTTCCTTTAAGCTGTCCAGAATAACTACTTCATACAAAGCATCCCAGTTCCCGTTATGATAGATCCATTCTCCCAGGTCAATATGCAAACCGACACCTAAGCGGTCATTTCTCCTGGCATAATCAGCAGCTTCTTCAGCAGCAGTATAACGGACCATTAAACTCGCGCTGGTTACAATACCTTCCTCATGGGCTTGAATGATCCCCTTATTTATTCCTTCAGATTGCCCGAAGTCATCAGCATTAACTATAAGTTTTTTTGTTTTCATGTATTATACACCGAGGTCAGATAATAGTTTGCTCAGTACTTTTTCTGCTCTAAAATATTCTTCAGCAATTTCAATGGCTGCGCGGCTGTGTTTTTTATAATTGCTGTTGATGGATTCAAAAGCATTCAGAATTTCTTCCATTGTATTAAAAGAAAATAATCCTGTACCGGTTGGCAGGATATTTCCGAACCCGGTGTCCTGGGTGATCACCGGTCTTCCTGCGGCAAGATAACAGGCACTTCGTTCGCTGAACCAACCACTGCGTAACCGGATATTCTGATCTTTGGCGAAAGTAAATTCTCCTTTCGAGTTGATGATATAGTCTCTGTACGTCATCGGGTCAGTGGTAAAGGAAGGGGCATCAGCCAGCATCCATCCGTTCGCTTCAATTATATTGAATTCATGATCCTCCGCTCCTAAAGTCGGTGTTACTGTTCCATCTCCGTGGCTGAAAGAGCCTGTCTTTCCTAAATTAGTTGCCATTTCAATTGGCTGATTAATCCGAGTGGGGAGATCAATGAATTTTAAAAATTCATGATGTTTGCTCCAGTAGTAGGTGATGCCGTTGAGTTGCAATTCGCGGCCACCTTGTTTCCAGTTACCGATTGTGGTAAATTTATCATGAGGCGCCTGTTCATTTTTCCAAAAATTCATCAGTATTGGTTGCCTGGTTTTTCCCCTTAATCGGGGCAAAGAGGGTATCGGGCAATCAGGATTACCGATATTTTCACCATAAGTCACGATGTCGTCATGTTCATCAACAATTGAAATGACCTCCTGGTCCCCCTGGCTGTATTTTACTTCGTGATAAACGGGGTCTGTTCCAATATATACCAACCGGCTTGTTTTGAGTCCCTCTTCTTTCAACCTGGTTGAAGCAGAAATGTTGAAAACAAGATCTGCATGAGCCAGCAGGTCTTCGGCTTTACTTTTAGTCATGCCAATCCACTCCTTATTCTCTGAAAAGCTGCAACGATAGGCCCACCTTCCTTCTACGCCAAATTGCTCCATTACTTTCATTAAATAAGGAACCGCGTAATCTGCATTATCAACCCTTGTTTGTAAAAGAGGATTATAAGGCCAGGTTGATGTTGTTTCAAAATAATACACTTCATGGCCAAGACGTAACAGACCCGCAACGATCTGCATATGCATCCAGGCCATGCCGGCATATGGATCATTGGCCAGGGTACCCACCACAATAATTTTTCTGGCCTTCATCTCTTAACGGGAAATGTTTATCAGTTTAAGAAGCTGTTTTTTTTGCGGGCAATGTAATTGATATCATGGTCACGTACCTGATCGATCAACTGTCCGTCTTCAATATGCAGGATCAGGTCACAGGAATTAAGCGTATCCAGCCGGTGAGTGATCATAAAGGTTGTTCTTCCGTCCATTAGTCTTTCTATCGCTTCCATGATCAACCCTTCCGTTTTTATATCCAGTGAACTGGTGGGTTCATCAAGGATAAGAACCGGTGCATTTTTAATAAATGCCCTCGCAATGGAAATTCTTTGCCGTTCACCGCCTGATAACTGCATCCCTCTTTCACCCACCATGGTTTCATACCCGTCTTTTCCTTTCATAATAAAATTATGTGCATTGGCCGCAATGGCCGCTTCCATCACTTCTTTATCGGTGGCGTTGGGCCGTCCATAGCGTATGTTCTCTGCAATGGTGGTGGAGAATAAAACCGAATCCTGCATCACGATACTGAACTGATTGCGGTAATCTGACAGTTTGTAGTTCTTAATATCAACACCGTCAAGTTTAATAATTCCAACGGTTGGATCATAAAACCTGTTCAGCAGGTTGATCAGTGTTGATTTTCCCGCCCCGGTGGAACCCATGATCCCGATCCTGTCGCCGGGCTTTGTTTCAAAGGATATATTTTTTAATATCAATTCCTGGTTATCATATGAGAAGGAAATATGCCGGAATTCAAATGCTCCCTTTGCCTTTGTCAGATGTATTGCACGCTCATTCTCCTTTACTTCTTTTTCCTGGTCAAGTACGGCAAAAACCCGGTCCATACCCGCAATGGATGACTGAATCTCGTTAATATTCTTGATCATGTTTTGCAATGGGGTAAATACCTGGCTGAGGTAAGCAATAACAAGCGTCAGTTCCCCGAGGGTCATCTTTCCCTTATGTACATAGACGGCACCCAAATAAAGAAACAGCGCGGTGGCCCCGGCCAGAAGTATACCGACTATGAATGAAAACTTAGCTCCCACCTTCGCCATTCTTACCTGTCCTTTCACTGCTTCACCGGCCTTGTTGGTAAACCGGTCTCTTTCATTTTCTTCCTGGCCGAATGATTTCACTACACGCAGTGAGCTCAGCACTTCCTGGATAACTGAGATAGCGCTGCTTTCCGCGTCTTTTACCTTATACCAATCTTTACGGAGAAGCCTGCTGGATAGTTTGGTCAATAAATATAAAGGAGGTAATAAACATAAAGTGATCACGGCAAAATCAACATTGATCATAAACATCACCAAGATCATGGATACCAGGGTGATGAATGAAGTGAGGATGGATGGGATCTGTGAAAGCAACAAGCCACGGACAGACATCGTATCCCATTGTATCCGGTATAACGAATCCGAACTTCCTTTTTTATCATGATAGGCCAGCGAAAGCCGCTGCACATGATTAAAGACCAGGGTGCGGAAATTGAGCACTAATTTTTCGCCCACCCAGGTGCCACCCACCCAGTCAATATATACATGGATATATTCCAGCAAAGCGATAATGATCACCAGGGCAGCCGCGATGATGGCAACCGTGGAAAAGGTGAATCCGAAATCATGCGGGAAAAACATCCTGATAAAATCCGGTAAGGGGGCAGCTCCAAATCCATTATCAATGACCAGTGTCAGGGCATAAGGCTTTAACAGGGCAATCGGTGTTGCCAGTAAACCCAGTAAAAAAAGTCCCGTGATATGCGGCCAGAAAGACTTTGACAGAACCAGGGTCCGTTTTATTTGATGTAAGGTTTTTTTCAACGGGATAAAGTATAAGTGGTTTAAATGATTTTTACTCTTTTTATATGATATTTGAAAGATATCATTTCAGCTTCTTCTCATCATACTGCAATTCCATTTTATTTTTGGTAATATTCCCAGGATTTTCTGTTTTCTTTTTTTCATTCATGATTCTTTCTTTAAGTATGAACCGGTGCGTTTCAGCCGCATTCACCACATTGAAAAGATCAAAAGCGGTATATATGCTGTTCATACAGCGGGCATGGGTGATGAGTAACCAGCAGGCAACTGATAAAAAGATCATCCCAAAAATGGTTGTCAACATCCAGAATTGGGAAAAAGCTGCAATAACCCCGGCTGTGGCAAATATCAAAGGGAAGGTAAGCTGGAAAAAGGAGAAACGGGGAGTACACCTGAGTTTCAGGAATTGTTTACCTCCGCCGTATTCCTCAATGGCAAGTAAAGAACGGCAACGGGCAAACAAGCCATTACTGACCTGCAGGTCCCAGTCATCATAA
>CAZQGZ010000197.1:0-5666 GCA_964592935.1 uncultured Chitinophaga sp. | reverse complement strand
CATCATGCCAGGATCACATTCCTGGGGGAAGAAAATTTTCTGGTAGAAGACCTGAATTCTACAAACGGGGTTTATGTCAACGGCTACCGGATATTAAAAGCTCATGTGACGGGAAAAGACAAGATCAGGCTTTCGGAGACAACTAATCTTGACCTTGAAGATATCTTTGGTCAGCACTCCTCGCTTGTTAAACACAAACCCAAAACGGATCCCAAAGATTTTGTGCAGGAATTCGACGAGTTGAAAAAGGTCTGGGATGATTACCAGCGTATCAAAATGGAGATAACCAGGAGATATAACCGCAGATCAACGATCATCCGTTCCCTGTTGACGGTGGCTCCCCTTGCCATCTATACTGTTTTCCAGGTGGCGTACCTGGATAAGATTGAATTTAGCCAGCCGGGAGTATATAAAAAATGGCAGGGATCATTCATTTATTTTTCCGGGATCGGGGGAGCGATCGGGAATATCATCGGGGGTTTGATGATTCCTTCGCCGCAGGAAAAATTAAATTTACTGGATGATGAATTCAGGGTGATGTATATCTGCCCGAACCCGCAATGCCAGTCACAACTGGGAAACATTTCCTGGAGAGTGTATAAAAAGCAGGGTAAATGTTTTCGCTGCCAGGCCAGGTATACCCGTGAAGGTATTTCTTAAAAGCAATGATGGTTTGATCGGGATAGTTTTATTTTACGGTTATGAAATTCAAATGTGTTAAATGTGGTAAACTGACCTCTTTTTCCGTTAGCACGGGAGCAGACAAAGATTTTATACAGGTCGCCTGTCAGCATTGTCATACAATGAACAGGATCAGCCGGCAAAAGACGAAGGTCGTAAGCGATAATAATGGCGTGAACCAGGTGCCTGTTGCAGAAACTAAAATACCGGGCTGGATCTTTGTGCATGATGAACATACTGCTTCGCAATCTTTCGATCTCAAACCCGGGAAAAACCTGATTGGCCGCAAGTCATCCCTAGAAGTTGATATTGCTATCGATACGACCGATAGTTATATGAGCCGCCGGCATTGCAGTATTGATGTGATCCGCAAACCATCAGGGGGGTATGACTTTTTATTAAGCGACAACGAAGCGCTGAATGGCACATTCATCAACGCACAGGAACAGAAAAGATTAAAGGCCGGCGATGTTTTTTTTCTTCGTGACGGTGATACGATCCAGTTGGGGATGACTAAAATGGTCATCCGGACAGGCATCAACCAAAAAAGGGAACAGGCGGAAGCTGAAGTGAATCAAAGTTCATATATGCCAACGGTACTGGTTAAAAGAAACATATGAGCCACCTGAAAGAATCGAGTACATTAAACCAAAACTGTTACAGGATCACCCGTTTTATAGCGCAGGGAGGTTTTGGCATCACGTACCTGGCTGAGGAAATAGGTTATTTCAAAATGACCGGGTATAAGGATGTCCGGTATATCGCTCAACGTGTACCCGAAACCGTTGTGGTAAAAGAGCTTTTTTACAGCGATTATTCGCAACGGGATGATACCACCGGGCTTTTATTTATCTCCAATACACAAAGAAGGACAGAGTTTGAAAAACTGGTGAATAAGCAGGTCGAAGAAGGGGAGATTCTCCGGTCATTGGATCATCCCAACATCATCCGCACAAGGGATGTATTCAAGGAAAATAATACGGCTTATATCGTGATTGATTTTATTGACGGGGTTGACCTGAAGGGGTTATTGGAAAAATCGGGGAAATTAAATGTCAGCAAGGCCTTGCATTATATTCAGCAGATCCTGGATGCGGCCAAATACATACATTCCAAGAAGATCCTCCATCTTGATATTTCGCCGAGTAATATCCTGGTAAAAAAAGACACAGACCAGGCTATACTCATCGACTTTGGGGCATCGCTCGCTTACAATGATGAAAATAAAGTACAGGATACCACCAGCAGGCTGGTTACCGGTATGAAAAGGAATTTTGCACCCAATGAGCAGGCGGATATTTTCAACCTCAAGAATTTCGATGCAAGTTTTGATACCTATGCGATCGGCGCCACGTTGTATAACCTGTTGACCGGGGAACTGCCGCCACCCAGCAGTTTTATCAGTACGGGACGTGAAAAGATCATACCCCCTTCAACATTTAACAGCGAAGTAAATGAATATCTCGATGCGGTTATTTTAAAAGCCATGGCCCCGAAATTCCATGATCGCTTCTCTACATCGGAAGCATTTGAAAGAATGCTTTCCCGGGAGGGGGATTTCTTTAAAGCATTGCGGGGTATCAATGACCTGGTGTTGTCAGACCGGTATTCAGAAGCGTTGGCTGAAATCAATAAAGTCACGGGAGAATTCCTGGAAACAAGGACCTTGTCGAAGCTGAATTTGCTTTGCCGGGAAGAAATGAATAAAAAGGAGAAAGAGGAGCAATACCAGAAATTCATTTCCCGCGGAGACAATTGGTTTAACAGGAAAGAGTATGCATTGGCCAAAACGGAATTCGAAGAAGCCTCGAGAATGTTTCCCGGAAAGACCGATACCAATGACCGGATCAGACTTTGTGATCAGAAAATAGCAGAAGAAGAACTCGAACGCAAGATCAGTGATTTGTTATCCCGGATGAAACAACTGGACCGGGAGGGCAGTGGCGAAGAAGCCCGGAGTATAGCCATGAAAGTACTGGAGCTTTCTCCTGCTGATCAGCAGGCCCTTCAATTTATCCGGGACAGGGAAAGAGATCAAAAAGATCAGTTAAAAGCCATAAAGGAAAAAGCCGCCACGCTTTTTGATAACGAACAATTCGATGAAGCTGCTTTATTATACAGGCAGGTAAAAGAAAAAAATCCAGGTGATTTTGAAACGGAGAACCGGCTGTTGCTGATCAGTAAGGAATCGGGCAACTACAGGAATGTTCAGGATAAATACAGGAGATTAGAAACTGGCCTGAATAAAGCCAAACCTTCATCGTCACAAGCCTTAACCGATCTGCGGGCCATTGAAAAAGAATTTAAGAATATCGAATCTGCAAGAAGGGATTTACAATTGCCTCACCGGACTATTGATAAGATAGCGGCAAATGTAAAGAGCCGGCTCTATGAGCTTATCGATAATGCTGAGAAGACAAAAGTCATATCCGAAACCGAAGTTAAAACGCTTCCCGATCCTCAACCTGAACCGCTTCCTGATCCAGTGCCGAAAAAATTTTCCAACAAAAAGCGTATATACTTAATTGGAGGCGCAGGAGTACTGGTTATAATATTAATAATCATGTTGACCGGTATCGGTGGCAGTAAAAATGCTACCGGCCAGGGTGGTCAGGATACAGCTTCAAAACCCATCACGCATCCAGAAACCAAGCCTGTCAAACCGGAACCTTATTATCTGACAAGTGAAGACCTGTCGAAAATTGATGCCTTTCTTTTGGTCAAAAACAATACAACCAGTTGTGATGATGATATGCGGGGTATGCATGATAAAATTCAAAAGGCATCATTGGCACAACAAAACCTTAAGAATGTCGAAGAGTTTGAACTTTTTTATCTTATGATTTGTAAATAATGAAATGAAAAACGCGATATTCATTATAGGGGTCATTTTTTGTTCAGCAAAACTGTTTGGACAATCCTGTTATAATAACCGGATGACTACCGCTATCCGGAGTTTCAATGAAGGTAAGTACAATGATGCCCTGGTGCAGATGAATGTGGCCAAAAAGGTTTGTTCCGATGTCAACCTGGCTGAAATTGATAAATGGATCGCATCCTGCAAGGCCAGGTTGAGTAAAACCGGGGGGACAGTGGCATCCAAAAAGAAATATGATGATGTGTATTTATTTTATGAAGGCCTTGCTTCGGTCAGCCTGAAAAAAAAATATGGATTTATCGATGAAAAATGGAAAGAAGTGATCCCGCTTAAATATGATTTTGCATTCCTGTTTTCAGAAGGAATTGCTGCTGTTGAATTGAATCATTACTACGGGGCGATCAATAAAAAGGACTCCCTGGTCATTCCGTTCAAGTACAAAGATTTGGGAGATTTCCATGAGGGACTGGCTTATGCCTCATTCAATTATGGCTATGGCGCCAAATATGGATTTATTGATAAAAGAGATTCTGTGATCATTTCCTTTCAATATGACAATGCAAATCGCTTTGTAGACGGGCTTGCTAATGTAACTTATAATAATAAGGAAGGGTTTATAGACAAAACAGGAAAAAATGTCATACCCTTTACCTATGATTTTTTATGGGATAGATTTCCCGGTGGTTTAGCTTCTGCCAGGCTCAACGGAAAATATGGTTTTATTGACAGGAACGGAAAAGAGGTGATACCCCTGGCATATGAAAATATCGACATTCATGGTTTCGAAAAGTCCACAGACCTGGTCTTTGCAAAGTCGGGAGGGAAGTTTGGATTCATAGATATCAGTGGAAACACAGTCATTCCCTTCCGGTACGATTCTGCAGGGAGTTTTTATAAAGGAAAGGCCCCGGTTGTAAAAGACGGGAAGGAATTCTATATAAATGAGAAGGGAGAAAAAATAAAATAGTAAATCCATATGCACATGATATCCCATTTCACCGGCGTTGGCAAACGGGAACATAATGAAGACAGTTACCTGGTTTTGGATAAAGCCGGTATCTATCTGGTTTGTGACGGGGTGGGGGGAGCGGCAAAAGGCGAGGTAGCCAGCCGGATCTGTTGCGATACATTCCGCGAATTTTTTACCGGGAACAATAAAGTGATCAGTAATGAAAAGATCCAGGAGGCAGTGATCGAAACGGAGAAAGCATTTGACAAGTATATTGAAATGAATATTGCTGCTGAAGGAATGGCTACCACGCTGGCATTCCTTGCAATCCGGGATGAAGGGATACTTATTGCCCATGCCGGTGACAGCCGTGTTTATCATATCCGGGATGGCAGGATCCTGTTTGTTACAAGGGACCATACCGAATTGAATGCGTTACTGGCCAGCGGGTTTTTGACAAAGGAGGCAGCGAAAGATTATCCCCGTAAAAACGTTATTAACCTGGCGATACATGCCGGTCATGACCCGGTAATTCCTGATTTTAATTCCATCACGGACATCCGGCAGGGAGATTTCTTTTTCCTCTGCAGCGACGGAATCCTTGAATCGGTATCAGAAGAATTCATGCAGGCAGAATTCCGGGGGGCCAATACGCCTGAAATGATCACTCATAAGATGAAGGAGATTTGTGCTCTGCATTCTAAGGATAATTATACCGGCATTGTGATACAGCTGAACAAAACAACTGATGCACAAAAAAAGGCAGTTTTGCCGGTTGCTGAAAAAGCAGGCATTCCGGACCGGAAAAGGAGAGGCCCGATGCTTTTCTACCTGCTGATCCTGTTAATCGTTGCTGTTGCCGCCTATTTCGCGTATCAAAAATGGGGAGTTGCCAACAGGATCATAAACAAACCGGGAAGATCACATGGACTGAACATTCCGGATCATTTTACTGACGGAGATAAAGGGGAATTACATACGGGGATTTAAACAGTACCGGTGCATGAAAAAAATAGTAGGAGCTGGGAAAATTTTTGAAAACAACAGGAGAGTAAAGCATTTGTTTTTATTCTTACTGTTCTGCATGCTATCGTGGCAGGGCATCGGGCAGTCATGCTACCAGACCAGGCTTGCATCGGCTATCATAAGTTTTAATAA
>CAZQGZ010000196.1:0-5674 GCA_964592935.1 uncultured Chitinophaga sp. | reverse complement strand
GGACGAGGTCGCCGGAGAGCGGGCGCTGGCCGACCAGGAAGCGGCCGCGCAGAGCCATTCCGAGCGGCGTCTCGCACCTCGCATCGAGCGCGCGAATGCGCTCCCACGGGCTCTCGACGCCACGGCTGACGAGCGTGTCGAAGCAGCCGCCGCCCGAGACCTCGAGGCACGTGAAGCCGAGCCGATCGAGCGCGCCGGCCAGCTCGAGCAGCCGCGCGGTCGAGACGTGCCGGGCCAGCGGCTCCTGGGAGAGGAGCCTGATCGTCGTGTCCCAGAGCTCTGTCACGAGACGGCCGAGCCTCTACACCCGCGAGATGTAACGCCGCTCGCGCGGGTCGACCTTGATCCGATCCCCCTGGTTCACGAAGAGCGGCACCTGCACGATCGCGCCGGTCTCGAGGGTCGCAGGCTTCGTCACGTTGGAGACGGTGTCGCCCTTGACCCCGGGCTCGGTATAGGTTATTTCGAGATCAACGAAAGTTGGGGGTTCGGCAATAATCGGGGTATCTTCTTCAAACGCCACTTTAACTTCCATTTCTTCCTTAAGAAACTTAACCGCATCTCCGAAAAGCTGTTCGGGTATGTAAACCTGTTCATAGTTGCTGTTGTCCATACAAACCAGGTTGGTTCCGTCTTTATAAATGTATTGCAGCACCTTGTATTCAATACGGGCCACCTCCACCTCCTCACCCGCCCTGAAACGGTATTCGGCCAGTTTGCCTGTTTTTACATTGCGCATTTTTGCCTGGAAAAATGCCCGAAGGTTGCCCGGAGTGCGGTGCTGGTATTCTATAATCTGACACAATTCACCATTGAAACGTATGACGGATCCAACATGAATATCTCCTGTATTAGCCATGATAATTCGGTTAAAGAATAATTGAATTTTTTTTAAGAGCCGCGAAGGTATGAAAAGAATGGAAAACCTGAAAACCTCCTTTAACGGGGAATCCGGTTATTATTTCAGGTACTTATCCAGCCATTCATAAAATACCCTTTGCCAAAGAATGCTGTTCTGTGGTTTGCTAACCCAATGTCCTTCATCGGGAAAATAAAGGAAACGGCTGGGCACCTTCAGCAACTGGGCGGCGGTAAATGCTTCCATTCCCTGTCCGAGAGGAACCCGGAAATCCTTTTCATTATGAATAACCAGGATCGGGGTATCCCAATTCTGAACAAACAGGTGTGGCGAGAACTGTGTATAAGTTTTGGGTTTGGGATTTTGCCAGTATGGTCCGTCCCAGTCATAATTTGGAAACCATATTTCTTCTGTACTGCCATACATGGATTCAAGGTCAAATACGCCACAATGGGAGATAAAGGCTTTAAACCGTTTATTATGGTTGCCTGCAAGCCAGTAAACTGAATATCCTCCAAAACTTGCTCCAACAGCACCCAGTTTATCCCTGTCAATAAAAGGCTCTTTTGATACTTCATCAATGGCGCTAAGGAGATCCTGCATAGCCTGCCCTCCCCAGTCACCTTTAATGTCATCATTCCATTTTTCACCGAATGACGGCAGTCCTCTCCGGTTCGGAGCTACCACTATATATCCGTTAGCTGCCATCAGCTGAAAGTTCCATCTGTAGGAAAAGAACTGGCTTACGGTGCTTTGAGGACCTCCCTGGCAATATAAAAGTGCAGGGTATTTTTTGTTTTTATCAAAGCCGGGAGGATAAATTACCCAGGTCAGCATGTCCAGGCCATCAGTGGTTTTGATCATTCGTTTTTCCACATTTCCCATCTTTACGTTCGACAAAGTGGCGAGATTTACATAAGATAATTGCCGGGTGGCACCGCTATTCAGGTCAATATGGTATATTTCAACAGGCGCGCTGATAGACATCATACTTGCCACCATCTGGGGGAAGTGGGTACCGGAAGCAATGCTGAAATCAGTAATATCGGCAGTTACAGATGTAATCTGCCGGAGTGGTTTTTTATTTTTTGGATTAAGGTCAAACGAAAACACCTGCGCTGTTGCATTTATGCCAGCAATGAAGTACACCATATTATTTTTGGCGAATTCTGCTTTTTCAACCGAATAATCAAAACCGGAGAGCAACTCACTTCTTGTTTTACTAACGCTATTATATACGAAAATACGGTTACGGTCGGCTTCATAGCCAGGTAATTCCATGCTTAACCATAACAGTTGTTTCCCATCAGGGGAAAAAGCAGGGTTCATGTCGTACCCGGGCATACCTGCGCTGATGTTTTCATTTTGCTGGGCAGCAATATGATACACATAAATGTCAGAATTGGTACTGATGGCATAATCGGTTCCATGTAATTTTTTGCAGGTATAGGCAATACTTTTATCATCCGGACTAAAGGCAATCTGCTCTTCTCCACCATGCGGTTTTAAAGGGGTGTCAAAACGTTCACCTTTCATCAGGTCTGTTGCAGGCCCGGTCAACTTACCATTTTGATATTGATTGATAAAAAGATGACTGAAAGTATAATCACTCCAGGCATTCCAGTGACGGTACATCAGGTTGTCAATGATGCGTGCGTTCTCAGTTTTCGGGAGATCAGGATAAATTTCACTTGGTTTTTTTTCAAGTTTTACATCAGCGGTATACCAGATATAAGTTCCCATTGGCGCATATCCGAAATTGGTTATTCCACCGTTTACATTGGTAATCCTGGTCTTACTGCTTCCATCGGGATTCATTTCCCAAATCTGATTGCTGCCATCCTTATCCGATAAATAGCCAATGCGCAAACCATCAGGCCTCCATTTGGCGGCAGTTTCATCTTCGGGTCCGCCGGCCAGACGTGTTACATTGGTCCCGTTAAAGTCCATCCTGTAGATATCAGAATTGCCTTTGTTTGCCTGTACATCAAAATTCCTGACATTATAAATGACATATTTTCCGTCTGCTGAAATCCGGGGTTCTGATATCCGTCCTAGTTTTAACAATAATTCAGGGGTTAGTTGATTCTGAGCTGTTGCCTGCATGGAAAACAGGGCAAGCAATACAATGGTAAATTTTTTCATTAATTTTTTTTGGTTGTTGGAGTTGATTTTTTCCGGGATTTCAAAATTGAGAAAAAAAAGGTTAGCAGGCAAACATTGGGGTTATTTTCCCCAGTTCAGACGGGGGTGGTTAAAATAGGAGAAATATTTTAAATGAAATGGAGACAATTCACGGCCAAACTATTTCTCTTGCCTGATCAAATGACCCTGTCACCGGTATACCTGCCGTCATGAAGACCTGGCCGGCCGGGGCCTGTGTCGGGTAAAATAGTTTCTAAAGGGAAGGAGAGGAAGCCATGTTTGACAAACCCCTGTTATTTGATCAGTAACTTCTTCATTGCCGTTTCAGAACCTGTAAAAACATTCGCATCTACGTTCCCTTTGATGCCTATCAGGTCGGAACGGTCGCTGTGCTGCCAGAAGATGGTTTGAATATCCGAAACTTCAGTAGGTTCGGAACGGTAATAATGTGCCATCCAGAAAGGATAATCCTTAAAATCATCAGCAAGGTAATCCTCAATAAAGTAAAGGTTGGAATAAAGGATAGGCTTCACCTTATAATGTTTTTCAAGATCTGACAAAAGAATTTTTAACCTGGCTACCAATATTTTTTTTGAGATATCTTTTGTCTCCTCAACATCCACCACAGGAGGAAGATCGCCCTTTTCAAGTGTAACGCTGGAAATGAAATTTCTTGCCTGCAACCCCGGACTTCTGTCAGGTAAAAAATAATGATAAGCCCCCCTTATCAGCTTATGTTTTTTAGCGTCTTCCCAGTGTTCATCAAACAACAGGTCTTCAAGAATGAGCCCTTCAGTTGCCTTGATAAATACAAACCTGAAACGGACCGTATCTTTATGCTGATTCACTGCAATAAGCCTTTTCCAGTCAATGTTCGGCTGGTAATGAGAAATATCAATACCATGAATGGCATAACCTTCCGGAAAAAAGGATGGCTTAATACGGGTTTTAACAATTTTTTTAGAAAGGTGCCTGTAACCGCGGTGAATATGTTTTTTGTTTGAGTACAAAATAATAAGGAGGGTTGTGATAAGGAGTACCCCACCTGCCCATTTCAAACGGGAAGCCAAAGTTTTTTTTCTGAAAAGGAGGGTACTCATCGATAAAGTAAAATTTAAAATGAAGTTGAATTAACAACGCAAAACAATTACGTGAGGTATGGAGTGTATAATTTACTCAAAAATACAATCAAATTCCTGCTCAGTTTCTAATCTGAAGAGGAATTAATCAGCCGGATAAAATGATGGAATAGAAGGTTCCGAGGTTAGGTACTGTTTAGGTTCTTAATAATTATATCGCTGATTTCTTTATTCTTCTCCAGCAATTTATGCCCATGATGTAAAATATGAACCACATTCCTTTGAAGGAGACGGTGAATTAATTTTTTTGCAAGTGAGGGCGGAATTACACTGTCGAAATTTCCAAAAAAAAGCATCAGCCCGGTATTATTTTTATTGATTACCTGAGCGATACGCTGAAGATCAGGGTAAAATTTCCTGAACAACATCCATACGTGGAATACTTTTTTTCTTTTTTCCTTTGTATCCATATGATGCCTGGTGAAATGTACAATTTTAGGATTGATCATACCAAGTTTTTCCAGCAGACTGCCTGTTTTAAAAAGCAATGCCGGATGGTCTGTAATGTATTCGAAAAGAAGGCGGCCGGTCAGCGTACGTGTTCCAAAAAAATGGAAAGGGTTTATTTTTAGCCCATCCGGAGCGATCAGGTAAGTATTAATAACCTTTTCCTTAAAAACTTCAAGACAGCCGAGGGCCATTTTTCCGCCAAGGCTGTAACCGACCACAGAGAATGTTTGAAGTTTATGTTGTTCCAGGAAACGATGAATCAGGTCATAAAGGTCATGTTTTAAAAAAACCGGATTTTTTGGGCCGGAGGTTACCAACCCTTTTCCATGGTAAGGTAAGTCGAAAGCGTAAATGGTAAAATCCCGGCCCAGGTGTTGTTCAAAAACACTAAAATCTTCGCCCGTACGGCCAAAACCATGAAAAGCAAGCAGGGCATGTTTTCCGGTACCATATACCTGGTATGGAAGGGTATAATGGCGGTTACTTAAAAAGAATTGCATATTTTCGCAAAGTTTATGCTGGTACCATGTTAATTATATCCACCTTAATTCAAATAAAAAGTGCCTAAAGATAATTCAATAAAATCAGTGCTTATTATTGGCAGCGGTCCGATTGTAATTGGACAGGCCTGCGAATTTGACTATAGCGGAACACAGGCCGCACGCTCACTAAAGGAGGAAGGAATCGAAGTAACACTCATCAATTCAAATCCCGCCACCATTATGACCGACAGGGTGACGGCAGACAATATTTATTTAAAACCGCTTACCAGAAAATCCATTGTTGAAATCCTCGGAAAGCATAAAATAGATGCGGTACTTCCCACCATGGGTGGACAAACTGCCCTGAACCTTGCTATTGATTGTCAGAAAGCCGGTATTTGGGAGAAGTACCAGGTTCGAATCATAGGGGTTGATATTGAGGCCATAAAGACCACAGAGGACAGGGAACGTTTCAGGCTTCGCATGCTTGAACTGGGAGCCAGTGTTTGTAAGGGAAGAACTGCTTCCTCCTTTCTCGAAGGAAAGGAAATAGCCCAGGAAATTGGATTTCCACTTGTCATCAGGCCTTCATTTACACT
>CAZQGZ010000195.1:0-5675 GCA_964592935.1 uncultured Chitinophaga sp. | reverse complement strand
AGCCCAAACAGAAAATATTCATCGCAACAGGTATAGCAACCCAATTGGTCTTACAGGGAAGGAATGAACCCCGGCCGGAAATACTTCAAAGTTTGACCATAGCCGATAGCCTGCTGGGACAGCTTCCCATCAGTAAGGACAACCACGAGCTGTCTGCAGGCTTGAAACTGATCTATGATCTTTCGGTGACAACAGGGTTAGCGGCCTATTTAAACCAGGACGAGCAACTCAGATCGATCGATAACCGCAATGCAAACCGTTCTGCCCGATGGGCTATGCAGATTCTTAAAGAGCAGCCCATGGGGTTTTCAGACATGCAATACCTGGGCCTCGCGCTGGATAACGGGATCAATCATAAGATATATTCGACAGATGAGATCAGCCAATTATTGAAGCTCCTTTCGCCCTTTGAAAATGAGAATAGGTCTCCATGGCTGCAGAAGAATTATGACAGGGACAAACTGCTGGTGCGGGGCAACAATAATTATGGCCCCCGGTTTAACGGACTTTATCAGGACCTGGCTTATTTATACGCTGCAAACGGTCAAACGGATATGGTATTACGCTGTATGGATACCTTATTGCAGTACCAGGCGGGATATTACCAAAATGATTATGCTACGCACATTGAAAATGCTTCCCAGATCGCCGCCGTTTATTATATCTATGGAAAGCAGGGGGATATCGATGCATTTGTTTCTGGCTATTGCAGCCGGAAAAAAATAGAAGCTGCTGAATTTTATAACAGGCTGGTCGCCTGGTCCACGCCCAATTCTTTTTCGACAAACTTTTATGCCGGGGCCGGGGGGCAATCATTGGTGAATACGAATGTTCAGGTAATGAACGACAGTATGCTGGCTTACTTTAATGATAAGCTGAGGCAGGAAATTGGCAAAACCGCTGTTGATGATGATCGGAATTTTAACCTGGCCCTTGCCCTGAAAAATGAAGGAGCACAATTCGGAGCCAGAAATGAATTAAGGAACCAAAAGGGAATAACAACTGATCTGTTCTTTGGGGAGGCTATTGCCACTTATCAGAAGGTCTCAAAAGAATACCTGGAACAAACTGTTTCTATCGTTGGTCAATCAGGCACAGAACAGATGACTGTACCACGAAAATTTCTTTTCCTGTATCCCGATTTTCGGGTGCCGTTTCATCCTTATGAACCCCGTGGATTTCCTTTCTTCTATCATTCGGCTGCATTTGTTCAGTACCTGTTGGCACATAATTTATTTGATGGGTTGTACGGGCAGGCAGCAGACTTCAAAATTTTTGAATTATGGATGCTGGAATACCATGCGCTGGTGTCGCTCCGGAATATTTTTCTTACGGATCAAATGCCCCTGGCATTGATGGAACAGCTGGCAGCAAAACTGGAACAACGAAATGCAGATCAATCTGCCGATCTGAATATTCTTTACCTGCATCTCAGTGACCGGTTATATCGTATGAATGAGACCGATAAGAGTATCGCCTGTCTTAAAAAGATACAATTGTCAAAGCTGCTCAACGCGTTTCAATATAAAAACAATAACTACGTCAATAACTATTCATTTGAGCTGACTGCAAATGCCATCGCACATTTGACCGCCCGCGATCAATTTGCACTGGCCATGTCCTTCGTCAATGTATTTAAGAAGGAAGTGAACCGGTCTTCCCTGTATGGATATGCCAGCCAGCAATTATCCTTAGATAAGCGGTTTCCGGAGCCGGCACGGCAATTACTGGATTCGGCCCGTGTTGAAATGAATCGTCTGGATAACCCGGCAGCTGCCCAGCCTAATCGCATCCAGGTTGCCGTGGCGCTTATGTATCTGGATGCCAAAGATAACCGGCGCGAGGCCAGCCAGGTCATTAAGAATGTCAATTTTAAGTTTGCTGCTATGACAAGGTTTAGCCGGGTCTATGCATTCCGCGGAGATCTTTACCGGGCTAAAGGGCAGGCTCCTTCACTTATTTCTACAGGGGACATGACAAATTTTTTATGGAATTGCATTTATGGATATAATCAATCTCAAACCAAAAAGAAAGAGTGGCAGCGATTCGATGATAACCAGTTATTCTTTTTGCGGTTATTTCTTAATTACATAAATGAATAATAATAGATGACCGACCAGCTCACGATATGCCCCTATACCGGTCTACGGTCATTTACCGAAGAGGAGAGTCTCTATTTCAAGGGACGTGACCTCCAGGTGGATCAGATCACATCGCTCCTGGAGCAAAATAAGTTCCTGATGGTAACAGGCGCTTCGGGTGAAGGAAAGTCTTCATTGATATATGCAGGGCTTATTCCCAATGCCAGGGCCGGGTTTTTCAAGGCAAAATATACCCATTGGGTGGTTGCGGATTTTCGCCCGGAGCGGAGCCCGGTCAATAATATGGCCGATGCATTGGCCAAAACTTTCGTTACCGGGTCATCCACGATCGAAACAGAGTTAAGGCGTGGCTTTTCCTCATTGATCGACCTCTATACGAATTCTGATTTTTACATAGATGAGGCAGATCAACTATGGCAAAACCTGGAGGAGCCACAGAAAAAGGACCGGAGAAGAAAGGCCGCCAACCTGATGATCATTGCCGACCAGTTTGAGGAGTTTTTTACCAACCCTGAAAATTTTTATAACGAAGCTCCTTCCCAGGATTCACAGATCGTAGTGAACCTGTTACTGGAAACAGCGCGTATTGCCATTAAGAGAAATATCCCGGTATATATTGTCTGCACCATGCGGTCGGATTATATCGGACAATGTTCTGCCTTCCGCGGATTACCGGAATACATTGGTTTCTCACAGTTCTTTGTGCCGAGGTTAAAACGGCGGGACCTGAAGCAGGTCATTGAAGAGCCTGCCATATTGAGTGGTAACCGAATTTCACAACGTCTTATTGAACGCCTGGTATTTGATATTGCGGATGGCGTAGATCAATTACCCATTCTTCAGCATGCGCTGAGCCAGATCTGGCTGGCGGCAAAGCAGGGAAGGGAAGAAATGGACCTTATTCATTATGCCATGGTGGGGGGTATGCCGGCTGCTGAATTGCCGGATGAGGCGCAACCCGTATTCCGGGCATGGTTCAGTAAACTTCCCCTGATACGACAGCAATATTTTAAAGATACGGGACTTAACAAGGTCATTGAGATCCATGCCAGCGTTTTGTATGAGAATGCATGGGAATATCATAATAGTTCCTATCCGGAGAGGAATATCTCACAGCAGGAAGCCAAGCGTATCATAGCCCTCACCTTCAGCTGCCTTACCAAGATCGATAATAGCCGGGCGGTGCGTAACCGGATGACCCTTGGCGAGATCACCGGTATCATTAATAATCCTTCCATTACTCCCGAGCTGGTGAGTGAAGTACTCAGTATCTACCGGGAAGAAGGAAACTCCTTCATCAGGCCCTTTAAGACCGGGGACCCGGCGACGCATAAATTAACAACGGATACGGTACTTGATATAACCCATGAAAGCCTGATCCGCAACTGGGATAAACTGAATAAATGGGCCAACCAGGAATTTGAGTATTATTCCACCTACCTGGACCTGAAGAAACAACTGGATCGCTGGAAGAGCAGCGGAAAAAGCAATGGCTTTTTACTGCCCATCGGGCCGCTTAGCTATTTTGAGAACTGGTTTAATAAGTGTAAACCCAATGCGGGTTGGATAAAACGTTATTCGGAAATCCGGGAAGACCGGTCAAATGCTTTGGCTGACGCAGAAGACGTATTGGCAGATATCCGTGAGTTCATAAAACGCAGTGCCAGGAAAGTGATGTTTACAAGAGCCTTTATGAAATACGGACCCCGAAAGATAGCGATCGTAGTGGCCGTTGCAACCATGCTCATATTAAGCGGTTTTTATTGGTATGATGCAGAGCGAAAACAAAACAACAGGGTGCTGGAAAGGGTAAGGGCTGAAACCCGGATCCTGATGAAAAGTAAAGGGATAGGGTTTAATAATATGGCAATGCCCTTACTGGTCGAAGAGCGGTATGAACCGGGGGCTATGATGACCTTTCTGAATGGGTTGGAACCTAAAGCGAGATTAAGCCTTACCAATGAGACTTTGAAGCGAATGTGTTTAATTAATAAGAAGGATAGCAGTATACTGAAAAGGGAACTTATGAACCTGATCCAGACGACCTTCCGGGAATTGCTGGCCCAAAAAACCGATTATCCTGACTTATTGGGAGAGTTGAATACATTCACTACATTGCTTGCTTACGACAACTATTATAATCCTTCTGGTACTACCGAAAGAATGCTGCAGGAGTTGTCGGATGAGGGTTATGGTATCGCCATGGTCTTTTTCAATTCGAAGGCCCTGTTCCGGCCCTCCATATCCGTTGAACTGAATTACGGCATTCAGCAATGGCTCACTTTCGGACATGTAAGTGAAGTAAAACTGCATGCTATGCTTGGCCTGCTTTCACCTTATGAAGATAGCCTGGGGAACGGGATATTTGATCTTTATTATGCAAAAGGAAATTATGAGATCAATGGCCGTGTTCCCAATGATTTTAACGGGGGGCATCATACCCTGGCTTCCCTGTATGCAGCTCTGGGAGATACGGCAAAAGTGATCCGCTGTTTTGATGCCATTAAAAAATCGGGGCAGAATGATTATTTTACCGGCAGCCTATTCAATAATTACAATAATGTCCTTGCCATAATTTATCAGTTCGGACACCGCGATAAAGCAGCGGATATCGTGAAATGGCTCGGGGCCAATTACCCGACCAATACGCCGACGACCGTGTATCGAAATGCAGTGATCCGTGCCGGTTATATCAGCCATTTGTACCGGGTAAATGTCGATAAAAACGTTCTCCGGTCATTCAAGGGCTATTTATTCCCTAATGCCTGCCTGTCAAAACGAGAAGTATTCTATGCATTATCTGAGGATTATGAAAAGCTGATCAATGAGATAAAAGCACTTTCGGAGAAGAATTATCTATTGGCCATGAATGAGAAACGAAGGGCTATGTTTATCAGTAAGTATGACTATGACAGGGGATTGACAACAGACTCTGTGGCACAGGATAAATTGCTTCAGGAGGCCGTAGATCACTATCGGCAGGTAAGTACGGATTCACTGGAAGCAACAGTAAAGGTTACCCTTCCTTACTATAGTGACGGGGTTCGTATCCACAATTACAAGCGGAAACAGCTGTTCATCTATCCTGACTATATGGACGGATGGTATAGCTGGACCTACCATTCAGAACTTTTTTTCAATTTTATTGATAAGCACAACCTTTTTGAAGAATTATATACCACGCCCGGCGATATGGGTATGATCAATTTCTGGGTTGCCAAGGCAAATGAGGAAAAGCCATTTAGCAATGATGGTCATGCATTTGATAACAATTGCCCCGTGAGCGATAAAACATATGAGCGGATACTGGCCCTGGCTGACAGGCATCCACAGGGTAAAGGCATCGACCAGAATTGGCCCAGTCTCATTTTGGCTAACCGAGCATTCAGGCGGAACGATACCCTGCGGGGAATGAAATATTATCACCGCTTTGATAAGGAAAATGTTGCCACTTCGCGGGACAGATATGAATACGTGGAAAAGACATTTTTTGTGAACCAGCTCAAGGATCTTTGCATAAATCTTACGCTGGCAGGCAAGCATCCGGAAGCGGTTGACCTGGCGGAGAAATTT
>CAZQGZ010000194.1:0-5705 GCA_964592935.1 uncultured Chitinophaga sp. | reverse complement strand
AACTTTCAATATAGGCGCTGTAGAGGTGGCCCACTTTGTCGACCTGCAGCCATTCCTTATTATCATTGAAACTATGAAAGCCAGAGCGGGGATAATTTTTATACCAGGCGGAATTCAATCCAACCATGACGGAGCCATAACCAATGACATTGGCGCCGGCAACAAGCCAGGTGCGGTTTTTCTTTTGTTGGGGAGTGAGATTTGTTTTTTTAATAAAAAAGGAAGAATTGTACGCCTTTTTTACTTCAAGAGGGCCAGTCAGAAATTCACCTTTCAGGGTATCCTGGCATAACGAGATGAATGAGATAGGAACGAGAGCAAGTACTATAGTTGTTTTTTTTAACACAAAAAATATTATGATAATTATTTGAGCCGTTTGATTTTTTTACCGGGATGCTGCCATGTATTAAATACGGCATAAATCACTACATTTTTTTGTTCGGGCTCATAAAGGATAACATATGGGAACCTTTTGACAGCAGCTTGCCGGAATTTCTTGTATATTCTTTTATACGAAAATGGATTCCGCTGAATCCTGAAAATCGTTTCTTCAACAGCTTTAAAGAACTTTTGGTCCAGCATTTCCACTTTTGATGCGTACCAGGCCATGGCATCAGTAATATCCTGTTTTGCTTCATCTTTTACCTGAATAATAAAAGACATATCTACTTTTTTAGCAGGGATTTTTTAACTGCTGCCCATGAGTGGGATTTGCTTTCACCTGAATGGTGCCGTGCCTGCCTTCTGTCCAATTCTTTTTTTTGAGAAACAGACAATTGATAAACGGTCTCTTCTTCTTTTTTTGCATTTACTATTATGTGCAACGCCTCCAGGAAATCAGAGTCATCTATTTCGTTTATGGCGTTGGTAAGCTTTTTTTTGATCAGGGTTGTGCTCATAGCTTCTTTACTTGGCTATAAAAATACAAATAAAAATCGCGGGAGTATAAACAACTTGTTAATATTATAAATTGAACCGAAATTCGCAATAAGTAAAAAAAATCAATTTATGAATGAGGCTATAAAGGCTAAGATAGACATTTGGCTCAACGGAAATTTTGACCCAGCCACTAAGAATGAAATAAAACGGTTGCAGCAGGAAAACCCCGCTGAACTGGAAGATGCTTTTTACAGGAACCTCGAATTCGGAACCGGGGGTTTACGGGGTATCATGGGAGTTGGTACCAACCGGATGAACAAATACACGGTGGGCATGGCAACGCAGGGTTATGCCAACTATCTCAAACAGTGTTTCCCGGGTGATGTTAGTGTGGCTATCGCGCATGACAGCCGCAATAACAGCCGCTTCTTTGCCGAAACAACGGCCGGCGTGTTTGCAGCAAATGGTATCAGGGTTTTCTTGTTTGAAGATCTGCGTCCTACCCCGGAGCTTTCGTTTGCCATCCGCGAACTGAAATGCCAGGGTGGTGTGGTTTGCACGGCATCGCATAATCCCAGGGAATATAACGGGTATAAAGCCTATTGGGATGATGGTTCTCAGTTAGTACCTCCGCATGATAAAAATGTTATAAAGGAAGTTGACAGGATAGCATCAGTTGACGATGTGAAATGGGTGGGTGGGGAAGCCAATATTATAATGATAGGAAAAGAAATGGATTCGGCCTATATCGATATGGTGAAAAGCCTGAGTATTTACCCGGAGATCATTGAAAAACATAAGGACCTGAAGATCGTATACACTCCGATACATGGAACCGGAATAAAAATGGTTCCGCCGGTGCTGGACAGGTTTGGTTTTAAAAATGTACATATTGTAAAAGAGCAAAGTGTGCCGGATGGTAATTTCCCGACGGTAGCTTATCCCAATCCCGAAGAAAGTGAAGCGATGAGCCTCGGTTTGAAATTAGCTGAAGAAATAGATGCGGATATTCTTTGCGGCACGGATCCCGATGCCGACCGGATCGCTATCGGGGTGAAGGATCTGCATGGAAAATGGGTATTAATGAACGGCAACCAGACTGCGGTGCTTGCTTTCAACTATTTGATCGAAGCAAGAAAGACGAAGGGAATTGCAAGGCCCCATGATATGGTGATCACCACGATCGTGACCACCCCCATGATCGATGGGATCGCGGCGAGGAACGGGGTGAATTGTTACCGGGTATTAACGGGCTTTAAATGGATCGCTGAAATGATCAGGAAAAAAGAAGGCAAAGAAAATTATATTATCGGTGGTGAAGAAAGTTTTGGCCTGATGATCGGGGATAAGATCAGGGACAAGGATGGCATCAGCGCGGTGGCATTGCTTTGCGAAATGGCGGCGTATGAAAAAGAGAAGGGCAGGAGCCTCTATGAAAAAATGATCGATCTGTATGTGCAGTATGGCTTATATAAAGAACATCTTATTTCAATAACCAAAAAAGGAATGGATGGGCAACGACAGATAGCTGCGATGATGGAAACTTACCGCAACAACCCGCCCGGGCAAATTAATGGCTCACCGGTAGTGATGCTCCGTGATTATGAAATGCAGACAGAAAAGAACCTGGTAACAGGCGAAGAATGGAAAATAGAAATGCCCAGATCGAATGTGTTGCAGTTTGTGCTGGAAGATATGAGCAGTATATCGGCAAGACCCAGCGGCACGGAACCGAAGATCAAGTTTTATTTCAGTGTGAATGCGGAATTGAAGAATGCGGCAGAATTTGAAACAGTGAACAAACAATTGGATGAAAAGATAAAAGCAATTATTGCGGACATGGGGCTAAGAGGATAAAAGAGAAAAAAGGAGTAAAAAAGAGTAAAAGAGTAAAAGAGAAAAAGGGGTATGTAGTATATTTCTCCTTTCACTATTCCTCTTTGGCCTATGGAGCTAAGAGAATAATGAGTAAAAGAGTTATTCAGCGTTTTCCTCCTTATCTCTTTTTCTCTTTTATTCTCTTAGCTATAACTTGCGCCGAACTTATGAGACCCACCGAAGATACTTACCGCCACAAAGGCCTGCGCAAAAAATTAGTGCAGGGCATCCATGCCAAAGGAATTACGGATGAAAGAGTGCTGGACGCCATGTTAGAAGTTCCCCGTCATTTTTTCCTCGATTCTGCATTTGATGAGAAGGCATACGAGGACAGAGCATTTCCTATCGGGGAAGGACAAACCATTTCACAACCATATACCGTTGCTTACCAGTCCCAATTGCTCGAAGTGCAACCCTTCATGAAAGTGCTGGAGATCGGAACTGGCAGCGCCTACCAGGCCGTGGTGCTGGCGGAAATGGGAGCACAGGTGTATACGATCGAAAGGCAGAAAAAATTATTTGAAGCGAACAAGCTATTTGATTTTCTGAAAAAGTATTCAACAATCAGATTTTTTTACGGCGATGGTTATGAAGGGCTGCCCACCTATGCGCCCTTCGACCGGGTGATCATAACAGCGGCTGCTCCTGAGATCCCTCAAAAATTAATTGAACAATTAAAACCCGGTGGCATGATGGTGATCCCGTTGGGCAGTGGTGATATTCAGCAGATGAAGAGGATTACAAAGCTTGAAAATGGTTCGTTAAAAGAAGAAGTATTCGATCATTTTTCGTTCGTGCCGATGGTGGGGGGGAAGAAGGCGTGAGTCGATGGAAGAAAGCTAACGTCTTTCCTCAAACAAACTGCTCCAGCAACTCAATCCTTTTCTCTATCGGCGGATGCGTGGCAAACATATTATCCCAGGAACCGGATTTACGGGCGGATACCTGGGGATTGTCGATGAATAACTGGGCCACATCGCGGCGCTCAACGGCTTCGATCAGGGGATCGGCAGAAATTTTCCTTAACGCATTGGCGAGGGCATAAGGTTTCTTGGTCATTTCAGCACTGCCAGCATCGGCTAAATATTCTCTCTTGCGGCTGATGCCGAAGCGGAGTAAAATAGAAATAAAATAAGCGATCGCGGTCACGACGATCGCTACTAAGATAATGGCGCCGCTTCCTTTGCTGTCTTTCTTACCCCGGCCCACAAAACGAAGGCTGCGGAATGCCATCTCGGCCAGGAAGGCAAAGATGCCGACAAAGATGATCGATATGATCAGGACCCGGGTATCCCGGTTTTTAATATGCGTAAGTTCATGCGCAATCACGCCTTCCAGTTCTTCATCATTCAGTTTATCAATGATCCCTTTTGATAAGGAAACGGCATAGGTGCGGTTATCAATGCCGCTGGCAAATGCATTCAAAGAATCATCTTCTATCACATAAATATTCGGAGTCTTCATTCCCTGTGAAATGCAAAGATTTTCAACCAGGTTATACACCCGTTTGTTTTCCATCCTTTCGAGTGGTTTGCTCTTGGTGGCCATCCTGATGATAGCGCCATTCCCCGACCACGCAATTAAAAACCATATGCCGACAACGGCCAGTACAATGGGCATCACTTTCAGGAAAAGTATATTGGGTTCCTCGTGTGTCTGGTTGGCGGTGAAAACAAAAAAAAGATAAAACATTCCCAGCAGCAATGCCGGGAATGCGATCAATAATAAAAAGGAATTAAAATTATTCTTCCTGATCTGCTTATCGAGACCTACGTATTGCATAATGGATGACTTGCTTTCAGCAAACGAAATGAATTTATTGCTTTATGGGTCTGTGCGCAGCAAAGCCTTCCCTCCGGGAAGGTTTGGATGGGCCTTAAAACTGAATCTTCGGAGGCTCTTCCATCTGCTTGCGGGTATCCGTACCCAGGTCAAACAGGATCTCTCTTTTAAAGCCAAAATTCCTGGCGATCAAATTGCCCGGGAATGATTCCACTGCATTGTTGTATTCGGTCGTGGCTCCATTGAAGAATCGTCTTGCTGCTGCCAGCTTATTCTCAATATCGCTGAGTTCTTCCTGCAACTGCAAAAAGTTCTGATTGGCTTTCAGGTCCGGGTATGCTTCCACCTGGACTTTCAATCCGGCCAGGGCGGTACTGAGTTGTTGTTCCGCTTTTATTTTATCATCGATCGTGGTTGCAGCCATGGCGGCACTGCGGGCTTCGGTGATCTTTGTCAGCAATTCCCTTTCATGCGTGGCATAACCTTTGACGGTGTCCACCAATTGAGGAACGAGATCATGTCTTTGTCTCAACTGAACATCAATATCGGCAAATGCATTTTGCCGGCGGTTGCGCAACCGCACCAACCCGTTAAACAGGCTGACAACCCATAGAATAATTAGCAGGAGAATGCCGACTACAATAAGTACTGGTACCATAGTTGTTTTGTTTATTGAAATATGAAATTAGTGAAAAATATATTAGCACACGGATAACAGGGATTAGACAGATTTGCACGGATTTTTTGGGGTAGAATCCGGGGATTTGAATGAGTTTATTTTACAATCTAGAAAAAGTAATCCGCGGGCATCCGCCCAATCTGTGTCATCCGTGTTCGATTTCTTCCTATCTTTCCCCATCATTCATTGCCTATGCGAATCGTTCCTTTTGCCATTTCCACCGTAGTCACAGCCGGACTGGTTTTCGCGCTCAACAAACAATGGGGAAAGATACCCCCCATGGGTAAGTTCTTAAGCCCGCAACATGGTTTCTGGCAGAATGCAGAGCCGGCCAGCCAGCGTTTTGATGATGATCTTAAATTTCCCGGGTTAAAAGGAAATGCCGAAGTATACCTTGATGAAAGATTGGTACCGCATGTTTTCGCAGAAAATGATGAAGACCTCTATTTTATCCAGGGTTACCTGCATGCAAAATTCCGTTTGTTCC
>CAZQGZ010000193.1:3213-5755 GCA_964592935.1 uncultured Chitinophaga sp. | reverse complement strand
ATAATTCATAATGCGGGGGGAAAATACTTATGGTTCCACATTTGGCCAACGGGCAATTATCCCGATTATAGTTATCCGCAATCACATCCGCCCACTACTTCTGCTGTTCCGGGTGAGAATAGCGCACTCGATAGTTCAATTGCAACTTTCGGTTTTTTTCACCAGGGCAGTACATTAACCGTATTAAATTCATATCCTCCCGATAATAGTGCTCCAGGATTTCAATCGGGGTATACTATTACAGAGATCCAGGGAGGAGGAATACTGGCAGGTTCCGACAGGTATACACTGACGGGACTGACTATTAATTTACCGTATGACTGCAGTATTCCCCAGTCTTTGACCGCAGATATGTGGGAAAGCCAGTCGGCCAATTCACAAACCGTAGCATGTGTTTCAAAAGGTGTGGTTCTTGTGGCAAATGATCCCAGGGCAACCGGATTTATGTATTGCCAGCTGCCCAGGACATATAATTTTACAATAACTACAATTAATTTGACGGGGATCCTGGTTAATTATGATGTGTTTATTGATGACGGGGATTGGATATTTAACAGATTGCATGATACCTTAAATATTTCAAGCGGCACCAATATCCAGTTGGATAATACAACCGGCTACCAGTATTATTCAGGAATAATGACTTACCTGCCATATTCCAACCAGAAACCCTATTCTGATATGCCATTATGGGTCGTCGTTACGGGTCCCTCTTTTCCCAACGAAGTTTATTTGCGGATTGAAAATATATGTATTCCGCTTTCGGTCAAGTTTCTCAATTTTACTGCAGTTCGGGATCAATCCGATGTATTGCTGAAATGGATAACCTCCTCCGAAAACAACAGTTCGGGATTTTATATTGAAAGAAACACAAACGGAAGCTGGCAGGAAATTGCCTTTGTGCCTTCACAAGCCACCGGTGGTCACAGCGACATGGCATTGAATTATTATTACAAAGATCTGAATAAAGAAAAGGGCATTTCGCAATACCGGGTCCGCCAGGTCGATTTCATGATGAAGACAGCCTACAGTAATATCGTGGCCGTGGTGGGTGAAAACCAACCGGGGAAAATTATTATTTATCCGAACCCCTCTGCCGGAAATGTAAACATTGTGTTTGAGGCGCCGGGTGTTTCCAGGGATATTGTCCTGGCCGATATGTCCGGAAGGATCGTGAACCAGTGGAGGGGAGTAACAAGCAGTACCCTCAACATAGAAAACCTAAAATCCGGAATTTATTTTTTGAAAGTAATAAATTTTGAAACCAGGCAGCAACAGGTTGAAAAAATTGTGGTGACCAGGTAAAGAAAATATCTTTTTCAGTCAGGAAGAGAAAATTTACTGGGTTTACAGTAAAAAATCAGCGAACTTTCAGTAAAAAAAGGAGTACATTCTACGTGCTCCTTTTTTACATTTGTAGCCGGCATAATTACGAATAGGGAAAAGGACTATATTTCATTCATGATTTTTTAAACAGGATGACCCGGTACAGGGTTTGAATTCAATGGGAAAAAAAATAATCATAACAATCGATGGCTGGTCCAGTTGCGGCAAAAGCACCCTCGCCAAACAAATGGCAAAGGAACTGGGTTATTTATATGTTGACAGCGGGGCTATGTACCGGGCTATCACGTTGTTTTTTTTGCGCAATCATATTGACTGGACGAATAAGAAAGAAGTAAAAAAAGCTTTAAAAGAGATCGATCTTGAATTTATTTTCAATCCAAAAACGCAGCTCAGCGAAATGTACCTGAATGATGAGAACGTGGAATATGTCATTCGTGACCTGGTTGTTGCGGAAAAAGTGAGTGATGTGGCGGCGATCAAAGAAGTGCGGGAGTTTGCCGTAGCCCAGCAAAAAAAAATGGGTGCCAAAAAAGGTATTGTGATGGACGGGAGAGATATCGGTACTGTTGTTTTCCCGGACGCAGAACTCAAGATATTCATGACCGCCGACAATGCTGTGAGGGTGGAAAGAAGATTCAAGGAGTTGTATGAGAAAAACCCCAATGTGACGATCGAAGAAGTGAAAAATAACCTCGAAATGAGAGATTATATTGACTCTAACCGGAAAGTAAGTCCCCTCAGAAAAGCCGAAGATGCTTTTGTACTGGATAACACGCAGCTTACCCCTGCCCAGCAGTTTCATAAAGCGATGGAATGGGCTAAAAACAAAATAGCCTGACCGGGTTTGGTCATAAAGTCAGCCAATAACTCCGATTCATTCTTTATTTTTATGTCAAATCACCCATTTTGGAAAGGTCAACATACCGGCTGCTGACTCCCTTTATCATCCTGCACATTATTATCATTGTTGGAATTGCCGGGTATATGATCATTGAGAAAATGAACCTGCTGGATGCTTTGTATATGACCACCATTTCCATTACAACAGTTGGCTATAGTGAAACGCATCCGTTGACCGACGGGGGCAGAATATTCACCATCATTTTGCTCATCACCAGCTGGGGCACTTTCGCATTTGCGATCAGCCGTATTGCACAATTCGTAGTCAGCGGCGAGATCAATAAATATTTTAAAA
>CAZQGZ010000193.1:0-3113 GCA_964592935.1 uncultured Chitinophaga sp. | reverse complement strand
ATCAGCCGTATTGCACAATTCGTAGTCAGCGGCGAGATCAATAAATATTTTAAAACCCGAAAGCTTATGAAAGAGATTGCGAAACTCGAGAATCATGTTATTCTCTGCGGTTATGGACGTAACGGTCACCAGGCGGCCCGCATACTGAAGACCCACTCGGTACCCTTTGTTGTGATCGAGAAGGATGTTCAGCTTATGCAAAAAGTGGAAGCTGACGGGGAAAAAATTCTCCACCTGGAAGGAGACAGCACCGAGGATGATGTATTGAAGCAGGCCGGTGTGAAAAGAGCAAGGGCATTGATCACAACTTTACCGGTGGATGCACAAAATGTTTTTATTGTATTAACCGCAAGAGATCTGAATGCAAAAATGCAGATCGTCAGCCGGGCATCTGAGGCCAGTTCTGTTTCCAAATTAAAAAAGGCCGGAGCCAACAATGTTATCATGCCTGACTTTATCGGTGGTACCCATATGGCCACGCTAGTTTCCAAACCTGATGTGGTTGAGTTCATTGACTTTTTATCCGGGGAGGAAGGAGAATCTATTCACGTGGAATCTGTCGACTATTTGCAGTTACCGGAATCGATCAGGGGTAAGACCCTGAGGGATGTCATGGATTGGAACAAGACGGGGGTGAATTGTATCGGCGTTAAAAATACCGAAGGAAAATTCATCATCAATCCGCCCGACACTATTCCCATCTCGCCGGGAATGAAAGTTATCGTGCTGGGAAACCGCGAACAAATTATGCTGATGAAAGGTAATTTGTCCTGATACTATTGTTCCAGGAATTTTTTCAGGTTGTCCAGCACTTTGGGCCAGGCATCTTTTACCGAATCATAAAACCAATCCCAGTCTCCGCCTGTTTGATAACCGCCCTGTATAAGCCGCAGCCTGGTACCATTATTCTCTTCCTGTAATTTGATGGAAAGGAACGTAGGCCCCAGGATTTGTTTTTCAGGATTGAAATAAACAAAGTGATCGATCAGTAATTCTTTGCCCGGTATAAATACCGTAATGATACCGGTTGAAACATAATGAAATCCTTTCCTGCTGGCTTCCCAGGCCAATGCATACAACCCGCCCTGCTTTTTTTCGATAAGACAACGTTCAACTCCCCACCATTCTTTTAAAAGAGAAAATTCGGTAAATGCTTCAAAAATAGCAGGGGCAGGCTGGCGGATCTCAATTTCATGCTCAACCCTCCTCATGGTTTCGGGAATTTAATTATTGTTTTTTCTTTACATCAAGCAGTTCCACTTCAAATACCAATGTAGAGCCACCAGGGATAGCAGCTCCATTACCCATCACGCCATAACCAAGATCATACGGGATCCAGAATTTATATTTGGATCCTGCCGGCATCAGCTGAAGCCCCTCTGTCCATCCGGGGATCACCTGGTTAACTGCCATGACCAGCGGTGTGCCACGGTTGGCAGAAGCATCGAATTCGGTACCATTCAGTAAAGTTCCCCGGTAATGACAGACAAATGTATCAACAGCCGCGGGCTTTATGCCTGTACCTTCTTTGATTACCTGATACTGCAAACCGGATGCAGTTGTTTTTACTGAATCCCTCAATTTATTCTGCTCAAGGAATTTCTTACCCTCCTCAATGGCAGGCTTCACCTGTTCTGCTTGAACTTTTGTCATGTAGCTGTTCAATAAAGCATTGGCCGAAACATCATCAATCAGGGTAGGCTTTTTTCCAAGTATATCATTGATGGCCTGCATGAAGGCTGCTGAATTCGTTAATTTGACTTCCCCAAGCCCTTTTTGAATCAAATCAAAAGCAACCACTTCGCCCAGTACGTAACTTACAGAATCGGCATTTGTATTCAATAAACTCGCGGGTTTGGGTTTTGGTTTGGGAACCGGTTTGCCGGGCTGCGCATTCAGTAACGTAATAGCAGATAACATTAAAAGAGATAGAATAATTTTTTTCATATTTTTTTATTGTGGCGCAAAAATACAGGTTGAAACGATAATTCAGATACCTTCATTCATATAATTTAACAGGTGTTTAAAGCTGTTTGTATGAATAAATTTGAATGGCCCATACAGATCAGGTGGTCCGATATCGATTCCAATTTTCATCTCCGTCATTCCGTTTTTTATGACTGGGCAGCCATGTGCCGTCTCAATTTTCTGAAAGAAAGAGGATTGACTGCCGCCCTGATGAAAAAGTTGCATTTCGGGCCGGTGATTTTCCGGGAAGAATGTGTTTTCAGAAAAGAAATTCACTATGACGATACGGTGACCATTAATTTGAAATTGCTTAAAAGCCGCCGGGATTATTCCCGGTGGACCATCGTGCACGGGATAAAGAAAAATGAGGATGTACTTTGTGCTACGGTAACGATCGATGGTGCCTGGCTCAATACAACCGACCGGAAATTATTTATTCCGTCTGCTGAAATCATCCGGGTTTTTCAGCAAGTGCCCCCGGATGAATATTTTCAATGGCTCGACTGAACCAGTAAACCTTATCGGGATATCTTGCCGCAAACCCCTGAACGAGATTCCGGATCACGCTGTTCTCTTTGTAAACGGTCATATGATCCCGGATGGTTTCCAGATCTGTTATTGCTGCATCCGCAGGGATATACCCCATGCCGTAAAATTCGCCATGCAGTACCAGGATGCAGGACCTGTCGTCATAGCTGATTCCTTTATCAATAATGGCGAATGAAGGTTGCGACCGGAGTGATACAGTGGCTTTTTTAACTCTTTCGTTGTAATGGGCGGGAGATTCTTTTTGTTCACAGGCGCCAAAACAAATTTCCTCTTTGATGCCTTCGCAGGTTCCCGTGTCTTTTTGCAGGAAACAAAGTTTCGGGCAAAGATTAAAATCACGCACCAGTTTACGGATAATGGCATGGCCATCCACGAGATAATGAAAAGTATAAACCGGGGTCAGCCTTTTCCGGTTCTTGTCAATGGCCAGCCGCTGGTATCCGTTTTGGTCCTCAAATAAAAATATTCCATAGGTATCCTCCCATCTTTTTTGTGACTGGTTGAAAACTGGCCATCGCTTTTTTATTTCGGTTGATTCGAGGATAGAGGCCATCAGTTCGGTGCCACAGGATTGAAAACTGATGGCATGCACATAG
>CAZQGZ010000192.1:0-5807 GCA_964592935.1 uncultured Chitinophaga sp. | reverse complement strand
ATATAACCTGCAAAAATCTCCGGGTCGGTTGAAAAATCCTGTTGTTCATCGCGTGAAAATTTTTTGGATAGCGGATGTGCCCGGTTCACCACGAACATAGTGGAATTGTTTTTGAAAACCAGGAAGAGGTTCATCAGTTCATCAATCTCCTGGTGATCCTTTTCGATATTCAGCAATACCCCGATTTCCGGTTTGTATTGAACGATGGATCCGTCACTTTCATCCGCTTCAATCACGAGCCATTCACCCTTCCCCACTTTTGCATTCCCGATTTTTTCTTTTTTGATAAGACTGATCAATCCGGCCCCGCTGATGATGCTCGGATCATAACCCGCCTGTTCGAGTATATCGAATAACATAGCCGTGGTTGTGCTCTTGCCGCTGGTGCCGGCCACCGCAATTGTTCTCTTACTCGCAGCGATCAGGGCCAGTAATTCAGAACGCCTGATGATGGGAATATGGAGTTGTTTTCCTTTCTGTATTTCAACAACAGTATCCTCAATGGCTGTTGATACAACAATGAGGTCGGTTGCTTCAGTAATTCCGCTGCCGTCCTGTACAAAACAAGGGATACCCTCTGCTTCCAGTTTCTCCCGGGTCTCATTGTATTGACCGGCAATAAAAAAACGATCACTGCCGGAAACATTTTTACCGATGCCTTTTAAATATTGTGCAAGAGCACTCATGCCGCTGCCGGCGATGCCGATGAAGAAGGGGTTTTTAAAATCCCGGACCGAAGTGATCATGATGCAAATAAAAGAAATAATCTTATGGAGAAGGATTTTTAAATGGTGATGCGTCCAATTGCAGTCCTGAGTCCGGGAATCTCCCTGGTTTTATCATATGAAAAAATTCACAGTATCTTAAACTTTTTTAAAATAACCCGGTCAGAAGCCGGTATAAAAGCCCGACTATGTTTACCAACAGATCCAACTTGTTCATTATTGCCGGAATTTCTTCGATCTCCTTATTCATTGCCTGCAACAAAAGTGCTGATAATACCGATCCCAAGCCTACCCCGGTTGACCCGGTGGCGGCCGTTCTGAATTTACCAACCACACCATTCAATTATTCCAACCCGTCTTTACCCGGGTATCTTAATAGTCCCAATATTATTGGACAGATCAATACACCGGCCAATAATCCTGTTACGGATAACGGCGCCACGCTGGGCCGGGTTTTATTTTATGATAAAAATCTTTCAATCAATAATACAATTGCCTGCGCATCCTGTCATAAACAGGCCAGTGCTTTTTCAGATCCGTTTGCAAAAAGCAAGGGCTTCAACGGGGGACTGACAGGCAGAAATTCAATGGGACTCACGGATGCGAAATATTATCCCATCGGCCGTTTTTTCTGGGACCAGCGGGCGGCCACGCTGGAAGAGCAGGTGCTGATGCCCATACAGGATGCGGTAGAAATGGGAATGACATTACCCAACCTCGAAACAAAACTCAGGAACCTGGCATATTATCCCCCCTTATTTACAAAAGCCTTTGGTGATAATACAATCAACAGCGACCGTATCTCCAGAGCATTGGCACAGTTTGTAAGATCTATCGTTTCCTTTCAGTCAAAGTATGATGCAGGCAGATCAACTTTTCCGACGGCCCCGGCCCCTCCTCCCAATGCAGCATTTCCCAATTTCACTGCACAGGAAAACCGGGGTAAAGAACTTTTTCTTTCACCGCAAACAGCATGCGCCGCCTGTCATGGCTCTGAAACATTTACTGCACCCCAGGAAAAAAATAACGGGCTTGATTTGATGACCGTGGACAGGGGATTCGGCGCCGTGGTCAATAATGTAAACCTGGATGCCACTTTCAAAGTAACATCTCTGCGCAATGTTGAACTGACGGCTCCCTACATGCATGACGGAAGATTTACCACATTGGACGAAGTGATCGAACATTACAGCAGCGGTGTAAAAAACCATCCCAATCTTTCACAGCAGTTACGATTACCGAACGGGCAACCCCGGCTGGCCAATTTAACTCCGCAGGATAAAGCGGCCCTTGTTGCTTTTATGAAAACACTGACCGATGTGAATATGACAGCGGATGTGAAGTATTCGAACCCGTTTAAATAGACGATGCCGGATGTCTGAAGTCAGAGATCGGAGGAGTCGTTTAATTTCAAAAAAATCTCTTAAATAAAAATCATCATTAATGAACGGACTGACCTCAGACTTCCGACTTCCGACTCCCAACTCCCGACTCAATTACAATCTCCCTTTCTGTGCCCTCAGCATCTCCGGGTAACCCCATTTTTTGGCAAGTGCATTGACCGACATGGCGATCCTCTTTGATTTTGTTTCTATTGTTTTGGCACTATCGATCCATTTGCTGAAGTAACGTTGATGGGCACCCGACAACGATTCAAAAAATAGTTTTGCCGACGGCTCATCCGCCAGGCAATCCATAAAATCCGGATTGAACTGAAACGGGTTCTTATCCTCCTCCAGCTGCACCTTCAGCATGGCGCCATGACGTTTATGAATTCCTTTTCGCAGGGCTGCATTCAGCGGCATGATAAACGATCCTCCACCCATCGGCAATACCGCGATGCCGGAAATTTTGAAATCGTCCAGTTTCCCTTTTACCCGGAAAGATTTCTTATTACCGGGTTTTATTTTTTCAGCCAGCTCCGCCGGTATTTCAAAATAGGTCCACCCGGTCTTTTCTCCCTGTTTGTCAAATTTGTGTATGGTGGCCTTAAACTGAACCCGTTTCATTCAATAAACTTACGGTATTTACCTATTTTGTCAAAGGTTAAACATATCTGAAAATCCGCCATCCATCAATAAGAATCAACCGGGCGGACGATATTTTATTATTTTTGAATCTTAAATCGAAGCGTTAGTATTCTGTTTGATTTTTTTGCAACGAAGACGCAAAGACTCAAAGTAACACAAAGTATTCTTCGTGAACCCTTCGTGACTTTGTGCCTTGGTGGCAAACCTAAATATTTCAAACCGGGCCAGTACCATTGTAGCCAACTCGTTCCATGAAAAAAATGTTACCGCTCATTTCCGGGAATTTAATTTTTACTTCCATCCTGGTTATAATAACCAGTTTTGTCAATGCCCAGCCTGTCCCGGCAAGTCGGGAGGATATTCCTGTTACAATCAAAATTATTAATCACAAAAAAGAACCGTTGGCTTTTGCCACCATTTCTATCATTAGCAGGAAAGACAGTACCCAAACGATCAGGAAAGTGGCAGACAGCAGCGGTAAAGCGGTTTTTCCGCTTAAAAAAAACGGGCAATACACGGTCCATATCAGTTCCGTCAATTATCAGCCCATCGAAAAAGGGTTCATTGTTTCAGGAGGACAAACCTTTTTCAGTTTTACCACCGAACCACTTCCCAAATCCCTGCAGGGCGTTGTCGTTACTTCGAAAAAACCATTGATGCGCCAGGAAGATGATAAAACAATCATTGAACCGGAAGTTTTAGCAGCCGCCTCCACCAATGCCTATGAGATCATTGAAAAGACCCCCGGGCTTTTCGTGGACCAGGACGGGAACATTTATATCAA
Organism: uncultured Chitinophaga sp.; assembly: GCA_964592935.1. Taxonomy (GTDB): domain Bacteria; phylum Bacteroidota; class Bacteroidia; order Chitinophagales; family Chitinophagaceae; genus JJ008. Next base: position 2,268 of record CAZQGZ010000192.1, on the reverse strand, counting down.
CAGTCTGACCCCAGCTACGGTGCAGATCAATGGCCGTGATATGAAAATGAGCGCTGCCGATGTGGCCACCATGCTGAAAAACCTCCCGCCGAATTCCATTGCAAAAATTGAGATCGTAAAAACTCCTTCGGCCAAATATGATGCATCGGGAAGCGGTGGCATTGTGAACGTGGTTTTGAAAAAAGGGGTTAAACTGGGCATGACCGGAAGTGTAACTGCAGGTATGCAGCAGGGAACTTATGGCAACCAGTTCATCGGTTTCAACCTGAGCAACAACACCGGGAAGAAAACAATGAATATCAATTTCAACCTGGGCAAAAGAAATAATTATGAACGCATCAGCACCCACCGCCTGTTCGCGGTTGATTCATTGCTCAGCCAGGATGCGTTTACAAAATACCCGGCCAACAGTGTTTATTCCTCTTTCAGCATGACCTGGGAACGGGGAAAAAAATGGGAACTCACGTACGATGCCGAACTGAATTACAATTCATTTCATAACCGTTCCGAGAACCGGAACAGCATAAAGAAAATAAGCACGTTGCAGTTACTGACCAACAGTTTAAATACGGTGAGCAATGACGGATATTCCTTATCACTCGGCAGCGGTTTTGAAACAAAATACAAAATTGATACCGTGGGTTCCGAATGGACCAATGATATATTTTTTACACACTCGGTTAATAAATCCGACCAGGATTTCACCACCGGGTATTTCATTCCCGTCATTCCCGGATCAGGAGGAGACGGCAGCGCGGATAATGACCGGAATTATTTTACCGGCCGCTCTGATCTGAAACTAAAACTGAAGAAAAGATTCACCCTCGAGACCGGCGTACAGTCCACGGTTCTTACTTTTCATAATGTAACCAATTATTTCAGGGAGGCAGGGGGCGTCAGAACAAAAGATAATAACCGTACCAATACATTCCGGTATGATCAGAACATTCATTCAGTTTACCTGCAGGGATCAAAAACGCTCGGAAAAGATTTTATTGCCAAATTCGGGACAAGACTTGAAAAAACGAACATGAACGGAAAACAAACCGTTCCGGGAGATACATCTTTTGCCATTCACCGTACGGACCTTTTCCCTTATGTATACCTGAGTAAAAAAGTAATCAGCATTGCCGGCTTTGAACTCCGCGCCTATCTCGTATACCGCCGCAGCATCAGGCGGCCTTCCTATGAACAGCTGAATCCATTCCGCCGTTATGTGGATGAATTCATGACGGAAACCGGCAATACATCGCTTCGTCCGCAGTTCACCAAAAATTATGAATTCAATATCAGTGTGAATGAAACACCGTTGTTAGCCGCGGGCATCAATGATACCAAAGATATTTTTACCAACGTGGTGTATCAGTCAGACACCAGCCGGAGCCAGGCCTACCGGACCTATGATAATGTGGGAAAGAACAAAGAATGGTATTTGCGGGGTCTCGGTGCCATTCCTCCCGGCGGAAAATATTTCTTTGTGATTGGTGCGCAATACAATCATAATATTTATGACGGGTTGTATGAGAACAAACCATTGAGTTTTAATAAAGGCACCTGGACATTTTTTACTTTCCACACCTTAAAGCTTGATAAAAGATCCCTGTTAACCCTGAATGGATTTATCAGGCTTAAAGGTCAACAGCAATTTTATGAGCTGTCCACTTTTGGCGCCCTGAACAGCAGCATCAACCGGAAGTTCATGAAAGAGAAGCTGACGGTAACGTTGAGCATGAATGATATATTCGCCACCAATAAAAATGATTTCACCATTAACCAGGGTTCAGTCAATGCCAATGGATTCCGCCAGGGAGATACCCGGCGTTTTGGAATCAACATCCGTTACAGTTTCGGTATCCGGAAGAAAGAGGAGAATAACAATATCCTGAATGTGGAGTCGCCGGAAAAGACAAATTAGGTTTTCAACACAGAGTCACAGAGATACAGAGTCGCACAGAGAAATCCCTTTGTGCAGCCCCGTGGCACCTGTATCCCTGTGTTGAAAATTATCTTTGAGACTGATCAAATCTTTTCAAGCTTAAGAATTCAACCGGTAAATTGGTTTTTCCATTCATGGCAAGATCGGCAAGTATTTCCCCCACAACAGAAACAAACTTAAATCCATGCCCGCTGAATCCGCAGGCGATCGTTACATCCTGGTCATAACCGGGCAAATGATCAATGATAAAATTCTCATCCTTTGTGTTTGTATAAAGACATGTTCTGGCCGCCACCATTTTTGCATCTTTGACAACAGGGATATAATCGCCC
>CAZQGZ010000191.1:0-5839 GCA_964592935.1 uncultured Chitinophaga sp. | reverse complement strand
AAGTTATGCCATTTTGATTTATTTATATGCAGGATGATGTTTTATTAACGGGAGACAACAAAATATCTTTGGAAAACCAAAAGAAGAGAATTCTTTCCCGAAAAATAGCCCGAATTATTTTGGTTGATGAAACGGAACTTTCCTGCTCAGGCTTTTCAAATGGGATACATGGGATGCAACGGCCATCCTCATTTTGGGATATTCGATATAGGGGATTCCAAAATCCTTACAGGCTTTCCGGATAATCTTGCTGATGGCAGGGTAATGCACATGCGATATACGGGGAAATAAATGATGCTCCACCTGGAAATTCAATCCGCCCACGAGCCAGGAGATTAACTTATTGCGGGTGGCAAAATTGGCGGTGGTTTTTAACTGGTGTACAGCCCAGTCGTCTTCCATTTTCCCGGTGCTGGTATTGGCTTGCGGGAAATGCGTTTGTTCGACGGTATGGGCTAACTGGAAAACAATGCTTAAAACAAAACCGGCAAAGCAACCATAGATCAAGAAGCCGATTACCCAGGTAGAAAATCCAACCATGTATATAGGCACTGCCATGAAAATAAAGGCGTGCAATAATTTAAAGCCCCAGAATGAGATGTGATCACCAACACTCATTTTTGTGAGCCGGGTGGGACCGATCCTTCCAAGGAAATATTTTTTATAGTCAGTAAAGAATACCCACCAGATATAAAGCAAAGAATAAGCGGCCCAGAAATACCAATGCTGCAACCGGTGTATCCTGTAGTATTTCTGTGTTTCGCAGAGCCGGAGCAGGGGTTTGGCCTCAATATCATCATCAATGCCTTCAATATTGGTATAGGTATGGTGAATGATATTGTGTTTGGTCTTCCACATGAAATTATTGGCCCCGAGGAAATTGAGCGACAAACCCGCCATTTGATTGATCCACCTGCGGCGGCTGAAACTGCCATGCATACCATCATGCATCACGTTGAAACCAATGCCGGCCGTGAGACCACCCAATACGATACATTCCAGGATGGCAAGCCAGGTAACCGGGGTAAAAAAAACAAGATGAGTATAAACAAAAAGAAAACTACTGACCAGGATCACGGCTTTAAAATAAAGGCTGAAATTACCCGTAGAAGATTTTCCCGCTTCTTTAAAGTAATCATTGATCCTTTTTTTTAATTCAGCGTAAAAAGAATATTTATCGGGGGAAAATTTTGGACTGGACATTAACGGTATTAATTGTATTAAGCTTGCAAAGTTAACCAATAAGCTTCATAATGCCCTTATTTTTTTTATCCTTAAGATTTTCAGGTTTCATGCGAAACCAGGGCATCGAGGCTTTGAATGCCAATCGTTTTTTCACTGATAAATCCTTCTGCATATTTTACCCCAATGCGTTTGCCAAACATCCGGGCTCTTGCGATAATACTTTCGAGGAAATCCGGGGTGGAGATATAGGTCTGGGGCTCCTCACCGCTGGTTTCTCCGCTATGAAACTGGGTCGTGTATGCTTCAATGGCTTTCATCCGCTGATCAAATACATCACTGATATCGATCAGCAGGTCGGGCTCGTGATACCAGTCCTGTATGTAGTGCAAAACATAAGATGGTTTCCATCTGGGCTGGTTTCTTCCATTTTCATCCGTTGTTTCGATTTTCAGGAGTCCCGAAAGAAAACAACTTTCTGCGATCATTATTCCCGCTCTCCCATGATCGGGATGACGGTCATGCAATATATTGGCAATCACAATTTCGGGCTGGTATTTCCTGATGGCAGCAATCAGCTTTAATTTATTGGCCTCATTGTTTTCGAAAAATCCGTCTCTCATCTTCAGGTTCTCCCTGACCTGCACCCCCATGATCATCGCTGCATCAGCAGACTCCTTGTAACGGGTTTCCACATTTCCCCTCGTGCCAAGTTCTCCCTGTGTCAGGTCAACAATACCCACTTTTTTGCCTCTTTTGATTTCATTGATGATTGTACCTGAACAACCCAGTTCCACATCATCGGGGTGAACACCTATGGCAAGGATGTCTAGTTTCATGTTGCTGGTTATTGATTCTTGATTCTTGAATAATCTGTCTCTAAAGTTAAGCAATAGAGGGAAAATAAAAACAGATTTGAAGCAACCATTTACCGGCATCTAATTCCGATACGGGTTTTTATACCATACCCCGTCAATTTCTTTTACAAAACTTTCTATTTGCCGGTCTGTTTTATTTTCAGCAAGGTTCCAGTCCTGTTTGAGGTTGCCGCCAACAAACCATGCCACGGTCTGATAGATCCTGGCATTCAGGCCACCTTTATATTCTTTGATGATCTCATAGCAATTATTGCCCGTCTGCCGGTTGATGAGTTTCATCAGAATTTTTCCCTGGTACACGGAAAGATTGGAAAGCGGGTCACTGAATTCTTTTCTTAATTCTTTTTCTCTTGATTTGATATAAGCTTTTCGTACCAGCTTATCTTTCACATTGGCAAGATTTGCATTGATATCATTTATAGTTGCCCCCGCGATCCGTGCATAGGGATAAGTAACATAAACCGCATTCCGGAGCCGGGTCCATTCTTCAATGTATTTGGCCAGTTTGTTGGGCGGCAATCTGGAAACCCATGCCATTTCCATTTCCTTGAAATTCACGATCTCATTATGATAGAAAATGGCAGGTACCACCACGGTATCATTGGGTCCCCATTTTTTGGCCTGTTCTTTCATGGCTATCCTGGCATATTCGGTAGAGTCGCGGTAAGCGGAATCAGTATACACCTGTGCTTTCGCCTGTTTCCCGATAACCATAAACAGGAAAAACAGCAGGGATAATATTCGGTATTTACTTAAAACTTTCATTACATTTTGCCGGGAAGCAAGACTCGACAGCTTTCAGACCACAAAGCTATTGAATATGCTGTCTTCTGCAAGGGAACAACCCCGCAATAAAATGCAAAAATTACGACCGGGATTCAGGGTTGCGGTTTAACTGTATGCGTCTCACCATACTGATCAGGATACCTGTAGCCGTAATGATCACACCAAACCAGAGAAGGTTTATGAAGGGATATTTGTAGGCTTTAAGGGTCACAAATTTTAACACTGCGTCGGATTCTTTCACACCCAGTTCAATACTTTTTCCGGGATTCACATTCTTTATTTGCAATACAAGTCCTTCCGAAGTGATCGTATCCGGCAATGCAAGGTATTCACCTTTCACTACTGCCAGTCTGGAAGTGACGCTGTAAATGGAACCGGTTTTGGAATGGATCTTTATCGGCGCTTCATACAGGCTGTCATTCTTACCGAAAATGGAAGATGGCAAACTGTCTTTTGAAATGACCTTCTCCAGGATCATATAACCGCCGGAATAAAAAAGTGTATCGCCCGTTTCCAGCTGATTGTATTTATAGGAAGCCGTATCTTTTTGCCGTTCCGGGTTGGGTAAGGATGTGATGTAAGTGAATACATCATGATCCCAGTAATGTTTAGCAGAAGGGTTAGCCATCAGGCCCTCATTGCCTTTGTAATTAACAAAAGCATTGGGCTGCAAAACAAATTCTTCTTTTCCATCCTTACTCTTAAATCGGATCGAGTAAAACCATAATTGTTTTTTGGGATGGGCAGAATCTTTTTCATAGGTGAGAATGTACTTTCCCATGTCGGAACTGACTCCTTTGATCAAAGTCAGGTTTTCCCTCGGGTCTTCGTTGGCGCCCAACGGTGTGGCAATTCCGTTATTATTATTTGACAGCACTTCTTTATTGGAAGATGTTATGAGAATGCCCAGGAGAACCATACCGAAACCAGCATGTGCAATGGAACCACCCGACAATTTTAATTTCCCTTTTATGCCAAGCCAGATATAAGCCGCATTGGCTATGATCGCATATACTGAACAGGCAACCGCCAGCCAGATGGATCCGAGAAAGAGCGGGCCCTTTTTGGTATAGTTGATATTCCCGAAGATCGCCATCGCAGCCATGGCAATAACCGCCATGACGGTGGGAATCCATATTTTTTTCCGGAAATGCCCCCCGGACGTTTCCCGGTATCTTAAATACTGGGTAATGGCGGTAAGCAAACCAATGATAACGGCAACGTATATCTGAATACTGTTATATGCAAATTCCGGGTCTTCCGGCGGCGCTTTTTTTATTCCAAAAATTTTGTTGAATACGGGCATGGAAGTTTTACCAATGATGACAAGGGAAGAAAGAAAGAAAACCAGCGAGCCGATAAACATCCAGAATTCCCTTGAAGAACCTTTTTCTTCTTTTTGTATGGACGGTATCTGGTGGTAACGGCTGATGAAAAAGAACAAGGCCGGCAAAAGAAAGACAAACATAAAAGCGATCAGTTGCCAGTTCATACCCAGGTCGGTGAATGCATGCACGGATGAATCGCCCAATATCCCGCTTCTTGTTAAAAAGGTAGAATATAAAACCAGCCAGAATGAGAGGATGAAAAAAAGATGTGTGGACCGCAGCGAATGGCCGCTATGTTTATAAATAAGCAAGGTATGAATGCCGGAGATCATCACCAGCCAGGGAACCAGCGAAGCATTTTCAACAGGGTCCCAGGCCCAATAGCCACCAAAGGTCAGCGATTCATAGGCCCACCGGGCTCCCATCATGATGCCAACGCCCAATACGGCTGCGGAAAAAAGGGCCCAGGGCAATGCGGGTTTTGTCCATTCACCAAATTTCTTTTTCCATAAACCGGCCATAGCAAACGCAAATGGCACAATGGTGGATGCAAATCCGAGGAATAAAACCGGAGGATGAATGACCATCCAGTAGTTCTGCAAAAGAGGGTTCAGGTCATTTCCATCTTTTATGGATGACATATAATCGGGGCGCAATGCCTGGTTCACATCAAAATCGAGATGAAGGGCAGGAGCATTATCCAAAACGCCGGAATCTCTTAATAACATAAATGGGTTGGATCCCATCTTCCATCCGAAAATGTAAACACCGGCGATCATTGTGGCGAGGCAGAACTGGGCAAAACTTATCACGGTCATAACCGGGGCTTCCCATTGCTTCCCGGTTTTGATCAGTATCAACCCGATGACACAATGCCAGATACTCCAGAGAAGAAAACTACCTTCCTGTCCTTCCCAGAAACAGGCCAGCATATATTTGAATTCAAGGGAAAGACTGCTGTGTTGCCAGGCATATTTGTATTCAAATAAATGGTTGTGGATAATGTAAAACAGGATTCCGAATATGGCGACAATGGAAATAACTTCCGTGATAAAAGCATAACGGGCCAGTTTTTTCCAGGATGCCGGATCTCCTGATCCGGCTAAGAAAGATCCGCTCATTCCTTTTGCCGGAACCGGAGTTCCGGCGTCCCGGGATGCCATGAAATAAGCGAATGTTGCCACCAGCGATGACACCAAAGAAAGAACAATAAAGAAATGTCCTAACTGGCCGGGTAAGAGATGCTCGCCGATATAGCCCATTTTCAGATGATAGATGTTAGATGATAGATGTTAGACTTGTTACTGCTGATGCCGGTTGTTTAAGGCTTACTGTCAACAGCAGACTGTATATTTTTACCTGCCGATTTCATATCGTCTTTATATTTCGATGGACATTTGGTCTGCACGTCTTTGCATTCAAAATGATCATTTTCATATTTGCCTTTCAGTACCAGCCTTTCGCTGATCATCAGGTTGGGAATTTCTCCTTTCCGGTAAATGACCTGCATCTTCTGATCGGGACTGTCGATCCCCATAGCCTGGAAACTCAGGAAATTGGCATCTTTTGTCGGATCATAAACCACGGGAGCCAATGTATCTAACCGAACGGCCACATGTACGAATTTGCCGGGCTTTGCTTTGGCTTCTGTAATGGTTTCATAGG
>CAZQGZ010000190.1:0-5841 GCA_964592935.1 uncultured Chitinophaga sp. | reverse complement strand
AAAATGTTTATCCATTGGTATTGATATCACAAAAAATATGATACCGGTGGCACCCGCTGCTCATTACAGTTGCGGCGGAATAAAAACAGATGAATGGGGAAGAAGTTCTATTCGTAATTTATATGCCTGCGGCGAATGCGCTTCAACCGGGTTGCATGGAGCCAACCGGCTTGCTTCAAACTCATTATTAGAAGCAATGGTGTTTGCACACCGGTGTTTTATAGCCTCCCTAAATCCCTCTGAAGGGGGGACTTTAGAACCCGAAAGTAATAAAAGACATTACGGGATTAAAGACTCTAAAATCCCCTCTTCGGGGGGTGGAGGGGCCGTTCCGGACTGGAATGCCCAGGGTACAACCGAACCCAAAGAAATGATCCTGATCACACAGAGTTTGAAAGAGCTTCAATTAATCATGAGTGATTATGTTGGTATCGTAAGAAACAATGTGCGGTTGCAAAGGGCCATGCGCCGGCTTGACCTGTTGTGGGAAGAAACAGAACAACTCTATGAGAGCAGTACCCTTTCACCCCAACTGCTGGAACTCCGGAATATGATCACGGTTGGATATTTAATTGTGAAAGGGGCAAGCTTCCGTAAGGAAAGCCGCGGCCTTCATTTTAATACGGATTACCCGGGTAAGAGCAAGCTTGTTCAAAACATCGTTTTGTAGTTTCTATCTTTGCCCGCTATGTATTATGTCGTTTACGGGTTACTCTGGCTCATCTCCCTGCTTCCGCTCAGGTTGCTCTATGTTTTATCTGATTGTATTTACGGGCTTGTATTTTATGTTTTCAGGTACCGGAAGGATGTGGTGATGAAAAATCTTTCCATTGCTTTCCCGGAAAAAACCGAACAGGAAAGAAAACGGATCGCCAAAAAATTCTATCACAATTTCATTGACATGTCGATCGAGACACTCAAGATGCTTTCTGTATCAGATAAAGTTTTGGAGAAAAGATTCTCAGCCAACTGGGATCTCATCAATGGTATTCATGCCACCGGTAAAAGCCTTCAGGTACATGTGGGGCATAATTTTAACTGGGAATGGGGCAACCTGGTGATGACAAAGGTCACAGTATTTAAGTTACTCGCCGTGTATATGCCTTTATCCAGTAAAATAATGGAAAGGCTTTTTTATAAATTACGTACACGCAACGGGGCTGTTTTTCTCCGTGCCACTCATATGAGAGAAGATTTTCTTCCTTACCGGAATACGCAGTACCTGATCGGCCTGGTGGCCGACCAGAACCCGGGTCACCCGGGTAATGCCTGGTGGTTCCATTTTTTCGGTAAACCAACGCCTTTTGTGAAAGGACCAGCAAGGGCCGCCTTATTAAATAAAACGGAAGTTGTTTTTGCTTTTATTCATAAACCAAAGCGTGGATATTATGAAGCGGTCTTTTCCCCACCTGTTGATATGAACAGCGACATGACGGAACAGGAACTGACACGAAAATTTGTAATATACCTGGAAGATGTGATCAGGAAATATCCCGATATGTGGCTCTGGAGCCATCGCAGATGGAAACATGAATGGAAACCGGAATATGGAGAGATCATTAAATGAAAAATCTCAAATCACAAATAACAAGATCCAAATAAATATCAAGTTAAAAAGCCCAATGCCTGATCCTATTTGAATTTTTCTTTTTTTCTTTTTTGCCTTTCTTTATTTGGTTCTTGTTATTTGGTTCTTGTTATTTGGTTCTTTATTTCAGGTTTATTTACCTTTCGCTTTATGTCTTTTCAATTGTAAATAATCCAGGAAATACAATATTTTAAAAGAGATATTATTGTTATGCGACTGATCTAACGTATTTCCCAGGTTCTTAAAATATCCGTCGCTGGTTTTCCGGCTGAAATTATCAACGGGGTTGGAATTTTTCCAGACCAGGTTCACAAAACTTCCCGGTGCAAATTCCCAGGTGAATACGGCATCGACATTAAAAGCATTGTAATTCTGATTCACATTACCATTGTACGTGGTAAAATGTTCCAGTTTACCGTTGTTTAAAAGTTTAAAAAAGTTCTGAGCCGGGTCCCGGTAATCCACTTTGCTCCAGTAATGCCGGATATCGGTTCTCAATCCCATCTTTTTATTGAAATTATATTTGATGGTCAATGAATTTTCAACCGTACTGATATTCCGTTTGCCAAAAATGATGTCGTCTCCCGAAAAATCGGCAAAACCCACGTTTTCTTTTTGTGGCTCCATCATTAAAGCATAGCGTAATGAAAGTTTATCGTTGAAGCGGTAGCGGTGAGCCATGTTGAACTGGTATTTTTTACCCGAGAAAAAGCTTCTTGATACATACAGGATCTCTGTGTATAACTGGTATTTTTTGGCATTATTGGTTTCTGTCCAGGCATCTACGAAGAAACTATTCCATCCTTGAAAATAACGGTTCGGGTTATCCGAATGTGGTTCATAAAAATCGTTGCCGGAAGGTTCATAACCGATTAAGAAACCGGTCCACCACAAATTTTTCAATTGCCCGTTCATATTGAAATTGAAATTGGCATTTTGATAGAGGGAAGGTTTCAAACGGCGGGAATAAGAACTATTCACATTTAAACGCATCTGGTTGTACCATTTCGTGGGTTTGGTCCAGCTATAACCCAGCCACAGGTTATGTTCCATGAAATTATTAAATGTAAAATAACCCAGGTCATTGATCTGGTATTTTGAATCGGTAAATGTATTGCTGACATTAAAATTGAAATGACCGCTGGTCTTTCCGAAGTAAAGGTTTCCGGTATAGCCTGTTTTGGTTTTACCGCCGGGTAAGTAATTGGTAAGATTACTGGTTCCTGCTTTACCACCCAGGTTCCAGGTATTCTTCTTGTCGTTGAAATCAAAAAGGGCGGCGGTAACATTGGCATCATAATCCTTTCCGCTGCGTAATACATTTGTATTGACCAGGCTGACACTGCTGTTGTTCTTCAAAGTCTGGTCAAGTACAATGATATTATAATTGGTCAATGGACTTGTTTCAATCTCCCGCTGTGATTTATTCCGGTCTTCCGCCACCGCAAATGTTTTTGCGGAAACAGCATTGAAAAACCCGACGCCCAATCCGCCCTGCATCCTCCCCGATATTTTTGTGGCATTGATGAGTTTAGTTTGCTGCGGGTTGGAAATGATGGTTTCTTCAGGACCAATATTTCTGTATACATCATAATAATGAAGCGGCCGGCCGCCCACCCGTCTTGAGTAGAATAAGTTTCCTTTATTGAATAACTCGGTTCCTTCGGTGAAGAAGGATCGGTTCTCATTATATTTTACTTCAAACGGGGTCAGGTTCAGTACCGTGTTATCGCTTCTCACCTGGCCAAAATCAGGAATGAGGGTCATGTCCAGTGTGATGGCCTGGCTGATTCCGTATTTTACATCCATGCCTCCGTTAACTGAGGAAGTCCAGTTGCTTTTGCCGGGAATATTGGATGGATAATGATTGGCATAGGTTGAAAAATAGGGAGAGAATTGCAAACGCAGGGGCGGTTTGATATTTTGCAAACCGGTCCAGGTTCCCTCTTGTGTCAGGAACCCGTTCACATTGGGATCGATCGTGTTCCAGGTATATTGCTGCCCGGTCTTCTGGCGGCGGCGGGTGATATTCAGTCCCCAGTCCTGGATTTGTTTCTTACTAAAACGTATAGCCGAAAAAGGAAGGAATATTTCAAAGGACCAGCCATCGTCATGTATGACGGCGGCGCTTTTCCAGACAGCATTCCAGCTAAAGTCTTCGCTGTTACCATTTGAATTAGGCGACATTTTTGCATCCATCTGTTCGCCCAAAGGGGTGATGAAATATTCAAAACCGTTGATCTTGTCGAGATAAGTATCAAAAATGAAACCGATAAAATCATTGTTACCGAATCCATCCCTTCCGCGCAATTCCGTGGAGATGCTGTCTTTGGTTCTTTCATGGCAATAGCCGCCGAGGTAAATGCCTTCATCATTATAGAGCATATACACTTCTGTTTTATTCGAAGGGTCTTCCGGTTTAAACGGCGTGGGCCTGAATTCGGTATAGCCCATGGCGGATGGCGCATCCTTCCAGGCGGCATCATCGATCAAACCATCCAGTTTGACCGGAGCGGCGGTACGTTTGGCGATAATTTGTTTGGGAACGATCGCCTGTTTCGGCGAGGAGGATTGGGCAATACTGTTCAGGCAAAGCAATAGCATGGCCCAAAGGGTTGCACTGGTTTTGATTTTCATGGCTATACTTTATTTAGTTATGACACTTGAAATGCATGGCTGTACATTTTCAGTTGGTGCGTGGCATAACTACTAAATCTTTCGTAGAATAAAAGTAAGCAGCGGCGGCAATGATTTTTTTTGTTTTGGCTGAATGGCAGTAAGTACTTGACGAGTGGTTAAAAAGAAGGGGCGTTAACTTTTTGTTATGAAAAGCAGGTTGGATGTTATGCCAGGTCTGACCAGGAAACAACATGGATTTTGTCAATTATATATGAATCACTGCCTGTATAAATTAAATGTTTTTTTGATTTTAATCCGCTATTTGCTGAAATAGCAGCAAACACATTGATGTTTTTAAAGAAATCTGTTTTTGCAGTGGAGCTGCTTTTTATTTCATACACCTGTAAATGGCCGTCACCTTCAATCAGTAAATCCACTTCACGGCCATTGCTGTCCTGCCAGAAATAAAAGGAAGGGGACAGGCCTTTGTTATAATAATTTTTTAGTTTTTCATTGATCACAAAATTTTCAAAAATGCTGCCATACAGTTTGTGCTGCTGTAATTGTTGCGTTGTGGAAATACCCAATAAATAGCATAACAGGCCTGTATCATAGAAATAGATTTTTGGTTTTTTAATGATTCGTTTATCAAAGTTATTATAGAAGGGGGGCAGCAGGTGCAGGATATAACTTGCTTCCAGCACGGTAATCCACCTGGTTATGGTCTTATTGTCAACTCCCGTGAATGTTGCTAAATCCTGTGTGTTCAGGATAGTTCCCGTTCTTACGGCACAAAGTTTTAAAAACTGCATAAAGGCCCTGGTATTATGCAGGTTTACAATTTGTCTTATATCTTTTTCAACATATGTTTTGCAATAAGAACTGTAGAATACGGAGGGATTTATTTTTTCTTTAAACAGGCGGGGATAAAAACCTTTCAGGCACAGATGATGCCAGTCTTTTTGTGCAGTGCGCAGGTAAGGGAATATTTCTGTAAGGCTCAGTGGAAGCAGGGAGAAAACAGCCACTCTACCTGCCAATGTCTGGCTGATTTTTTCCATAAGCAGAAAATTCTGAGAACCGCTCAGCAGGTATGCTCCGTTTTTGTTTTGTTTATCAGTGTGTTGTTGTAAATAGGGGAATAAGGATGGAACCGCCTGTACTTCATCCAATATTATTTTGTAGTCGTATTTTTTTAAAAAGCCGTTAGGATCTTTTACTGCAAAATGTTTATGTTCTTCAATTTCCATATTAAGATAAGTATATCCGGTGGCAGCGAGGTGTGCCAGGGTGGTTTTGCCGCTTTGCCGGGGCCCGGTAATGCTTACTACCGGGAATTGCTTCAGGGTTTTGGCTATAATGCCTGCCATTTGGCGATGGACAATGGGCGATTTGGACATGCTTGTTTATTGATAAAAACAAAGGTATGTAAAGTTGGCAAATTATTTATGTAAAGTTGGCAAATTATTTATGTAAAGTTGGCAAATTAATTATGTAAAGTTGGAAAAATAAAATGGCCAGATAAAGCCGAGGAAAGAAATCCCAAGCGCCAGGATATGGAGAAGCAATTGCACCCGGTTCATAAATAAAAATGAAAAAGCATAGCCGTTGTCGGGATTAGTGAAAGAGGCCCG
>CAZQGZ010000189.1:0-5922 GCA_964592935.1 uncultured Chitinophaga sp. | reverse complement strand
ATCAGTGGCACCGGGATTCATCTTATCATGAAGGCACGGTTTGGAGTTGGCTGCTCGGCCCTTATGTGGATGCTATTATAAAAGTGAATGACGAAAAAGGAAAAACAAAAGCACAGAAAGTTATCAATGATTTTAAGTATCACCTGAATGAAGGATGTATTGGTTCCGTCGCGGAAATATTTGATGCCGATGCACCGCATCACCCGAGAGGATGTATTGCACAGGCATGGGGTGTGGCGGAAGTATTGAGGGTGATAAAAGAATATGAGTTAATTTCCGGAAATATTAAATACAGTAAAAAAAAACCTGAAAAGGAGTTACAATAAATACCGGGCCGGGCCTTCCAATTTGCCAAATCAGTATAATGAACCAGAAAACCCGTCTTATGCAAATACTACCCAATAAACCCACATCCCGAAACTAAGGACCAGGGCGGCCCAGGGGTTTATAAATGCCAGCGCAAGTATAATGGTATTGCAGGTAAGCCCGATATTCTCGTTCCGGGTGGTTCGTTTGATTTGTACATCAGTTATGTCATGCACTAACAGATCTTTATTGCGGGAAGCGGCAAACCAGAGCAAACGAAAAGCAAGACTGATCAGTACAAAATAACCGGTATAAAATATGACGGCGGTCTTTAATGCTTCGGTTGTTAAAAATAATCCCAGCGTTTTAGTTGGGAAAGGAACCAGTGCCACCAGCATCAATAACAAACCATTTGTTATCATGATGGTGTTATCCGTCTTGCGAAACATCTTAAATAAACCATGATGCCCTATCCATGCTAACAGCACATTAATAAAACTAATGACATAAGCCAGCGCAATCGGCCATTTGGAAAGCAGTGTTTGCAGTAGATCTTTATTGCTGCTGATACCTTTTACAGAAATAACAAAATCAAGTGAAAGCAAAGTCACTGCAATGCAAAACACCCCGTCACTGAATGTTTCAATGCGGAGTGTTTCTTTTTGCAATTGTATTTCGGATGTGTTGTTCATTTTATTAATAAAAATACAGGAACACGGATTACACAGATTTTACAGATATACACGGATCAATTCTGCTTCACAGATTCAGGATGATTAATAAATCCGTGCTAATCCGTGTCATCCTTGTTCCTGTACAATTATTCTTTGTCTCTTATCTGTGGCCAGTGAATGTCCGCTTTCTGAATTCTTTCCTGCCTGTTCTTATCCCAGTCGCTCCTTACAGAAAGGCTATAATTCAGATAGAGTTTTCCATTGTCTATCGTCCAGGCCTCCGGCACTGTAGATGCCTTATAACCCCGGGACATTCCATAGGCGCAATAGCCACCATACTGCGGAGCATATTTTACAGGATTTGCTTTAAACAGATCAAGGTGTTGCTTTGAAGCAAAATACCAATTGGCATTACTCCAGTTATAAACAAATTCTTCTTTTCCCTCTACGGGTTTCCCATCGGTAAAATAGGCAACCGGATCATAGCCTCTTATCGCCTTATCTGACTTTATAAAAACAACCGACTTCTGGGCACACACAGAAAGAGCCGTGAACATAATACCTGCTGCAATTAATGTTATCTTTTTCATTCTTAAATTTTGAACAAAGCTGATTGAAAGCAGCGCAATACGCTGTCAGTTACCTGACACAATATTATTTCTCCTCAGCAATTCTGTTAAAAAACATTTTCAGTCATATACCTGACAGATATATTTTCCATCCAAATTTTTCTTTGCAGTCCAAATGAAGGATTATAATAATGAAAAATAAAATACGGTTTATAGTACTTGTTCTTGTCCCAGCAGTATTGATCGCCGGATGCACAAAAGGAAAATTGATCAGCGAAGAAGGGAATTTAGTACCCAAAACCGTTGACCATGATCCTTCCTTGCCTTCCATATCCGTTAATGGAACGTTATTGCATTCGGAAGCATTTGGAAATACGGACAGCGCCATGATCATTGTATTGCACGGTGGGCCTGGCGCCGATTACAGGTCATTGATAAACTGTAAAGAATTTGCCAGCCAGGGTTGGCGGGTTATTGTTTACGACCAGCGGGGTTCTGGCTTATCAAAACGTCATCCGAAAAATTCCTATTCATTGCAATTGATGTATGATGATCTGAGTGCTGTGATAAATTATTACAGAAGATCACCAATACAAAAAGTTTTCCTGTTAGGGCATTCATGGGGCGCCATTTTAGCAACGGGTTATATCAATAAATATCCTGCTGCCATCAGCGGTGTTATTCTTGCCGAACCCGGTGGTTTGGTTTATGACGATATACAGGATTATTTAAAACGGGCAAGAAATGTAAACCCGGCAAGTGAACTTTTCAACGATGTCTCCTACCCTGACCAGTTTATCACCGGTAAAGAAGATGAACATGCTATTGTTGATTACAAATATGCACTGGCTGCTGTTGCCGATGGTGCAAAAGGCAATCCCACCGGGAATGAAGCCACACCACCCTTCTGGAGGTATGGCAGAGTAGTTGCTGATGCGCTGGCAGAAATTGGTGATAGGGAAAAACCCGATTTTACAACCCACCTGAAGCAATATCATACCAACGTACTTTTTGTTTACAGTGAGAATAACAAAGCCTATGGTTTTCCCTATGCCCAAAAAGTTTCATCTGCTTTTTCCAATGTGCAGCTTTTCAAAGTAAATGGAGCCGGTCATGATCTGCTGGCTTTTCAAGCCGGCTGGAATAATTTTTATCCGGCAGCATTAACATACTTAAATTCTTTAAAATAATCCGGTATGAAAAAAATATTGATAATAGTTTCCATTATATTATCCAGACCGGTTATAGGGTTATCGCAAACTTTAAACTGGAAAAATTTAAAAAAAGACCAGCAACATATTTTTAATATCAATACAGGTATTGAACATGGACTGATATTTGGTGCGGGATATGGTTACCAGCTAAAATCAGGATTGCCCATCGTGCTGAACGCTGAATATTCTTTCCCGGGCGGAGAAAAACTGTTTGATGATTTCAAAACTAGGATTGGCGGGCAGGTAAGATTCTATCAAACCGGGAATATCCATTTCAGTGCAAAGTTTTACGGAGTATTCCGCCGATATGAAAGTAATTTTGTCCGGTTATTAAATTTCGGTACTGATTTGTCAGCAACCGCCGGTTATTATAAATCAAAATGGTTTGTAGCCGGGGAAGCAGGTTTTGATAAAGCTATCGTTACTCATTTCAAACATACAGACAGTTATAAAGCCATTTACCCAATGGTAAAAGATGGCTGGTATGAACCTTCAACAGGCGGCAATTTCTATTATGGTCTGCAAACCGGTTATTCATTTAAGAAATCTGACATTTATCTGAAAGTCGGAAAAATTGTAGCTCAGGATTTTAAAACCAAACCCTTACTACCATTCTCAATTCAATTGGGTTTTAATTGGAAGATCATCCGTTAAGTTACCGACAAAAATTCCGCACAATAGTCAATCACACGACATCATCCCAGCCTGGTATTGATTCTCTTTGTAGTTGAAATTTCTATTATGACCAATCACTACGACATCATCATCATCGGAACGGGCAGCGGCGGCAGTACCCTTGCTTATAAACTGGCGCCAACCGGGAAAAAAATACTGATACTGGAACGTGGAGGTTTTATTCCGAAAGAAAAAGAAAACTGGGACCCGCATGAAGTGGTGACATTGGGCCGCTACCGGCCGAAAGAAGATTGGTATGATAAGGATGATAAACCATTCAAACCATTTATACATTATAATGTGGGTGGCAACAGTAAAATGTATGGCGCTGCATTATTCCGTTTCCGTGAATCTGATTTTGAAGAAGTGAAACATTATGGCGGTATATCACCGGAATGGCCGTTGAAGTATGATGTGTATGAAAATTATTACGAAGAAGCGGAAAAATTATACCATGTACATGGTAAAAGAGGTGTTGATCCCACCGAGCCACCAGCCAAATCGGATTATCCCCTGCCGCCATTGGCCTATGAACCATTGATCAGGGACCTGGAAAGTACGCTAAAACAAATCGGTCTTCGCCCTTTTCCCTTACCAATGGGCATAAAACTCCCGCAGGATTATACAGCAACCGAAGCACCGGTCGTACTGGAAAATTTTGATGGATATCCGGACCTGACGGACAGCAAAGCTGATGGACAGGTGATCTGCCTGCGCCCGGCATTAAAGAACAAAAATGTAACGCTGATGACCTTTGCCTATGCCGAAAAATTAATTACAGACGCAAGGGGTGAAAAAGTAATGGAAGTGGTTGTACTCATTAATGGCGAAAAAATAAAATTCAGCGCTGATCTCTTTATCGTGGCCTGTGGCGCGGTAAACACTGCCGCTTTGTTTTTACGAAGCGCGAATGAAAAACATCCGAACGGTTTGGCCAATTCATCGGACCAGGTGGGCAGGAATTTAATGCTGCATCATAATGGTTGCCTGGTAGCTTTCACCAAAAAGAAAAATGACTGTGTTTTCCAGAAGAGCCTGGGTATTGCTGATTTTTATCATCGTGCTGAAGACAGCGAATATCCATTGGGAGAAATTCAGCTGATGGGCCGGAATGATCCTGATACCATCAACTGGATGGGTGAAACGTTATTTCCCGGGAAATCATATCCCGAACTGAAAGAAATGAGCATAGATTTCTGGCTGACAGCCGAGGATCTTCCTTCTCCTGATAACCGGGTTACTCTCCGGAATGACGGAACGATCAAAGTTGATTACACAAGAACAAATTATACAGCATTTGAAAAATTAAAAGAAACGCTGAAGAATGTTTTTGAAAAACTGGGTGAACTGGATGCTGATTATAAGGATGTGAAATGGGGTGGTTATGATCTGGATGTAAGCGGCATGAGCCATCAGAACGGAACACTTCGTTTTGGCAGCGACCCCAAAACATCCGTACTTGATTTGAATTGCAAAACACATGACCTTGAAAATGTATATGTAGTGGATGCCAGTTTCTTTCCAAGTTGCGGGGCTTTTAATCCTGCATTGACGATTGCGGCTAATGCTTTGAGAGTCGGAGATCATATTATCAATAATGTATTACCAATGAAACCTGCTTTTAAAAAAGCAGAAACAGTAGTATAAAATTTCATAAGTAGTTGGTTTTGGTTACCGGGTTCCTGTTCCCAGGAGCCCCTTTTTTAAGTTGGTATGGAAGAGATCGCAAAAAATATCACCGTTTATATCAGTCATACGCTGGAAATAATCTCTGCCACCGTAATTGCTGCGGCCTTGTTAAAACTGGTGATCACCTATTTTCAATCTTTCCTAAAAACAAAGAATGGTTTATCAGCCACGCAAGCCAGGGTAACCTTTGGCAGCGCCGTTTCTGTTTCATTAGAATTATTATTAGGAGCTGATGTACTGGCAACAGCGGTTGCTCCCAGCTGGGATGATATCGGTAAGCTGGCGGCTATTGCCATTTTGAGAACAGCCCTCAATTATTTTCTTGAAAGAGAATTGAAACATTCAAAATTCCCGGCATAACGTCAACCAGGCGACAGTAATTTTTTCCATGATTGATTCTATTTGCAGCATGAGAGTAATGCCCATAAGAATAGTTACCGGCAAAAGCGGATGGGAGCAGATGAAAGCTTCTTTTAAAAAAAACCGGAAGCATTACCTGCAGGAAGCATTAGGTCTTGCCATTTTTATGATATCTGCCTGTTTCTTCGGCGCTATGTTATTTTCAGAAAAGAGTTCATGGCACCAGGCCATTCCCAGCGGACTTGTTAAAAATATTTTGATGGGAATTGCCATGGGAGCAACAGCATTATTTATTTTTTATTCTCCCTGGACATCGCCGTCTGGCTCGCAAATTAATCCGGCTGTAACGATGACATTTTGGAGATTGGATAAAATGTGCCGGTATGATGCGATGTTCTTTATCCTTTTTCAGATTATCGGGGGAACGGTTGCTGT
>CAZQGZ010000188.1:0-6008 GCA_964592935.1 uncultured Chitinophaga sp. | reverse complement strand
AGAACGGCAACGGGCAAACAAGCCATTACTGACCTGCAGGTCCCAGTCATCATAATCCCCGCCACGTTTTACTCTTGTTCGTAACGTTTTAAGTTGTATCTCGAGATCACAGAGCCAGTCTTCCTGTGATCTCCATTTTTCGGACCAGTATTGAAAAACTTTGGGACGGAAAGAAAAAAGAAATTTCCAGTTGAAACCGGCATCCCTGTTTCTCCAGGGAGTTAAGCCATGCATAAATCTCCCGTACAAACGGGCAACGGGCTGAATAATATGTAACATGACAATGAACAGCCTGAATCTGATATTTTTCTTTTGTGCCTGTGATAAGGAAACATTTTTTGATGCGCTGACAAATGCCTGCATCACTACAACGGCAATGGATCCGGCAAAGACAGCCAGGCACCAATACATCGGAGGCCAGATCAATCCGAGTAAACCCAGCAAAGCCATGGAGAGTGAAAACAAATACCATTCCGGCATCAATGGAATAGAGTTCCAGAATCCTTCCGCGGGTTTATATACTGACTGAAACAGCGCCGTTCCCCAGGTGCCATGAAAAATTTTATCCTTCTTCATTTTTACAGGCAGGGTAAACCCGTTTCCATAAATGCGGCCGGCCCATGAAAGATGACCAAAGGCATTATATTTCTCCGGCCATTTGGCTTCCAGCAATGCTTCGGCTTTTCCGTATCCCTTTTGTTGTTTCCAGTAAGCTTTAAATGAATTGCGCCTGCGGTGCCATACCAGTGCTGAAGGATGAAATCCAACTGTCTTTCCTGAATTCTGAATCCGCCAGCAAACATCCACATCATCACCTGCATTCCGGTATATGGGATCGAATCCCCCGATTTTCATCAACGCCTCTTTCCGGAATGACATGTTGCATCCCGGCACATGTTCAGCAATTTCGTCGGACAATAATACATGCACCGGTCCACCGGGGGCATTGGCCACACAGGTGGCAATAAAGCCATCATCCGGCGGAGCAATATTCGGTCCCCCGATACAGGCATGACCGGAATGTTGATAGGCATAGGCTAAATATTGCAACCAATGCGGGTCAGGAAATGCATCATCATCAATATAAGCGAGAATTTCACCTTTGGCATGATGCATCCCGGTATTTCTTGCATGGCTTAACCCGTTATTCGGGATAGAGATCAGTTTTACCGGGAATTCTTTTACGATGTCTGCCAAACCATCTGTGGAACCATCGTTGATTACTATCACTTCATAAGCAGGATATTCCAGCTTCAGTATTCCTGACAAACATTCCCTGATCGTGGCCGAACCATTGTAACTGCAAACGATCACTGATATAAATGGGAAATCATCATTCATGCAAACCGGAACATTTTTAAAAGCGTCAGAAACGGACTTAAGAGCCGGTTTATCTTCCCGTTCACGGGTCACTATACCGAAATCCCAGTCATCAATATCCGATCCGCCGCGCCACCATTCATCGGTCCATGCAAAAACAAACATACCGGCGCATCCCTTTTCAAAAATAGATCTGACCTGCCATTGTAAAACCTCTGCCTGCTTTTTTTCTCCATTTCGCCGGCTGTCCAGCCCGATCTCTGCCATCACCAGCGGTTTATCACCACTGAGGTTTTGAAGCCTTGTGATATAGCTGCCTAGTTTTTCCGGTGTTTCCAGGTAGACATTGAAGCAATAAAAGTCAAGAAAATCCAGGTCGAGGTATTCGGTTGTCGGGTAATTCACATAGGTTATCAAGGAACCCGGATCGGTTTTTTTTACAGCGTCATATAATTTTTTTAAGAATGACTCAATTTTTTTCTTTCCATACCATCTGACAATTCCCGCGGGTATTTCATTGCCGATGGCATAGCAGAGGATGGCAGGGTGGGAGTTGCACTGTTTTGCATCTTCACATACTCTTTTGATAATACCGGTATAGGTTTTTTTCTTATCGAGGAAGGTAATATGCTGTTCCCAGGCCAGGCCCACCATCACTTTCAGGTTGTGCCGTAACGCGGTATCCAATAATGATTTTGGCGGAACGGTATAGGTGCGGACACAATTGATGCCGTTAACTGCCATCTGCCTGAAATCATTATCCATGGTCGTATCATCCGGAAATTGCGAGTTATTTTCATCAGGACGAAATGTGCCATAAGTAACCCCTTTGACAAAGTATTTATTTTCTCCGTCAAATAAAAATTTCCCTCTAACGGTCATGCCGGTTATACTATTTGTTTCTTGTTTTCTCATACGGGTCAAACTCTTCAATTCATTTGGAATTGAATGAAAAAAAAATGTCCGCTCTAAAATGGTTTTTTAAAGGAAGAGATTATAGTCAGAGGAATTGGGAGTGTTTTCTTTCAGATGGATGCAATCAATACCGGTCGGGCAAAAATTCAGTGCCTGTTCGGACAGTAATTTTACGGAAAAAATCTGAATTATGCAATAGGCAGCTTGTTTTAAGCCCTGTTTCTTTTGAGAAACAGGTTTTATCGCACATGTTCGGTGAATGCAGCCTGATTTCCACTAAGCATGTGGATGATTCGAACATTCTGCTTTCTGGTTTTTTTATTTCAGTCTTTCCAGCATTCCTTTTCGTTTGACAATATTTTTGTAATCCCATTGAATGTCCCGGGATTTTTTTACCCAGCGCTTCAGGTCTTTGGATTTGATTTGTTCTGCTGAAGTGTAGATGATAGATGCATCTTTAAATTTTCCGGTACCGGGCTGCAGGCCTTCTTCTTCAAAACTTGCACCACTCCAGAACATCAGCCGTATACCAGCTTTCTGTTTGCTGTACCCGGCGATAGGATTACCTGCTAAAAACCATACAGGATGGGCATGCCATATTTTATTCTCCGCATCCGGCAAACCCGAATGGATCTCCCGGGCCAGCAAGTTGCATATTTTCTTGTCCGTACTTGATTGAGCATTATTGTATGCCTTAACTTCTTTATTCATTTTTTAAATTTTGAGAGCTATTGCCGCAAAGAACGATTGGAAAAACGGACGAATCTCTTTACTTTCTTAAAATCTTTTCCATGGATCTTCCTTTTGCCAGTTCATCGATCAACTTATCCATATAACGGATCTTCTGCATGAGTTTGTCTTCAATCTCTTCAACCCTGTAACCGCAAATAACACCGGTGATCTTTGAAACATTCGGATTGATTTTTGGTGCCTGGGCAAAAAAGGTCTCCATGTCAACTTTCTTGTCGATCTGTTGCTGCAATTGTTTTGGCGAATATCCTGTCAGCCAGCAAATGATTGTATCCAGTTCTGCCTTTGTTCGTCCCTTTTTTTCTGCTTTTGTTATATAATGGGGATAGACTCCTGCAAAGGACATTTTAAATACTCTTGTATAGTCCATATTAGTTTTTTTTGTTGTGATTATTTATTCATCTGGGAAAGTTTTATCAGTTAATTGGACACCAGCAACTCTTTTGTCAGTTAATCTTCCTGTTCCCCTCCAAGCTCTGCCATGATTTTCTTCGCCGCTGCCAACCTGATCTTTCTATTCTTCTCTGTAAGCTTGTGGGTGATCCATTTTTCAAGCTGGTGATGCAACGGTATCAGTAAGGCAGCAATGCAAACCATGATTCCCAGCATCAATAAGGGGGAATGGTTTGTAAGATTGCCCAGGTATGGATGCAGGAAGAGGTTAATAAATTCAAATACGATCAACAGGGCAAGAATACCCAGGAACTTTATCCATTTTTGATTAGCAACCACCGTATGGCTAAACAATAAAAAAAGAATGATGAATATTACCAGGCCTAAAGCGATGGCTGCATATTGTAAGTTGGTTTTCCTTTCTGCGTCAACCTTTAACTTTACTGATTCCATTTCCTTCTGTCTCTCCTGCTCTATGTAAGCAAGGTTTTGTAACTGCACTGCCTTATCTGTGTTAAAGGTACTGTCCTTTGCAGCCATTGCAATTTTATGATAGTGCAGCGCATCTTTATCATTTGATCTTTCAGAAAGACCGGATAATAATAAGGCCGAACTGATCACTACAGGCTGGTTTTTATTTTTCAGGCTCAGGTCTAAAGCCAAATGGGCATAATGTGCGGCAGAATCAATATCATTTGTTTTTTCAAATAGTTCTCCCATCCCCTGGTATAACAAAGCCAGCGAAAACCAATCCTGGTAGGATGTCGCTTTGGGGATACCCATTTTGTAATACTCCCTGGCGAGCGGGATGTTCCCCAATTGCAAATGTGTATTACCCAACCCAGCTAAAGCCTCCGCACCACCTTTGTATTTATCAGCCGTATTGTTTACAATCTCATAACTCATATTAAAATACTTTAAGGCTGAGTCGTATTGTTTCATTTTAATATAAGTACGGCCTATGTTCAGGGCATCGGTCATGATACCGTCATCGTTGTTGATTTTATGATTGATCACCTCTGCTTTATAGTAATAAAGAAGTGCATTTTTGAAATCACCCTGGTCCACATAACAATTTCCTATATTGTTATAACAACTCGCTATCGCACCCGGATCTTTTAGCTCTTCCCTGATTTTTAAACTGCCCAGGTTATAATGTAAGGCCAATGGATAATTGCTGGAAGCCCAAAAAATAGAGCCTAACCTGGTCAGGAAATTATCTTCCCATTTCCTGTTTTTTAATTTCCTGGCCAGGATTAATCCCTCATTGGCCCAGTTTACCTTACGTTCAAAACTTTCATCCAGCCAGCTCAGGCGATTCATTAAACTAATCTTATTGCTATCCTCTTTTGAATTGACCAGGAGCCGCTTCAAACTGTCGATATTAGGGGGTTGGGTAAAAGAAATACATGCAGAAAACAACAGGAAGATTGTAAAAAGGTATTTTCGCATAATGTACATTGTGCTGTTGAAATAGTTTACGGACAGGCCACTCAATCAATCCTCCGTTTCTCTCACACAACATTGGTCGGTGCAGGCAGGATGATAATTAATGATCGTTCAACGGTAGTCCCCGCTTTTGAAATTCTACCCAATTCAAATATTCCGGCGCCACCCGGTGTTCCTCCATGGTAATGCATTTATCAACCGGGCATACGAGCATGCAAAGATTGCAGCCCACACATTCTTTTTCTTTTACCGTATAAGTGTTATAAGGTTTGCCATAGGCAAGGTTGATCGATTGATGAGAAGTGTCTTCACAGGCGATATAACAAAGCCCGCAGTGTATACATTTATCCTGGTTGATTTTGGCGATATGATGATAGTTGATATCGAGATCTTCCCAGTGCGTGATGGTATTAACCGACTTACCGATAAAATCATCCAGCGTTTTAAATCCTTTCTCATCCATCCAGTTGTTCAATCCTTCGATCATGTCTTCTACTATTCTGAATCCATGCTTCATTGCTGCCGTACAAACCTGTACATTGCTTGCGCCAAGCAACATAAACTCCACGGCATCTTTCCAGGTGCTGATACCGCCGATACCGGAGATGGGAACAGTTTTGGTTAATTCATCCTGCGCAATGGTAGTTAACATCTTCAGCGCAATGGGTTTTACGGCCGGGCCGCAATAACCACCAAACACCGATTTACCTGCTACATACGGATTAGGAACCAATGTATCCAGGTCGATCCCGGTTACGGATTGAATGGTATTGATCAATGACAATGCATTCGTGCCAGCTTTCACAACTGATCTGCCTGTTGGTACAACAGAATGAACATTCGGTGTAAGTTTAGTTATAACAGGAATGGTTGCTGCTTCCATCACCCATTCCACCACCATGCAGGCGATCTCGGGATCCTGTCCCACGGCAGCACCCATACCTCTTTCGGTCATGCCATGCGGACAACCGAAATTCAGTTCCAGTCCATGTGCCCCGGTATCCTGCACTTTATTTATGAGTTCATGCCAGCTCTCCCGGTCATTATCGGCCATCAGGGACACAACCATGGCCCGGTCGGGGAAAAGTTTAAGACATTCTTTGATCTCTTTTAAATTCAGGTCAAGGGGGCGGTCGCTGATGAGTTCGATATTGTTCAGACCCATCATTTTCCGGTTGCCA
>CAZQGZ010000187.1:0-6057 GCA_964592935.1 uncultured Chitinophaga sp. | reverse complement strand
TGAAATGGCTGCTGAAAATAGCGGTTACCGTTGCCTGTCTCTGGTATGTTTCGGGTAAAATTGACTTTGAAAAAGCCGGGGCTGCTGTTCAAAAGGCAAACGGGTTTTATTTGGTGCTGGCATGGATCGCTTTTATCATTTCAAAATGGATCGCTGCCATCCGGCTCAATATTTATTTCAGCAATATTGATATTCGTTTACCTGCCATACAAAATATTAAATTATACTGGCTGGGCATGTTTTATAATTTATTTCTTCCCGGTTCCATCAGCGGTGATGCATACAAGGTGATCCTGCTGACAAAAAAATATAAAGTATCCTACAAAAAAACAACGGCGGCTGTTCTGCTTGACCGTTTCAGCGGATTGCTGGGACTGGGCCTGGTATTGGCTGTTTATGCTGTAGTGGTTTTAAAAAATAATTTATATATCGCTATGATCGTTGCCGGTGCAATACTGGCCGTGATGGCTTTTTATTTTATCATTAAATACTGGCTGAAAGATTTTGTCAGCAGCTTTCTGCCAACGCTTTTACTCGGGATATTGGTACAGGCATCACAGGTAATTTGTGTTTATCTGATCATGGCGGCAATGGGTATCCCCGCCCATATCACATCCTATGTTTTTATATTTCTTATTTCTTCGGTAGTAGCAGTATTACCCTTAACAATCGGTGGGCTGGGTGCGCGGGAACTGGTTT
Source organism: uncultured Chitinophaga sp. (assembly GCA_964592935.1). Taxonomy (GTDB): domain Bacteria; phylum Bacteroidota; class Bacteroidia; order Chitinophagales; family Chitinophagaceae; genus JJ008. Next base: position 5,358 of record CAZQGZ010000187.1, on the reverse strand, counting down.
TCCTGGAAGGTTCAACATTTTTTGGGCTGGCACAGGAAACCTCTGTGGTCATCAGCCTGCTTTTTTACCTGATCACGTTGGTCACTTCCGCTTTTGGATTATTTTATGTATTCAATGACCCGTTGAGGAAAGAATATAATAACAATAACATGTAGCATAAAAAAAATCCCGGCTCAAAGACCGGGATTTCATTTCTATAAAATAGATTATTTATGCACTTACTTTCCCCTTCACTTTTGCAATCACTTCCTCCGCAATTGAAGCCGGAGCAGGAGCATAGTGAGAAAATTCCATGGTAGAGGATGCTCTTCCGGATGACATGGAACGAAGCTGTGTCACATAACCAAACATTTCACTCAATGGTACTTTTGCCTTGATCACCTGTGCATTGTTGCGGCTATCCATTCCTTCCATGATCCCGCGGCGGCGGTTCAGGTCACCCGTTACATCACCCATGTATTGTTCCGGGGTCACCACTTCCATTTTCATGATGGGTTCCAGCAATACCGGTTTGGCTTTTGCTGCTGCATGGCGGAAACCTCCTTTGGCACATAATTCAAAAGACATAGAGTCAGAGTCCACTGCGTGGAAACTTCCATCGAATACACGGATCTTCATATTGGCAACCGGGTAGCTTGCCAGTACACCGGTTGTCATCGACTGTTCAAAACCTTTCTGAATGGCCGGAACATATTCACGGGGAATGGATCCTCCAAACAGGTCATTCACGAACTGGTAATGTTTATCCGGGTTTTCAGCCTGCCAGTCTGCATCAACAGGACCGATTTCAAAAACAATATCAGCGAATTTACCACGACCACCGGTTTGCTTTTTGAGTATTTCCCGGTGTTCAATGGTTGTTGTGAATGCTTCCTTATAAGCTACCTGGGGTGCCCCCTGGTTTACTTCCACTTTAAATTCTCTCCTCATCCTGTCAACGATGATCTCCAGGTGCAATTCTCCCATACCGGAAAGAATGGTTTGCCCGGTTTCTTCATCAGTTCTTACGCGGAGTGTGGGATCTTCTTCCACCAGTTTCGAGATCGCCATTCCCATTTTATCCACGTCGGCCTGGGTTTTCGGCTCGACTGCAACCGAAATAACCGGCTCCGGGATAAACATATTTTCCAATGTGATCGGGTGGTCTTCATGACAAAGTGTATCACCCGTTTTTATTTCTTTAAATCCGACTGCTGCGCCGATATCACCCGCTTCAATGAAATCAATCGGGTTCTGTTTGTTGGCAAACATCTTCATGATCCGGCTGATCCGTTCTTTCTTCCCGCTTCGTACATTTAATACATAGGATCCCGCATCCAGGTGACCGGAATAAACCCGGAAGAATGCCAGGCGCCCGACAAAAGGATCGGTCATGATTTTAAAAGCAAGCGCGGAGAAAGGTTCTTTCGCATCCGGTTTCCTTTTTTCCGTTGCACCGGTATCCGGGTTGATTCCCTCCACGGCTTCAATATCCAACGGAGAAGGAAGATAACGGCAAACTGCATCGAGAGCTGTTTGCACCCCTTTATTTTTAAAAGATGAACCGCACATCATCGGTACGATGGAAAGATCAATGGTTGCTTTCCGGATTGCTTCGTGCACTTCGTCTTCCGTAATGGAATTCGGATCTTCAAAGAATTTTTCAAGCAGTTTATCATCATATTCCGCCACCGCTTCCACCAAACTGGCCCGCCATTCATTCGCTTCTTCGAGCATATCGGCCGGCACATCAATTTCATCAAAGGTCATCCCTTCGGTTTCCATATGCCAGATGATCCCCTTCATTTTGATCAGGTCAACAACCCCTTTGAAATCATCTTCTGCACCAATAGGCAATTGAAGCGGCACCGCTTTGGAACCCAGCATCTCCTTCACCTGCTTGACAACCATCAGGAAGTCGGCGCCGGCACGGTCCATTTTATTTACAAAACCGATCCTGGGAACGTTATAGCGGTTAGCCTGACGCCATACGGTTTCTGATTGTGGTTCCACACCATCCACTGCAGAAAATAAAGCGATCAAACCATCCAGTACTCTCATGGACCGTTCAACTTCAACCGTGAAGTCAACGTGACCGGGCGTATCTATGATATTAAACGCATATTTTTTTGTTTCGGGAGTTGCTTTTCCTTTGATCGTCGGAAAATTCCACTGACAACTGACCGCAGCCGAAGTAATGGTGATCCCTCTTTCTTTTTCCTGTTCCATCCAGTCTGTCGTGGCAGCGCCATCATGTACCTCACCGATCTTATGGATCATACCGGTGTAGCGAAGGATACGTTCCGTCGTCGTGGTTTTGCCCGCGTCAATATGTGCCGCAATACCAAAGTTTCTTTGAAATTTTAAGTCAGCCATGATAAATTACCCTTTATATTTTGGAGGTGCAAAGGTAGGGGAAATAGCGGAAAATAATGGGCTGAGTTTTAGAAATGAACGCGTTGTGGATAAAACTGACGGCTTAGCTTTTCAAATGGTTATAAAAAAGATATTTTACCTTTAAATTAGCTTATCAATTTGCGACATTAAGTCATTCATAAAAGGAGCTTTCATTTTCTGTCTTATACAATTATTTGTTATGAGAAAATGGGCTGTTATATTCCTCGGATTTACCGCATTAAACAGTTCGGCACAAAAGAATACTAAATTAACCACTCCAGTTCCCTGTTTGCTGAGCAACGGGAAATACATATATACCGACAGGAATTTAAAACCCGTCAATAGTACCCAATATGATATTGCTTATCAGTTTGTAGAAGATATGGCCCTTGTACAAATAAACGGGAAATGGGGCTTTATTAACCGGCAATACAAACTGGTGGTCCCGGCAATTTATGACTTTGCTAATACTTTTAAAGATGGGGCCGGGATAGTGGGAATTAAAGAGAAGAAGGGCTTTGTAAATAAAACCGGTAAACTTATTATTCCGATAGTACATGATGTTTGTGGTTTCTTTTTTGAATCGCTGGCCAGAGTTTCAATCGGAGGGAAATGGGGATTTATTGACAAAAATGGAACAATACAAATACCTCCAATTTATGAATATGTCCTCAGTTTTACTGAAGGTCTCGCCGCCGTAAAAATGAATGGAAAGTGGGGTTTTATTGATAAAAATGGAGTACTGTTAATACCAGCTGTTTATGAAGATTCTGAACCTTTTTCTGAAAAGATAGCTGCAGTTAAAAAAGATGGCAAATGGGGTTATTTTGATAAAACTCAGAATTGGGTAATTCAAAACATATTTGATGACGCCTATAGTTTTTCTGAAGGACTTGCCCGGGTTAAACAAAACGGGAAATGGGGTTTTATTGATAGAACAGGTCAATGGGTAATCAAAAATATTTATGAAGATGCCGGGAATTTTTCTGAAGGATTGTCTTCAGTGAATATCAGCGGGAAATGGGGATTTATCAATAAAGAAGGATTAATTGTCATTCCACCATACTATGATAAAGCCGGGAATTTTCTGGATGGTATATCCTGGACTGAATTAAATGAAAATGGAAAGATTATTAAATTTTATATTGATAAAAAAGGAAAGCAATTCCGTATTAAAGAAAATAATCCTGTTTCAGAAGCAGAAAAACCTGTCATAAAAGAAAAGCAGGATGTTCAGCAAAACCCTCTCAAAAAAATTACTGACGAAATTGAAAAGAACATGGTATATGTTGAAGGAGGTAGTTTTAATATGGGGAGTGACAATGGTACTGATTTTGAAAAACCGGTACACCGTGTTACACTCAGCAGTTTTTATATCAGCAAATACGAAGTAACACGTAAACAGTGGAAGGCGATCATGAATGAAAAGGAAGAAACCTGTGGATTCAGAAATCTTCCTGCTGAAACTGCTATTGACGAAATATCGTGGAATGCGGCCAATGAATTTATCAAAAACCTCAATAACTTAACTGGGAAAAACTATTGCCTTCCAACTGAAGCACAATGGGAATATGCCGCAAAAGGCGGGAATAATTATAACACCGAATATCTCTATAGCGGAAGTAATGATTTGAAAAGAATAGCCTGGACTTCAGATAATAATAAATGGTGTGATAGCTTTTACAAATGTGAAGACAAAAAATTATTCCCTCGTGGTTTTCCCTGTGCGGAAGAAGTGGGAAAATTGAAACCCAATCAACTGGGCCTGTATGACATGACCGGTAATGTCTGGGAATGGTGTGCGGACAGGTGTGATCATGATTACTATAAGAAAAGTATTGCAGTTGATCCAACTGGTCCAACAGATCCCTTTTACTCCGAACGAACATTGCGTGGAGGAAGTTATGCCACAACTGACACAACGGAATTAAGGGTAACTTATCGCTGGTGTTATTATCCTCATTTTGGAAATTCTTCATTCGGGTTTCGCCTGGTGCTCCCTGGTAAAATGAATTCAGATAACCCGGTTACCAAGATAACTAACCCGGTTGTTCAACCAGCCATCAACGACCCCATACCTTATCTTAAAAAAAATGGATCCTATATTTATGTTGACTGGAATATGAAACCGGTGATCACCCGTGAATTTGCAGAGGCTGGTTTATTTACTGATGGACTGGCAAGAGTAAGTGATTTTGATAAATATGGAGAACCGGGAAACACGGGTTTTATTAACAGATCCGGGCAGGAGATAATACCTTTAAAATATTCCAGTCTGGAATCTTTTTCGGAAGAACTTGCCGCTTTTTCTTTACCAGGTAAGGATGGATATATCAATAAACAGAACCAGGTTGTGATCAGTCTTCCTTATTTTTGTTACAGTTTTAAAGAAGGTATCGCAATGGTAAATGACAGATCCAGCCACCTGGGAAATGTAGCATTTATCAATAAATCCGGACAGTTAATCTCCCCGTTTTATAAAGTCGCCAATTATTTTTGCGAAGGGTTGGCTGCGGTCAAGCAAAATGAAAAATGGGGCTTCATTGACAAAACAGGCCAACTGGTCATTCCTTTCACCTGGGATGAAGTCTCGCTTCAGGGATTTCAAAACGGTCTCTGTGCTGTAACCAGGAAGGTTGGACAAACTTCTCAATCCGGATTTATTGATAAAACAGGTAAAGAAGTAATACCCTTCCTGTATGAAATTTGTTCCGATTTCTATAGTGATGGATTTGCGGTCGTAAAAAAATATGGGAAATGGGCGGTCATCAACCGCCAGGGACAAATGGTGAAACCTTATAGTGATGAATATCCTGCTATCTTTTTTGACGGGTTGGCTGAAAAAGAGATGAATGGCAAACATGGTTACATCAATAACAAAAATGAATGGGTCATTCAACCCAAATACGATGACGTATACCCATTTAAAAATGGGCTGGCTCTTGTTACAATTGGTGACTGGTTAGATCCAGATGTTAAGAA
>CAZQGZ010000186.1:0-6068 GCA_964592935.1 uncultured Chitinophaga sp. | reverse complement strand
CGAACTGCCCAACCGCCGTTTTGCCTTATTACCACTGGCAGAGATCGCCCCCGGGCTTGTACACCCGGTGATGAACAAAAAGATCGCTCAATTGCTGGAAGATTGTAAAGATCAACTTTTTGTGAAGAAAATCTGAATTATAGTATTCGGTTTTCCCATTTCTTTGCGTATAAGAAAGGCCACAGAGGGCCGCAGAGATGGGGAGAACCGCAGAGTATGGAGATCAACAAAATCACTGAAATCATTATTGGTTGTGCGATTGAAGTCCACAAACAACTTGGACCGGGTTTGCTTGAATCCACTTACGAAGCCTGTGTTTTTTATGAACTGGTGAAAACCGGGCTGTTTGTTGAAAGGCAATTGCCAATGCCTTTAATTTATAAAGAGATTCATCTCGAACAGGGTTACCGTCTGGACCTGCTGGTAGAAAAAAAAGTGGTAGTGGAAATAAAAATGGTGGAAGCTATAGCAGATGTACATGTAGCACAGACTTTAACTTATTTAAAATTGTCAGGAGCAGAAGTCGGGCTCATTATTAACTTTAACGTGTTAAAACTAACTGCAGGAATAAAGAGATTAATACCCAGATCATAGCTCTGTGGCTCTCTCTTACTCTGTGGTCCTCTGTGGCCTGAAAAATGAATTATCACTTTGTTACAATAGAAGGAAACATCGGCGCCGGCAAGACCACCCTGGCCCACCTGCTGAGCAAGCATTACAATGCCCGGCTGGTGCTGGAGGAATTTGCCGACAACCCTTTTCTTCCCAAGTTCTATGAGAACCCGCAACAATATGCTTTCCCGGTGGAGCTTTTCTTCATGGCCGAGCGGTACAAGCAGCAGAAAGACCTGATCCAGCAAAAAGACCTTTTTCAGAGCCTGACCATTTCCGATTACCTGTTCACCAAATGCCTGCTCTTTGCAAAAGTGACATTACCCGATGATGAGTTCCGGCTCTACCAGCGGTTATTTGACATTATCCACCAGCAACTGGTACAACCCGATATACTGATCTACCTGCACGCCCCGGTATCCAAACTGCAGGCGAATATCAAAAAACGGAACCGCGCTTACGAACAGAATATCCCGGATGATTACCTTTTCAATATCCAGGAAACGTATACGCATTATATCAAACAGCACAATATCAAAACGCTCTTTATTGACACCACCAATGCTGATTTCCTGGGAAACGAGAAACACCTGCAGGTGATCATTGAAGCCCTGAACAAAGAGTATGAAGACGGGCAACACTTCCTGACATTACCGTAAAAGCACTCATTCGCTTTATCTTTGAAGAAATGTCGCCATTACTACAGTCCGGTTCTCTCAGCCCCCTTCAACATAAAGAATTCCGTTTGTTTATCATTGCCCACTATTTTCTCATCATGGCCCTGCGCATGCTGGGTACGGTGGCCGCCTATAAATTATTCAAGCTTACGCAAAGCTCTTTTTCCATCGGCCTTGCCGGACTTTCCGAATTCATCCCCGTTTTCCTGCTCGCCCTTTATGCCGGGCACGTGATCGATAAATCGGATAAGCGAACGTTGCTGCTCAAAGGCGTGCTAACTTATTCGCTCTGTGTCATCGCACTTATTTTTATAACCTCCGCCTGGTTCGAAAGTAATGTCAGCACCCGTTCACCTCAATTGTTTTTTTACGGCGTAATTTTTTGCACCGGCGCCATCCGCGCTTTTACCGGACCGGCTACCAACGCGATCATTTCTCAACTGGTACCAAGGGATATCCTGCATTTTGCCGCCAATATCAGTTCCTCCACCTGGCTGGCGGCTTCCATCACCGGTCATGCTTCCGCCGGTTTCTTTATCGCCTGGTTTGGCGTGCATATCACATTTTATATTATCCTCGGGTATGTACTGATCGCCGCATTACTCATCTCCCTCATCAAAAAGAAACCGGTGGCCGTTTCCAACCGTGATTTGAATGCATGGGAAAGCGTGAAAGAAGGACTCCGCTTTGTGTATAATAACAAGATCATGCTGGGTGCTATTTCGCTCGACCTGTTCGCTGTACTTTTCGGGGGAGCCGTTGCCCTGATTCCGGAATTCGCCGATCATATCTTAAAAGTAGGTCCCATTGGTTTTGGCTGGCTCAATGCCGCCATGGATATCGGATCGGTACTGATGATCACTACACTGACCATCTGGCCCATGAAACGAAAGCAGGGTTACCGGCTCCTGTATGCCGTGGCGGGTTTTGGGATCTGTATCATTTTATTTGGTATGTCAAAATGGTACTGGCTTTCATTCATTGCATTGATGATCGCCGGTATGCTGGACGGGATCAGTGTTATCATCCGCGGTACTGTTCTGCAACTCACTACTCCCGATGACAAGAGGGGACGTGTTTCGAGCGTGAACTCCATGTTCATCAACAGCAGCAATGAACTCGGCCAGTTTGAAAGCGGCTTCATGGCAAAGGCCATGGGCACAGTGCCATCTGTGATATTCGGAGGGTTTATGACACTGATCGTTGTGATCATAACATGGTTTAAGGCGCCGGGGCTGAGGAAGTTTGAATATTAAAGCCCCCTACAGGGGTGACTTAGATCTAATTTTTCCTACTCAATTCAAAATTCACCAAAGCAAATAGTTGCAAATTAAAATTGTAACTTCAATTCGCTAAAATTTCAATCCGTCTTTATGGCCAGGTTGATCGTAAAAAGAAAAAGCCGGTGGATAAACAACATGAGAAATATTGGTTTATACCTTGACGATCATAAGATCGGCACGATCGCGAACGGCGATATGGAGGAATTCACCGTAACAGGGGGACAGCATACCCTTAAGGCCAAACTGGACTGGTGCGGAAGCAATAAACACAGTTTTACTATTTCGGATAATGAAACCTATACGGTTGCTGTGGAACCGTATAAATATGCCAATACCCTGCTGGCAATCGAAATGGGGCTCCTGGCCGTTCATTTAATTGCGAGATATTTCTATGGGATTGTTTTCATTTTTTGGCTGATCATTCCATTTTTTATGGTCAGTCTTTATTACACCAGTTTCGGTTATAACCGGTACCTGGTCATTAAAGAAGATAAGCTGAGTTTTAGTTTTTAACCCCCTTAATTTTTTTTCATGAATCGCAGTTCTTTTATAAAAAACTCCTGCCTCACGATCGGTGCGCTGACGATCGCACAGCAAAAGATCTTATCCTCTTTTGTACAGGAGCCCTGGAAGATCACAATGCTGCGCAATGATATCGGCATCTTTGAAGAAAGAGGCGGAACCGTTGCCTTCCTTTTATCCAAAAAAGGTATCGTCGTGGTGGATTCACAGTTTCCCGACACGGCAAAACACCTGATCGATGAATTGAAAAAACGGAGTGAGAAACAGTTCAAACTGCTGATCAATACCCATCACCACGGAGATCACAGCGGCGGTAATATTTCCTTCAAGGGAATTGTTGATCATGTCCTGGCGCATGAGAATTCGAAGATCAACCAGGAAAATTCGGCGAAAAAAAACAAATCAGAAGAAGAACAGCTTTATCCCGACCAGACCTTTGGCAGTGTTTGGTGCCAGAAGACCGGAAAGGAAAAAATATGCCTGTACCATTTTGGACCGGGTCATACCAATGGCGACAGCTTTATCCATTTCCAGCATGCCAATATTGTGCACTGCGGCGACCTGGTATTCAACCGCCGGCATCCCTATGTCGACCGGGGAGCCGGCGCCAGTATCAAAAGCTGGATCGAAGTGCTGAACAAAGCGCTGAATAAATTCGATCAAGAAACAATCTATATTTATGGCCATGCTGCCACCGGTTACAAAGTCACGGGCACCATGGATGACCTGAGTAAATTCCGTGACTATCTCGGCAATGTGCTGAAGTTTGTGGAAGAAGAAATTAAAGCCGGCAAATCAAAAGAAGAGATCCTTAAAGCCACCCTCATTCCCGGTGGGGAAGAGTGGAAAAAGGACGGGATCAAGCGGCCGCTGGAGGCGGCTTATGATGAGCTGACCGGCAAGTAAGTTTTTGTTAAATCGTTAACCTGTCGCGGAGATAAAACATCTCCTTCATTAATTTCAGTTTGGCAAGTGTAACTCATCTCCCATGAAAGCACCGCTTACATTACTGTATATTTTCACAGCTGCCACACTTTTCAATTGTAAAAAAGAGGAAATAAATGAAACGGTGACAGACATTGACGGGAATATCTATACCACTGTTACAATCGGCAACCAGGTATGGATGGTTGAAAACCTGCAGGTCACCCGGTACAGGAACGGCGACCCGATCCCGAAGGTCGTAGACCAGGCCCAATGGCAAAACATGGTTTCGGGCGCCTATTGCAATTATATGAACGAAGACAGTAATGCCAACGTTTATGGCCACCTCTATAACTGGTCAGCGGTCAGCGATCCAAAAGGAATTGCCCCGTCCGGCTGGCATATCCCGACCGACGAGGAATGGTTCGCCCTTCATTATTTCCTCGGAGATTATATGGTTGCCGGAGGAAAAATGAAAAGCTCCGGAACACAATACTGGTTCAGCCCCAATACCGGCGGGGATAACAGCAGTGGTTTTGGCGGTCTGCCCGGCGGGATCCGGGAAAGTCCAGGCGCCTATCCCAATCCTTTTTGGGGTATCCGTTTTTTTGGTTTCTGGTGGAGTGCCACTGAAACATCCGGTAATCCTCTATATGCATCCTTCCGCAGCCTGCGTCATGACTCGCCTTTTTTGGGCTGGACAAATACTTTCAAGAGTAACGGTTTGTCCGTGCGGTGTATTAAGGATTAAGTACTGGTTTGGTCACCCGTTATTCACAGCATACACAGCCACTTTTTAAAAGCAGATCATTCCGCCGTCACCGGGCTTATCACATTCCTGATCTCCTCGATACGGTTGGCCGGGAAGCCTCCCTTATTGGCATGTTCCATTAATATCTCCTTGTTAGGCGCATTATAGATACAATAGATCTTGTCTTCTGTAACAAAGCTTTCCACCCATTGGATGGAAGGGCCCAGTTCCCTGATCACTCCGCAGGATTTCTGCGAGATACCATGAAGTTCTTCTGCATTGAGTTTGCCGGCCCCCGGCAATTCTCTTTCAATTACATAGCGTGGCATAGGTTTTTGTTTTAGCCACAGAAGGTACGAAGAAATCTATTTCCCCCTCTCCGCTTCGATCAGTTTTTCCAAAACAAAATAAGTGATGGGACAGAAAGAGGAGTTTTTCAGCGCCAACGGCTGCCGCTTCAGCATAAAATCATCATCCATATAAGGAAACCTCGCACAATCTGCAGGCCGTACCTCGTAGATGCTGCAGTAATTATCAGCACCCAGGAAAGCACAGGGCATTTCCTTCAACACATTATCCCCTTCCTCATCCACCCGCAGGTAGGTATCACGGAAATCTCCTTCCTTCATGCCCAGGTGTTTACTGATACGTTTGATATCCGGTGGTGTAAAGCGGGGAGAATAATTCTTACAGCAATTGGCGCATTGCAGGCAATCAATTTTGGCAAATGCTTCCTCGTTCAGGGCGGGCAATTGCTTCAGCACTTTATTCTTGTTGGCCCGGTGCAGAAACTTCTTATACTCTTTTTGCCGTTCACCCGATTTTTTCTCCCAGTTGGTAAGCAGGTCTTTTGCCATGCCGCAAGATACAATAAGTCATATCAGTCATAAAAGTCATATCAGTCAAATGGATCATAGGTGGCTGCTTTGACTGATATGACCCATTTGACCGATTTGACTGGTATGACTATTTTTACTGCATGGGAACCGCCCGCGAACAACTGCTGATCCTGATCACTACCCCGCTCTACCTGCTGGTGATCGGCCTGGAATTATTTATCAGCAAACTCCGGAAACAAGACACTTACTCATTAAAAGATACCGCGCAGAATATCTATTTCATGCTGCTAAACGGCGTGCTGGACCTTCTTTTCCGTGTAGTTTCTGTCGGGCTCGTGCTGACCTTTTTTTACGATATCAGGATCGCAGAACCCATCCGGATCCCCTGGCTATACTGGGTGATCCTCCTTGTTTTCGAAGACTTCATGTATTACTGGTTGCACCGGGTGGACCATTATTG
>CAZQGZ010000185.1:3743-6261 GCA_964592935.1 uncultured Chitinophaga sp. | reverse complement strand
AAAGAGGGGCCAGAAAGGAAGATACCTTTGGAGTACCTGTACAAGCTGGTTGGTTTCGGTTCGTTCTTTAAAAAATTCCTGTTCACTCATAATCAGGATAAGGTGGTTTATTTGATCACTCTGTCCAATATGATCACGGCAAGGGATATACCGGAGATGATCAATCCAACGGTTTGCTGTGTTTTATTTCTTTTTTCTTCGTTCAGTTTTTTCTCACTCGGTTCCACGTACACCACATCGTCGGGCTGCAGCCAGTACCATTCCGAAGTAAATATAGAATGATCCTCGAGGTTGAGCCGTTTCAATTCTTTTCCTTTTTCCGTTTCCCGGATGACGAGGATATTATTCCGCCGGGCAAAATTTGTCACATCGCCGCTGGCACTCAGGACTTCCAAAACAGATAACCTTTCTTCGGGCATCTGCACCGGGCCGGGCCTTACCACTTCACCCATCACCGATACCCGGTGGTTCAGGTACCTGACTGTAACAATTGCGTCCTTTAAATAAGGCTCAATATCTTTTTGCAGTTTATTTTTCAGCTCCGCCCTTGTCATGCCTTCCACGTGGACTGATCCAAGCCTGTGCAGTTGAATATTACCCTGCGCATCCACGAGATAACCCCCACCGCTACCCGAAGAACCGGTTGCCGCGGTTGCAGCACCGACTCCGGCAGCCGCATTATAGGTTACATCTTCGGCAGGGTTCAGGCTGCTGAAATTGATCGCCAGCTGGTCGTTTTTCTTTATCCTTGATTCCGACATCCGGAATACCGATGATTGAATGCTGGTATCCCGGGGCAGGGTTTTAAAATAATAAGCGGTCTGCGGTGTCTTGCAGGAAGAAAAAGCAATCACACCCATCATGATTATCAGGGCCAGCTTAAGCCGGCCTTTTCCCAGGCAAAAAAATTTTTCTGTTTTCTGATTATTCATGCAGTTAGTCGGGTTAGATATTTTTGACATTAAACAGGTAATTTTCAGTCAATTGGCTATCTTATAAAACAATTTTCCATGCCAATAACCTGTCATGGACAAGTTCGTAAAATTCGTGAAAAGAAGTGATTTGGCAAATTGTTATTTCCGTTCACCCGGACCCGATATTATTGGTCTGTATCAGGTATTTCCATCGACCCGGAAAAGACATCAATAACAGGTAAAAGTTTAATGGGAAGCGTGCCAATCACGGGCATATATCCATCCGTGTATTGTCTCATCCGGGCCCATAACCAAATGGTATATTTTTAATATCTGAATCCAATACCGCTTATAGGGTTTTGTTGCTATCAGCCTCAATTTTTGAACCCGGCCTGGCAACCTGCAAAGGAATTAGTTCATCATAGTTTTTTTCACAAGCAATTATTTATAAGAAAAGCAATATATTTATCGGATTATTTAAAAAATAATACATGAAAACCCGGCTATTTATTCTAGCAGCGACCGTTATCCTTTTCTCCTGCCAAAAGGAAAAAACAACCGATCCTCTTCCGCCGGGGCCGGTTGTCGTACCGGAAAAAACGGAATTGAATGTATCCTATGGAACGGATGCCGCACAAAAAATGGATGTCTACCTGCCGGCCGGCCGGAGCACCGGCGCCACCAAAGTGATCATCCTGATCCATGGGGGAGGATGGAACCAGGGAGATAAGGCGGATTTTACACCTTATGTGGATACGTTAAAACGAAGGATGTCAAGCTATGCCATTTTTAATATCAACTACCGGCTTGCTTCCGGAACTGCCAACCTTTTTCCCACGCAGGAAAATGATGTGAAGGCTGCGATTGATTTTATTTACAGCAAAAGAAGTGAATATGGGATCAGCGATAAATTTGTCCTGCTCGGAGCCAGCGCCGGCGGTCATCTTTCTTTACTGCATGCTTATAAGAACACCACACCTGTCAGGATAAAGGCAGTGGTTGATTTTTTTGGCCCGACCGAACTCGTGGACATGTACAATAATCCACCCAACCCGCTGGTGCCACTTCTTTTGATACAGGTTACCGGGGGCACTCCAATCACCCTGCCTGCCATGTACCAGCAATCAAGCCCGGTTAATTTTATAACTGCACAAAGCCCCCCAACCATCATACTCCAGGGTGGCGCCGATATTGTTGTTTCCCCTTCACAATCCGTATTGCTGAAAACCCGTTTGCAGACAGCGGGTGTTGTCAACCAATATGTATTTTATCCAACGGAAAGTCATGGATGGACAGGATCCAACCTGACAGATTCATTTGATAAGATCGTTGCTTTTCTGAATGCCAATGTGAATTAGGCTAAGAGGTTCTCCTTTCGCTGCGCGAAGGAGAAAAAAGAAATAAAGAATAAAAAATAAGAAATAAAAAAGGGGGGCTTCGTTGGGGAGATTATTTGAAAAAACTTTGAATCATATTTTAAACCCGAAGGGATAACCTTTTAGCTCTTTATCTCTTTTCCTCTTTTTTATCCCGAAGGGGTGGAAATAAAAAATAAAGAATAAAAAATAAGAAATAAAAAAGGGGGGCTTCGTTGGGGAGATTAT
>CAZQGZ010000185.1:2429-3643 GCA_964592935.1 uncultured Chitinophaga sp. | reverse complement strand
AAATAAAGAATAAAAAATAAGAAATAAAAAAGGGGGGCTTCGTTGGGGAGATTATTTGAAAAAACTTTGAATCATATTTTAAACCCGAAGGGATAACCTTTTAGCTCTTTATCTCTTTTCCTCTTTTTTATCCCGAAGGGATAACCTCTTAGTTAAAAACATAACGATTATTGATCCATAACAATATTTAAGAAGCTTTAATCAGCCTGGCCCGAAAATGCCGGGTTTTTTTTGCTAAGAGGTTCTCCTTTCGCTTCGCGAAGGAGAAAAAAGAGAAAAGAGGAAAGAGATGAGAAATTTCATCCAAAGAACAGACTTAAAAATACAAAGGCCACGAACCCGCCTGCCGGCCGGCAGGTTACACGGATAACACGAATTGATTTCTCAATGTGCTGGTGTCATTTTTTTAAAATAATTAAATACTTGAATTCCACGAACTCCCGACCCATTTTGACTATTGCCGAAGGCAATTAATTTGTATTTAATTGCATTCATTCGTGTAATTCGTGTCATTCGTGGCCTTTATAACTTTTGCATAAATACCTCTAAAGCCGCCAGCCACTCACCCGCAACTTTTTGTTACCTTGAGTCCATGAATTCCCATGTGCCATTAGCCGAACGCATACGCCCCGATTCACTGGATGATTTAGTGGGACAGGAACATCTCGTTGGCAAAGGAAGTATCCTGCGCACGGCGATCGAACAGGGAAAAATTCCCTCCATGATCTTCTGGGGACCACCGGGCACCGGCAAAACCACGATCGCCCATATCATTTCTCAAACATTAAAAGTTCCGTTTTTCCAGCTCAGCGCTATCAGCTCGGGTGTAAAAGATGTGCGGGAAGTGATCGAAGAAGCAAGATCAAAACCCGGCTCTGTTTTATTTATTGACGAGATACACCGTTTCAACAAGGGACAACAGGATGCATTGCTGGGCGCGGTGGAAAAAGGGATCATCACACTGATCGGCGCCACGACAGAAAATCCATCCTTTGAAGTCATCAGCGCCCTGCTCAGCCGATGCCAGGTGTATGTACTGAAACCCCTGAATGAACCAGAACTGGTCAGGTTGCTGCAAACTGCAATTAAGAAAGATGTGTTCCTGAAGACCAAAAAAATTGAACTGAAGGAAACGTCGGCATTAATAAATATCTCGGGTGGTGACGCAAGAAAATTGCTGAACCTGCTGGAGATCGTGTCTGACGCTTCCGGGG
>CAZQGZ010000185.1:0-2329 GCA_964592935.1 uncultured Chitinophaga sp. | reverse complement strand
GGGGCGTCTGACACCTTAAAGATCACGGATGAAATGGTCATGGATGTGGCGCAAAAAAAAATTGCATTATATGATAAAAGCGGTGAACAGCATTACGATATCATCTCCGCGTTTATCAAATCCATACGGGGCAGCGATCCGAATGCAGCCGTGTACTGGCTGGCCCGGATGATCGAAGGAGGTGAAGACGTGAAATTCATTGCCCGACGAATGGTGATACTGGCCAGTGAAGATATCGGCAATGCCAATCCCACCGCATTGGTGCTGGCAAATACAACATTTGAAGCCGTTCAGAAAATCGGCTACCCGGAATCCCGCATCATCTTATCACAATGCGCCACTTACCTGGCATCAAGCCCGAAAAGCAATGCCGCCTGCGCTGCCATTGATGCGGCCCGTGAGATGGTCATCAAAACCGGGGATCTGCCGGTGCCATTGCATATCCGCAACGCACCCACCCGGCTGATGAAGAATATGGGTTATGGAAAAAATTATGAATACTCCCATAGTTATGAAAACAATTTTTCAACGCAGGAATATTTACCCGGTGAAATTTCCGGCACAACCTTTTATGAGCCGGGTAAGAATGCGAGGGAGGATGAAATCAGAAAGTTTCTGAAGAATTTATGGAAGGAGAAGTATGGTTATGGTAATGAGAAATAAGGAATGAGGAATGAGAAATCAGAAAGTGATCGTTTTCATACTTCCATATTTCTGATTTTTGGGCTGGTCATTAATAATAAAATGACAAATAAAAAACGTTAAATGAATTGCTGAACGTTCATCACTTTCTCATTTCTTATTTCTGATTTCTCATTTCTAATTTTCTTTAAATAACAAAGGAAAAAATTGCCCCTCCAGCTTCTCTCCCTTTGGTACCACAGGAACTCCTTCCAGCAACGGTTCATCGGAATCGGATATTACACCATCAGCAACGACATTGATCACAAAAGCCCTGCGGGGTCTTGCAGATGAATTGGCGCCGGAACCATGAAGGGTGAGCGGGTGATGAAAGATAGCTTCCCCCGCTTTTACTTCGGCGAATACCGGGTTTTCAAATTCTTTTTTTTGTTCATCATTCAAAAAATCCCTGATGCCCTGCAATTCGCCCGCAATAACCGGTTTGGGTAATAATCCCCATTGATGGCTACCGGGAATATATTGAAGGCATCCGTTTTCCTTTGTTGAATCATCCAGCCCGCACCAGCAGGTAAGATGGGCCACCGGTTTTGTACGGGTCCAGTATGAATAGTCCTGGTGCCAGGCCACCACTCCTCCCCGTTTGGGTGGTTTCCAGAATAACTGGTCGTGCCAGAAACGAACCGGAACATTTCCAAGCAACTGACTTGCTGCAACCAAAAACCGCGGATTCCAAAGCACATCATGCAACCCCGGTGAAATGCGCCAGGCTCCCAATGCATGAAAAAGTATGGTGGAAGGATCCGTTGATTCATTGGAATGAAATTCATAAAACAAATGATGACCGGGAAAGGAAGGGTCTGCGATCGCTGCCAACTCATCATTGATGATGCCGACCTGTTTTTCATCCAGCATTTTTACGCCGCTGAGAAAACCGTATTGCCTGAAAAAATCAATTTGCTCCGGTTTTAATTCGTATTGCTTCCATTCTTCCGGAGAAGCGGGCCAGTGAAACAGGTCGCTGATCAGGTGATGAATGGCGCTGAGGTCTTTTACAGGCATGAAAACAATTTTTTTAAATATACTGTTTTTCCCCAAGGAAATGAGAAATAAAGAATAAGAAACCTGCCTGCCGGCAGGCAGGTAAAAAATAAAAAAGTAACAGGCTTCGCAGGAATCAAACTTTCTGATTTCTTATTTCTTATTCCTTATTGCTTATTTTCCTTTTTATCAGGAAGGGATTACTTACATTTATTGTCCAAAACAATTTGAAATGAAAAAGCTCATCATACTTGTCCCGTTATTTACATTTTATACATCAATAAGAGCTCAGACCGCTATACATCGTGATCCGCAGATCGAAAAAATGGTGAACGAAGTTTCCAGGGATTCACTGGAATCCTATGTCAGGAAGATGGTGAGTTTCGGAACCCGGAGCACGCTCAGTACGCAACAGGATCCCAGACGGGGTATCGGCGCTGCCCGCAACTGGGTATTGAGCCGCTTCAACGAATTTGCAAAAAATTCCGGCGGAAGGATGACAGCATTCATTGACACCGTGACATTGCAACCGGATGGACGAAGGGTAGATAAACACACGTTGCTGGGTAATGTCGTTGCCACATTAAAAGGCACAGATGCAAAGGATGACCGCATCTTTATTATCAGCGGTCACCTGGACAGCCGCAAC
>CAZQGZ010000184.1:0-6346 GCA_964592935.1 uncultured Chitinophaga sp. | reverse complement strand
ACGATTGCCCAGAAATACCAGTCACTGTCTTTACGGAGTTCGAATATGGAATAAAAGATGAGGATGATACTTCCGAGAATGGACGAAAACCCGATCAGGAGTTTTACAAAATAGCTTTCTTTATGGCTGGATTTCATGATGATTTTGATTTAGTTGTTTTGAGGGCTCAAATGTATGCAAAAAACAATTTTCTGTTAATGGTCATTTGATGATTAAATAAATTCTTTCACAGGTTTAATTTTACAGCAATAAATCGATATTATGAAGAAAATGGTTTCCTTAATTTATTTAATTTTTGGTTTTTTAATGGCATCGGCGCAGGAAGCCCCGGAGGGATTATTTATAGCTTCCAAAGCGCCTGATTTCAGGGCCAAAGACCAGCATGGAACGGAGATCCGGTTGAAAGACCTGCTGAAAGAAGGAAAAGTCGTGCTTGTGTTCTACCGCGGACAATGGTGTCCTTATTGTAATAAGGAACTGGCCCGGTTACAGGATTCAATCCAGTTAATCAAAGACAGAGGAGCCACCCTGGTTGCTGTGAGCCCGGAGATCCCGGAAAATGTTGCAAAAACCATTGAAAAAACAAAAGCGGAATATTCCATTCTTTATGATGAAGGAATGAAGATCATGAAAGCCTATGACGTAGAATTTGAAGTACCAGAAAATACGCTGACCCGTTACCGCAATGCCGGGCTGGATATTGAAAAAAATAACGGTGCCAATGGTAAATTCCTGCCCGTTCCTGCCGTATTTATCATTGATAAGGAGTCAAACATTACTTACCGTTTCTTTGAGCCGGATTATAAAAAAAGGCCCAGTGTTTTGGAATTGTTGAACAATCTTTAGAGGGGATGGCAAGTGGCTGGTGGGTAATGTCCGCAGACTTTCTAATTCCTCATTTCTTATTTCTCATTTAATATTTCCAAAGAATCTTTCCGATCTTCCCGTTATTCCCCGCAAGGAAAATAGCATGACCCAATTCTGCAATCCGGCATACATTAAAACTTTCTTTGCTGATCCATTGCCAGGTCTTTCCCCCGTTATAAGAATAATCGACACCGTTTAGCCCGCAGGAAAGCAGGTCAACCTTTGATAAGTATTCCACGCAACTGCGGTAGCCATGCGGCGGTACCGATGGTGCTTTCCATGTCTTGCCTCCATCCGAACTGAAAAAACAATTTTTTTGTGAGGATGAGTCAACCTGGAAATCGCCACCCACTACGATCATTTTTTTGCTTCCATGCATCTTTCCCTCATCATAAACTGCAATGGAATTGGCGCCTGTTGTTTCTTTACCCTGTATTATAGGAAGGTTATAGCCATTTTCATTTGTAAACATTCTTGATCTTGTTCCCCCGCTTGCCAAAAAGAATTTTTTATCCCTGAACAAGCGGATATTGGTCCCGCTGGCTGCAAAAAAAGCTTCACCCGAATCTGTCACCAGCTGTTTTTCATTCCATTCTTTCCAGGTCTCGCCGCCATCATCCGTTTCTGCCAGGAATATTTTATTACCAATGGGATCACCCACAACCATGCCCTGCCGGCTGTTCACAAAATCCATTGCATCGAGGAACATACCCTTTGTCCTGTTTTCATATACCACTTTCCATGTCTCACCACCATCAGTTGTTTTTAAGATATAGGCCGGCTCGGCAATTCCCATAATGATGGCGGTATGGGAATCAAAGCCTTCAATATCCCTGAATTCGGTTTTTTCAAATCCTTTTACTGTCATCCATTTCCAGTTTTTCCCTGCATTGCTGGATTTCCCAACGATCCCGTTGCTGCCGCTTACCCAGATCACATTATCATTCACCACACTCAGGCCACGGATATTTGTTTTGGTACCGGTAGTAAGGATCTCCACTGAAGGAGTTTGTGCTATTATCAAAAGCGGAGACAACAGTAAGGATAATATTAAACTGAAAGTTTTCATCATGTGAAAATAAGTCATATGGGGTCATATTGGTCAAATAGTACACATAATATGACCTTCTCTCATTCATATTTCATCATCGTCCTCTTTACCGAACCATCCTGGAATAATTCCATCACGGCATAAGCGGGAGCGAATTCCTGGAATGCTCCATTCCACCAGTTACCTGAAACAGCGCCATTACAGAAATATTTAATACCCAGGTATTCCAGTTCATCCTGCAAATGGATATGACCGCTGATACATACCCGGATATTGGGATACTTCAGAAACAGTTTTTTCAGCGCGAGGAAATCAGTATGCATCAGGTTCCTTTTGATCAGCAGGTCCCCGTTGGTTTCCGTTTTATCAAAGAATAAACCGGAACAGATGGATAAAATGGGAATATGTGATACGAAGCAGATGAATTTTTCTTTGGGTATTTGCTGTAATTCCTGTTGCAGCCAGTCAAATTGTTCAGTATCCAAATTCCCGATATAACCGCCGGCCGGGTTTAGTTGAGTACTGTCCAATACAATAAAATGCCAGTTTTCTTTTGAAAAACTGTAATACCTGTTTTTCAGTTGAAGCATTTCCACAGCCCATACTTTTCCATAAAGCCTGTCATGATCCGGTTTTTCATTTTTTGCAAACCATCCCCAGATATCGTGATTGCCTATCGTATGATATACCGGGAGGCTGTTTTCATTTTGCAAAATATTTTTGAAAAGATCCCACTGGATCTGTGTTTTTTGTTTATCTGCTTCAAGTGCATCCATGATGGAGTCGCCTCCATTGATGATAAAATCAACGTGAGGTTTCAGTTGCTGTACATGTTGAAATGCTTTGGCCATGCCTGTTTCAGGGATCTTGCCCGGTTTTACATGTATGTCTGTGAAATGGGCGAAGCGGATCGGCTTTTTTTTCGTTTCTCCGGCGAAGGACAAAGAGGGGAGGAGACTGCCACCGATAACGGCAGCGGATCTTTGCAGGAATGTTTTTCTTTTCATGGCAAAAAGGTAAACATTAGCCACGAATTTCACGAATGACACTTATAAATTCTGGGATTTAATAACACGAATCCTTCGTTGCGCGAAGAAGGTTTGGCCACGAATTTCACGAATGGCACTAATAAATTCAGGGATTGAATAAGACGAATCCTTCGTTGCGCGAAGAAGGTTTGGCCACGAATTTCACGAATGGCACTAATAAATTCAGGGATTGAATAAGACGAATCCTTCGTTGCGCGAAGGAGGTTTGGCCACGGATTCACACGAATCGGCACGAATGAATCAAGACTTGAATTGGCACGAATGCTTCGGGACGAGTGTTGAGCGAGTGTTGAGTCTTGTTTGTCTGCCTGCCGGTAGGCAGGTTGCATATTGAGTCTTGAGTCTTTTTGGTAAACTTTCTTATTTCAATTGAGCCAACAATTCTTCCTTACTAACGATACCTTGTTTTCTCCAGACTTCTTTTCCTTCTTTGTAAATGATAAAGACCGGGATGGGTTCGATATTTAATTGTTTCTGGATATCGGTGTGGATACCGGCATCAATTTTTACAAGCATGAAATCAAGGTCCCTGGCACTTTCAAGTTCATCAAGAACCGGGGCCATTTTGATACAGGGTGGGCACCAGGTTGCGCCAAAGTCAACCAGGGTGGTTTTATCTTTCGGGATCTTTGACCAGTATTGTTCCAGGGTCATCTGGGGTTCGTTGTTCATACCTTCCACAGGTTTGTTTTCTTTTTTCCAGGCATTCATTCCCCCCACCAGTTCCAGGACATTCTTAAAACCATTTTCTCTCATCCAGGCGGCCGCCGCAGCACTGCGGCCACCGGCCAGGCAATAGACATAAACCGGTCTGTCTTTATCCACATATTTTATTCTTTCATTGAACTGGTCTTTGTTATTCCAGTCGGCCAGGAGTGCGTTTTTTATATGACCACCCATGAATTCTCCGGAAGTCCTCACGTCGAGAACCTGGATACCCGGGTTGCTGATCCCTTTTTCAAAGGCATCCGGGCCTAATTTCTGGTTGGGATCCTGCTGCCCCCGGCAGGAAATAAAGCTGAATAATAAAATACTAAGCCACACGTTTCTCATGTATATAAATTTTTATTGACTGCAATTTAACTATTTGTCGCGAGACTGGTCTGATGGTGGGCATGGTCATTCTTGTGTAATGCATTTATTTGAATTCCCGCAGATCTGTGCTGATCAAAATACAAACAGGTATCACAGATTTTATGTATTCATCAGCAAAATCAGCGGGCAAATCTGCAGAATCAGCAGGAAAATTTCCGGGCTATTGAAACTAACATGCTCATTTTTGGAGTGGTATCCGGGATAAGCAAAATAGTCTTATTTTTAAGCGTTAAATAATTCTCCTTTTATGAAAAAACAATTGATCTATTGGCTGGCAGCATTTGTTATTGTGGTTGTTGGCTGCCAGAAAGAGTTAAGCTTTGAGGGAAGCAATGCCCCGGCAAAAGGCAGCCTGAAAAGTGATGCCACGGGCGACTGCCTTCCCAAGACTGTGAATGGTACTTATATGGCAACGAATCCGCTTGTACCCACAACGAATACGATATCCGTCCAGGTGAATGTTTCAACGACCGGCTCCTATGTAGTTGGCACCGATACCGTGAATGGATATTATTTCCGTGCAGTTGGCATTTTTACCACTTTAGGTATCAATAATGTAACATTAAGAGGTTATGGTACTCCCTTTACTGGTGGTGTAAATAACTTTGTTGTAAGTTTTGACACTACTTTTTGTGACATACAGGTTACCGTGATTTCACCGGGCGTCGGAACCCTTGGAGGATCTCCCAATGCATGTGCTCCCATAATAGTCAACGGCGGTTATAGTCCCGGCGTTGCTCTTACGGCTTCCAACAATGCAGATATCCAGGTAAATGTCACTACACCCGGTTTTTTTAATATTACTACGGATACAATTGATGGCATATGGTTTAATTATGCAGGTAATCTCACAACACCGGGTCCGCAGACGGTCACTTTACTGGCGCGTGGAAGCTTACCGGCGGCTACCGCAACCGGGACAAAAACGTTTACGGTTAAATTAGGAACCGGCCGTTGCACTTTCCCCGTTATAGTAGCAGCTCCTGCGGCGGGAACTGTTGATTGCACCGCAGCTGTTGTAAGTGGAACTTATACCCTTGCAATACCCCTGGTGCCTGCTACAAATACAGTGCAGATATCTGTAAACGTAACGACGATCGGGGCTTATAATATTACAACTGATACCGTCAACGGGATTTGGTTCAATGCCTCCGGTACATTTACAGCAACCGGAAATACACCGCTGACCCTTGCAGGTCATGGCACACCAACCGGTTCTGGCGGATCAGCAACCTTTACCGTTAAATTTACTCCCAGCACCTGTACTTTTTCAGTGACCATCGGAAATGGATTAGGTGCATATACACCGGATTGTACAACCGCTGTTCCTGATTTGGACGGTCTCTATGAAGTCGGAACACAATTGAATTGTTCCAATACAGTAGATATTGATGTCGACGTAACAGCTTTGGGCCCCTATAGTATTACAACAACTGCTACCAATGGCATGACTTTTTCTGCATCCGGAACCTTTACCACGTTAGGTGTGCAGACTATTAAGCTTCAAGGTTCAGGAACTCCAACTGCAGCCGCAACGCCCGTAACGAATATTCCAATGCCCGGTACCGTGCCCTGCACTTTCCCTATCACTGTTGATCCGGCTCCTGTGGTTGATTGGAATTTTACAAAGACAAATGCACCTGCCACGATTTACAGGGGTCAGACAGACGCTGCGACATTGCTCCCGGTTCCCCCGGGTGTAATTTTTACATTACAGGGTTCTAATTCTTTTGGATCCGATCAACTTGTCATTCTTCTTTCAGATGCAAATGGTATAATAAATAACGGGGAAACATACAGTACTTCGGCATTATTAGGAAACCAGGCCGCATTTTCCTATACGCTGGCTACAAGCGCCAATTGCGCCGACATCTATTCGGCAGATCTGACTATTAGTGGCGTTTCAATAACTTTTACTGTTACATCCCATAATATCTTAACACAGACTATTACCGGGACATTTACAGGCACCGCCAAAAATGTGGCTGCGCAAACGTTGACGATC
The DNA here is from genome assembly GCA_964592935.1 of uncultured Chitinophaga sp. Lineage (GTDB taxonomy): Bacteria > Bacteroidota > Bacteroidia > Chitinophagales > Chitinophagaceae > JJ008. Next base: position 279 of record CAZQGZ010000184.1, on the reverse strand, counting down.
ACAACCGGGACATTTACCGGGACCTATTGATAGATTTATTTCCCAATGTAAAAGAGCTGTCCAAAGAATGGATAGCTCTTTTACTTTATACAATGATGGCATTGTTTTACCGGGAATTATTCGTCATCATCTTCCTCGTAATACACATCCTCATTGGCCCTGTATTGTTCTTCCCATGCCTTCACAGATTCATCACTCAGGCATTCAATAATATCGTGAATGGGATCTTTTTTCAATTTCCATTCCTTCTCTTCTTCGCTATCGTTCATTTTCTGGCGC
>CAZQGZ010000183.1:0-6363 GCA_964592935.1 uncultured Chitinophaga sp. | reverse complement strand
TGGTATTGAACAAATACCCGTTTTGATAGATCGACCTGGATCCCTGGAAAGATTGAAGAGAGGCCACGTTGGATTGCCCGATATTCATGTCGGCTGCCTGCCAGTTGGAAGAAACCGGTGCCCCCGATGTAAAACCATTGCCGGCATCCATTTTTAATGCTTCAGATTTCAGTACGGTTGTTGCCTGTACTTTGTTATCCAGGTAATACGCATTTTTTTTATAAAATGATTTTTTCGTGGCACCTGTTCCCATGGTGATCGATTCCGTAGCAACGGAATCACTTGCATTATCTGTACGGCGGCTTACGATCAGTTCATTGTTGTTGTCAAATACCGGCGCCGATGTGGCCCGGATAGCTTTTGCTTCGAGGATATCACCGGTCTTTTGTTTGAACTTATACAGGGCGCCTGAAAAAGTGGTAACATATAACAGATCATCTTTTGCCACGGGGGCCGACATGATATCGCTGTCGATCCATTTCTGCCAGAGGATATTCCCGGTCTTCAGGTCCAATGCTATCAGCACATGCGATGGAAAGATGGTGAGCTGGTTATTGGCTGTATCCTTTTCCGTTTTCACCGCGCTTCCTTCATACCCGGCCGGGTAGGAAGTAAACACAATACCATTGGCGATCGTGGGCATCGACATCAATGGATCACCGAGGTACCATGACCAGATCTGTTTGCCCGTTACCAGGTCGCAGGCAAAAATGGTACAGGATTCTGTATTAAAAACAATGATATCATCCGCGATGGCCGGGGAGGAAGGGCCATCATCATCCAGGTCAATGGCCCATTTCAATTCACCAGTAAGGGCATTGAATGCATAATATTGTTTGCTCCCGAATCCGCCGCTCATATACAATGTTCCGTTCACCACGGCCGGTGTCGGTATATTGGTTTGCGATGACAGTTGTATGCAGAATCCGTCAGGGGTTTTATGAAAATATTTATCCAGCCTGGCCACCGTTACATGTCCTTTCCTGAAATCCTTTTTCGGTTTGTATCGTTCATTGCTGTTCAGGGCAAGAACCTGGGGCAGGATATCCCTTTCATACCGGGATGAATCATCCGCTGCCGGGTTGTCTTTCAGATTCCCTTTGAAGAAACTTTTTGTTTCAATTGCTGACTGTTTTTCCCGGATCATTTTCCAGGCAGTAAGGACACTTAAACATAAGATAAGGGAAACGGGGAGGAGGATTGACTTTCTCATGGCAAATGTTTGAATGAATGAGATGCAGGGAACGGGTCAATTGCATAAGATGCAGCGGGCAGGGTGCCGATCTTTATGTATGGGTAAAAACCTTTTCGGTAAGAAAGTTAGATCATAAAAGCTGGTGTTATTGGCCGGGAAAAATCTTTAACCTTATTTTATAATTCTGCATGTGGAGGGAAGTGAGGCAGGTTGCAATTGTTGATACATGCTGAAAAAAATATTCATGAAAGATAAAAACCGGGAAGAACTGACCCGCCGGTTGCCATCTGTTAAACTGTTAAGCGCAGCGGGGCTGAACAAAAGATACCTGATTTATAAACTGGCGGGAGTGATATTATTTCCAGTCTTTATTTTCTAAAATAAATAACTCTTCCATTTTTATTTTCAAAACAACAGAAAGTTTCAAGGCTAAAATTGTGGTCGGAATGTAGTGTCCTTTTTCAATAGAAATAATGCTTTGCCTGCTTACACCTGCCAGTTTTGCAAGCTCTTCCTGCGTTAATTTATTTTTTTCCCGGTAAAGCCTGACGTTATTTTTCATAGCGGATCAACCCTTTTTTGGTGGCATAAAAAATAAGTATATAAAAAATACACTGGATCAGTAATAGGTGAGAAGAACGCTCCAGGTCATTTAAATCAAATAACGGGATGGGGTTCAATATGATTGCAGTAAGTCCAAATAAGACGCTGAGCCGGAACGCTGTCAGGCGGCAGAAATCGACAAATTCGTCTTCAACTTTCTCCCTTGCCAGTATGATAAATAATAAACCTGTAAAGCAAACTGAACGTACGATCTGCCAGAACAATTCTTGGTTTTGTGCACTAATGTTACGAATAACTATGTTCGATGCTCTGGCCACTACCAGGATGATGATGGGCAGAATAATGACGGTAATTCCAATTATTTTGAATACCGGCGGGAGTAAATTCTTTTTCATGATGTAAGGTATATTTTACGTCAAATATACTTTACATTCCGGGAAAAAAATTTTTGACCGGGGCTTTTCACCCGGGAATGGCCCGGAAATTAAACCGTATTAACTTTGGGCTGCCAATTCCGCCATGATGAAAGTCATCCTTCCGGATATTTTGCATAATTTTTTATCCATCTTTGACGTGGAATCGCTGATCAGGTACGGGGGTATCCTGGTCGTTTTTCTTGTGGTATATGGCACCACCGGCCTTTTCTTTTGCTTTTTTATTCCAAGCAGTGCCTTTTTATTTACGGCGGGAATTTTTACCGCAACAGGCGATCTCCACTATGATATGGTAACCATATGTTGTTTTCTTGTTCTGGCTTCTGTTTCAGGAAACCTGACCGGCTATTGGTTTGGAAGGAAGGCAGGTCCTTTTTTATACCGGAAAAAAGATACCCGGTTTTATAAAAAGAAGCACCTCGCTACTGCGGAAACCTATTATAAAAAATATGGATGGCTGGCACTGACTTTGGGAATGTATCTTCCCGTTATCCGAACGTTTGCCCCGATCGTTGCCGGGATTGTGCGGTTAAACTTCCGCAGGTTTATGTTGCTGGTGTTTGCCGGATCATTGGTCTGGATATTGAGTTTTGTTTTAGCGGGGTATTTTATCGGCAGCCGGCCTTTTTTGAAACCCTGGTTAAAATATATTGTCATTGGTTTTATCCTGGCCGTTTCAATTCCTCTTATTGTCTGGACCGGGAAGGAGTTACGGGGCATGCGGAAAGAGAATGAAAAAAGAACGGGACAAAGGGATGAAGGTTGATGATATTGAGATGCAGGCTGAGTTTAGTTGGAAGCGGGCTGAATAATCATCAACTCAAAAGTGTTATAATTTTCCATTAAAGCAATCAAGGTAAATTTTTAAAGCCGCTTCCATATGTGATGAGCTTTGATGAAACCCGCCATGCCCCGCATTTTTATCCTGTATAAACAAATCGACTTTTGCTCCCTGTTGCTCCAGCCATATTTTAGTATTATTCATCCCATTGCAGCCGGACATATCCGGGTTGGGATCGAAACCGCCGCAGAATAAGATCCAGTGTTTGCCGGTAAAAACATGCGGACCAAAATTTCCGGCATTGATCCGGGCATATAATGGATAACCTGGCATGGCAGAACCCGAATTGGAGAATACTGTACAGAAATAATTTTTTCCTCCATGCGAATCATTGAATGCAAGGGCATAACTGCGGGCAGCGCCACGGCTGAAACCATGCAATTGCGCTTTACCTGCCGGGTATTTGATAGCCAATAAAGCCGAATCGATATAACTGTAAATCTGTTCATCGGTAAAATAGTCATCCGGGCTGGTGGCATGACTGCCCCGGTACCATTGCAGCGCAATAATACCGCAGCCATAGAGGGCGGCCTCTTTATGCCATAGATAAAATTCATCGAAAGCAAATCCATTGGAGCCATGAAGCGTGACGATAAGCGGGGTGTTGATGGTATCGGAACCGGGAGGAAACCATTTTATAAAGAAAGAATTTCCATCGCCGGTTGGAATGACTACCGCATTATTATCTGTAGCATATTTTATCCGCACCGGATCATGAGCAAAGGCTTCGTTGTACAATGCCTGTGCTAACGGCGGCAGTGTTTGTGAAAAAGAATCCCGGTTCATAAGACCGGCCAGTGAAAAAAAAAGGCAGAAGAATTTTTTCATGAATGAAAGTTACTGAACTTATTTCGGGAACGGGGCATGTCATCCTATTTGAACGTTATCGTTTCTTCGGTAAAATGCCCAATCCGGCGGGGAAGAAAAAGAAAGGGAAGACGGTTGTTGTTGAAAGCGATCATCCGTATCGGTGTAATCAGATGGCCACTTTTTCAAAAGTTCTGTTCAGATAAGCATTTTGATCATGCACCAATGCCCCGGGCGGAAGCCATGGCCACCAAATACCCAGGCTTTTTTTTATGATGTCGCTGTAAAAGGCAGGAAGTTGCTGTGACTCTCCCTCAAAAAATTTCCGGAAATTATTATCATGAACCAGGTTATACCGGATTTGCCTGAAAAATTTCAGGCGGCCATATCCTTCAGATGAGACGGCCCGCATAAAATTCATCAATTTGCTTGTAATACCGGAAGTCGCTTTGAATCGTTTGAAAATGGCTTTTGCAGAGAAGGTATATTCCGTCAGGTCGATCACTTTGTTATAGAAATCCAGCCATTCATAATTCTTCGGTTTCAGATTCATGGCAAGATGATTATTGAGAAAATAAAAAGGGAAGGGCAGAACGCGACCCTCTTTTTGGTATTCCAGATTTAGCGGCGCCGCTTCGCCAAAAGCAGTCAGTAATGAATAACCCGGGAAAGCCGCAGGAGTTTTATCAATAAATTTTTTGGTGAGTTCAAAGGGTCCGCTGCCTTCATCGCTATCCAAACCCAAAACAAAATTTGTCTGCACATAAGGAATAAACCGGAATATCCTGTTCACATGTTCGGAGATCTGTTTTACTTTTTCTTCGCCGGTAACCCGGGAAGTATGAGATTTGTTGCCCAGTTCGTACCAGGATTCTATACCGGGCAGTAAAGCAACAAAGCCTAATTGCTGCATGGTTTTCAGGTGATCTTCTGTCAGGATTGACAAACTGCTTTCCCCGATAAAGCGGAAACTTTTTGCCGGGGCTGCAGCAGCAATGGCATCCGCACTTTCATTGAACCGTATCCCGAAATTAGGATCATGCCATGCAACCACAGGTTTTTTGAATTTGGTTAATAGAAACCGGAGATCTTCTTTTATGACATCATAATTCAAAGGCTGGTATGGTACCAAAGAGTCAATGCAAAAAGGACAGGCGTATGGACAACCCATACTCGCTATCATAGGAACAATTTTAAGCAATGGTGATTTTTTCAGTGTTGGCTCAATGAATTTCCACCGTTCTTTGACACCGGGCAGATTTTCAGGATGATTGGCTTCTGAAAATTGTTTTCCTTCCGGTCGCATGGGCTTGTAATCATTCAATATTTCCAAAATGGTGGATTTATGAGTAAAGCCCAGTACATAATCAAAATACTTTATAGAATCGTCAGGATAACAGCGGGCATGTGGTCCGCCCAATATGGTTACAATTCCCTGTTGCCGGAAATAATTACTGAGTGCATAGGCCAGCAGGGCTGACTGGGTGAAGGAACTGAAAAAGACAAGATCAATATTTTCCGGTAATTCTTTACGAAGGTCTTCTTTTCCGGTATAGCAGATCATTTTTACATCATGACCTTCTTCCATACACCAGGTTGCCACAACCTGCGGCATAATGCTGGCAAGGTTGGCATTCATTATCCGCGCCCACAAAGTACCGGTGGGGCCTTTTGCCACAAGATCTATTACTCCTATTTTTAATCTTTTCATATGAATTAACATGAATGATTAATTCAGTATCCTGGATAACTACTCTTGGGATGGAACGGGGTGAGAGGTAAAGAGGAATCTAAATATTATTGTATGTAAGCTACTTATTTTTTTTGAATTTTAAAAAAAAATTTATGGAATGTAAGTGGTAGCTCCCATTCATTTTACGGGGGATGAAAACACGATCGGTGTCGTCAGGGTTTTATAATCTTATTGCAACCGGAAGCAGGATAGTCTCTGACATATTCAACCGAACACCGTAACGGAGCATGTAGCGATGATCATGTGTTTCAGTTGGTCCGGCAATATGAGATTCCACCTTTACCGGAATGATAAAAAGCGGCTCAAATGACTTACCTTCGCCGCTCAATTTTAAACGATAAATTTTTCTTCGCCGTGGCGAAGACGGGCACATGAAGAATATCCGAAATTTCTGCATCATCGCGCATATCGACCATGGCAAATCCACCCTGGCTGATCGGCTTTTACAATCCACCGGCACCATCAGCGACCGGGATATGATGGACCAGGTGCTGGATGATATGGATCTCGAAAGGGAGAAGGGTATTACCATTAAGAGCCATGCGATACAGATCAACTACAAACATAAAGATGGGCAGGAGTATATCCTTAATTTGATTGATACCCCCGGTCATGTGGACTTCAGTTACGAAGTAAGCCGGGCCCTGGCCGCCTGCGAAGGATGCCTCTTATTAGTTGATGCCACGCAGGGTATCCAGGCCCAGACCATCAGCAACTTATACCTTGCGATTGATAATGATCTTGAGATCATCCCCATCATCAATAAGAT
>CAZQGZ010000182.1:0-6395 GCA_964592935.1 uncultured Chitinophaga sp. | reverse complement strand
CATACCGGCTTCAGCTTTACCGTAAAATGCCGCAGCATCGGCGCTTCTTCGGTGATCCGCAGTCCTCTTATGCTGTCACGGCGGGTAAACACTTCGATGATCACTTCGGCCACGTAATCGATATGGCTCTGGGTATAGGCGCGGCGGGGGATGGCGAGGCGCACCAGTTCCAGCGCGGCGGGGACCAGCTGGCCCTTCGCATCATATTTCCCGAACATCAGCGACCCGATCTCCACGCTGCGGATGCCGCCTTCGAGGTAGAGTTCCGCCACCAGGGCCTGCCCGGGGTATTGGTCCACCGGCAGCTGCGGCAGGAAGGCGCGGGCATCGAGGTAGACCGCATGTCCGCCGGCCGGCTGCATCACGGGCACGCCCGCCGCCATTAATTTCTCGACGAGGTATTCCATGCTGCGGATCCGGTATTGCAGGTAATGTTCGTCCATGATCTCGTTCAGCCCGATGGCGATGGCTTCGAGGTCGCGCCCTGCCAGCCCGCCATAAGTGGGAAAGCCTTCGGTGATGATGAGCAGGTTGCGGCATTGCTGTGCCAGCTGTTCATCGTGCAGGGCGAGGAAGCCGCCGATATTGGCAAACGCGTCTTTCTTGGCGCTCATCGTGCAGCCGTCGGCATAGGAGAAGATCCTGTGCGCGATCTCCGGCACCGGGGTGTTGGAAAAACCTTTTTCGCGCAGCCTGATAAAGTAGCTGTTCTCCGCGAAGCGGCAGCCGTCGATGAAAAAGGGAATCCCGTATTTTACACAAATCGCCTTCGTGGCTTTGATATTTTCCATGCTGACCGGCTGTCCGCCCCCCGAATTATTGGTGATGGTGGTCATCACCAGCGGGATATTCGCGGCTCCTTTTTCCTGTATCGTTTTTTCCAGGGCTTCCAGGTCCATATTGCCCTTGAAGGGGGCGGGGACAGCGGGGATTTTTCCCTCGGCGCAGCAGCAGTCGATGGCTTCGGCGCCGGTGAACTCGATATTGGCGCGGGTGGTGTCGAAGAAGGTGTTGCTGATAAAATATTTCCCTTTACCGCCGAGGATGCTGAACAGTATTTTTTCCGCCGCCCTTCCCTGGTGGGTGGGGATGATGAAGGGCATGCCCGTCAGCTGGTGAACGCTGTGCTCAAAGCGGAAAAAGCTGGGGCTGCCGGCATAGGATTCATCGCCCTGCATGATGCCGGCCCATTGCTGGCTGCTCATGGCAGAAGTGCCGCTGTCGGTGAGCAGGTCGATCAGGACATCGCTGGCGCGGATGAGGAAGGGGTTATAATGGGCAGCCGCGAGAATTTTTTTACGTTCCTCCCGGGTGGTGAAATACACCGGTTCGACGGATTTGATCCGGAACGGTTCAATAATGGTTTTCATGCTGATGATTTGGCCGGGGTGACCCGGTGATGAAGAAAAACAGCAACAGGGGGAGGAGATCCCTCAGGTAGGCTTGCGGATGATATTTTTCCAGATCAGCACACTAGTAAGATAGGTGTCAAAGATACCGGGGTCCCCAATGGGAGAGTATGATTTTAATCAGGTAATTTCCTGAAATAGAAATCCCGGCATCCGGATCAATTTGTTGGTAACCTAAACCCGCCATTTATTTAACCACGGAGCGCACAGGCTGCACGGAGTTTTTGAAATATTCTATGGGTTTCTTATTGGCTGTAGTGTAATATGTTTACCACATAGACACATAGTATCATAGGAGCACATAGTTGAAAAACTAACCCCCAACCCCCAACACTTAACACCTAACACCTAACACCTAACACCAATCAACAAACATCAAACCCCAAACTGCCTCAAATGATGATCCAAATGTTTCCAGGTGGCCTTGCACCACTGTTCGCGGCTGAGTTTGCCGAAGACGGGGTGTTTGCTGTCGCGGACCGTTGCTTCGGTAAACCGACCCAGTTTATCCAGCAGGGCCTGTTTTTCGGTTTCAAAATCTTTTTCCTTTCCGGTCATCACATAGGTCTTGTCTGTGGGCAGTCCCTGTTTATAGGGGGTTTGGTTATACAGGGTGCTTTTGAAGAGCGGGAGGAGGAGGCGCATGAACCAGTTGCCCTGCACGGTCCGTTCGCCCAGGGCGACGGCGATGGGTTCGTTTACGTGGGCCAGCATCTGGGCCGCGTTCATTTTGCCCCACTGGCGGGGGGTATCGTTACGGAGACGGTGGATGCGGGCGAGGATCTCCTGTTTGACGGCCGGGTCGAACATATTTTTTACTTCCATGGCAGGGGTTTGGCGCAAGATCGGGTAAAAGCGTTTATGAAAAAAGGGGCTGTGGGGGGAACCAGGGGGAGTGTGATATGGTGCAACAGAACCGGGATGCTGCACCAGTTAAAAGAAGTGCCGGAAATCATACCACCCAGGCAGTTTGAGGAGCTTCATCTTTGATACAATGGCGGCCTCTGCCTTTCTCCCGGGAAGGCCAGGTTTTTTCCGGCAATGTTCTTCAGATTATTTTCCCTGTTCATATACCCTATTTGGGTTAGATAAAAACCCTTACTGCAAAATCACTGAGCCCGGTGATATCCGGGTTTTATCGTTTCTAAACGTTTATAAACGATTGAAAAGATGGATTTGCGCAACTCCGGATTTCCTGGCTTTATTCTATTAAGAAATTGAATTTCAAAAGCCGGACTGCATAAAGGAAGGCCTGAAAACTATTTGTATATTCGGAAATACATACGTTAGCGGCTATTTAGAAACAGTTCTTATGATTATGAGAAAATTAGTTCCTCACCTACTAATAATACTTGTCTTTATTGGCTGTCGAAATCCTGAACCTGCCGATTTTTTAATTCCAAATGGATATTCGGGAAGAGCTGCCGTTGTATTTGAGCAGAAGCAAGGTGAGGAACCAAAGTATGAGAATGGGAGACGTATCTATAAAATACCTGACAATGGTATTTTACTTACACAATTCAAGGCAGAACATGGTTTTGTAGATTATCGTTATTTCCTTGTGGACAGCAATGGTGGCAAGACCTTACTACCAATATATGAATATGAACATACCAAGGACGGAACAGTGAAATATTTGGTTCAAGACAAAGAGAAAGTTGGCATTTTTGGACACGGAACTACTGTCGCATTTACAGACCCAAGCAGTGAGCCAACTCATATAATTTCTAATCAACCGGGTTTGGAAGTCTTCGTTTCAACATTTAACGGTTTGGATACAGTTGAATCTATGAATCGTTTCAGTAAGAGAGTAGATTCAGTAATCAAAATTAAAAACAGCCGCTAACAGTGGGTTTGGCGCCAGGCCCTACCGGCAGCATGGCAGGGATTGAAAATTGTTGCGGCCATGCTGCCTGGCGTCTAAAATTTGTAATTTCACTATGGCCCGGCGCCAAGCCCCGGTCGTTATATGCAACCCGGCATTAAACCTTAACCAACTTTTATGAAACTCAAAAAGCTATCCATTCGAAATCTTCGAGGTCTTCAAAATATAGAGTTTGATAATCACAGTTTGACAACTTTAATAGGGAAAAATAATTGTGGTAAATCTTCAGTTTTAAGAGCAATCGAAATGCTCTGTACTGGAGTAAAACCAGACTTAGAAGAATTCTACTTAAGGTCAGACGAGGATATTGTTATTGAAGGAGTTTTTGATGAGATAAAAGATTGGGAACGTAATTCGCCAGCGATTAGCGGATTAATTTATAACAATCAACTTCGATTAAAATATGTTGCTTCAATTTCTGCGGAAGAAGGAGAAAAAAAGAAAGCAGAAGTAAGCTATTTTGCTTTTAAGCAAAATGAAGAAATTCAGGGGTGGGCTGAAAAATGGGGCGAATTAGACGACGAAATGAAAGCCATTGCTGGTGAGGTAGATATAAATGCAGCAAAAGATTTTACGAGTAAGGCAAACAAAGAAAAAGTAAAACAAAGAATCAGGGATAATCATCAAGCAAGAATTATTCAAGGAGCTGCTGAATGGTCTAATGATTCAATTGCTTTTAACAATGCTCTTCAACAAGCATTACCAAAAATAATTGTAATTCCTGCTGTAAAAGATGCAACTGAAGAGTCAAAATATTCAAAGACTGGTAAAGTCGGCGCATTTGGGGAATTGATGAAAAAATTAATCCTCCCACAAATTCAAGCCGAAGTTGAATATGCAAACATTATTGCAGCGATAGCGGCACTAAGCGACAGGATTCATAGCGAAGAGGGAATAGCAGGCATAAATCAAATAAATACAAGGTTGTCGGATAGATTAAGTCGATTAATAAGTGCAAAAGCTAATGTGAAATTTGACAATCCAGAAATAGACACAATAATTAGCTCAAGTGTTGGGTTAAGAATTTTTGACGGTGCACATGATACGCCAATTGGGCTCCAAGGACATGGGCTTCAAAGAACTTTAATATTTTCTTTGTTAGAAATGGTTGCCGAAAACGATGCGGCGATTAACAATGAAAACTCACGGACAACAATCATTTTATATGAAGAGCCTGAACTGTACCTTCATCCACAAATGCTAAGAAAATTAAAATCGATTTTGAATACGATTTCTAATTCTGAAAATTGGCAAATAATATGCTCGACACATTCTCCTGTATTTATAAATGTTGCTGATAATCCAGAATCATTAGTAATTCTCTCAAGAAGTGCAGACGGCGGCATTGCAGTAAAACAACTGACTGATAACCCCTTCGAAGAAACAGAAGCAGGAATTATTGAACGTGATGCATTGAGGGCAGCTTTAGATTTTCACCCAACGGTATGTGAAGTCTTTTTTGCTAACAAAGTAATATTGGTTGAAGGGGATACAGAAATGGCAATTTTTAAACATTGTGACCAACTACTACAACATTGCGGCGTAAATATTGAAAGGTCATTAGACTGTACGATTGTTTCTTGCGGTGGAAAGTGGACAATCCCAGCAATTGGAAGACTTTTATCAAGGTTTGGAATTACTTTTAAAATTGTACACGACCTCGACCGACATGAAAAGACTGACGCTGAAATAGCAGAGTTGCCAGCAATTCACCCTTTTAAAGCAAATGCGAGAATTGCTTTGATAGCCGCCGCAGAAAACATATTTATTTGTGAAGACACTTTAGAAGATTTGTGGACTGGTAGCAAGAGTGACAAACCCTATAGTGCTATTAAGAAAAATATTGCTTTAGTAGAAGCAGATGAAGTTCCAGAAAGGTTAGAGCAATTAGTCAAATTTGTGTATGCAGACTTTCTAAATTAAATTTTCATAAACTTGATAGCAAAGCTTAAGAAATCTAAAATTAAAAATCTGAATTTTCTAGTGACCAGACTTTCAGAAAAAACAGCTGACCTATCGTTTCCAAAATACATCTTTTTTTTAGGCGCTGGATGCTCTGTTTCAAGTGGTATTCCTTCAGGTCGCCAGTTAACAGAAACAATTAAGAAGCTATGCTTTTTGAAAGAGCAAAAATTACCTCTTAGCAACTTAAATTTCGGTCTAAAAAAGTTTAATGAAGATTTTATTAAAATTATTGAAACATTACCCGGAAAGGCAGAAGAATTTTATTTATACACTAATAAACGTAAGAAAATATTTAGTGAAAAAATTGAAATTCAAAAATCTCTTTTTTTTGAAAACTTGCCATTAAATATTAAAAACAACATTCTTAAGACTAAGAGGAACTGGAACAAGCTGAAGAAGTTGCTTCTTGAAGACCTTGAATATGGTTATTGGTTTGAACAATTTAGCTCTAACTCAAAAGATAGGCAAAAGCTTATAGAAAGCATAATAGCAAATGTAACGCCAGGTAGCGGTTATCTAATATTAGCAAATCTAATTAGACATAGACTAATACACACAATATTGACAACGAATTTTGATGATTTAGTTAATGATTCACTTCTCAAGTTTTGCGACATAAAAAGTAGAATTTATGCTCACAATGAAATAGCTGATTATTTACTCTTCGACCCTCAAACCCCAAATATTATTAAGCTGCATGGTGATTTTTTGTATGAAGATATTAGAAACATTTTGGCAGAAACAAATTCTTTAGGTGCTAAATTATCAAAACACATAAAAGACCTATTCGCATCTCATGGATTAATTGTTATTGGTTACAGCGGTGGTGATTATTCTGTAATGCAAGAACTAGAAAAAGCAAAAGAGTCTGACAAAAACTTTAAGTTAATTTGGTGTGATTTAAAAAAAGAAAATCTTAATTGGCGGGCAATTAATTTAATCAATAACACAGAGGAAAGTTATTATGTTCAAATTCCAAGTTTTGATGAATTGGTAACAAAAATTCTCTCTAAATATAATATACCTATCCAAAGCCTAATTGATTCAAATAATAATCACCAACAACTTTTTAAAAGAAGGCTAAAAGATTTTAAACTAAATACAGTTCAAAAAAATATTACTTTAACAAGTGCTGA
>CAZQGZ010000181.1:3074-6400 GCA_964592935.1 uncultured Chitinophaga sp. | reverse complement strand
CACACCGCAGCAATATCATCTGGTTCAACCTGGATGATAACGAAGACAAGATCAAGGAAAAAATTTTACAGGAACCCCATTCCGTTTACCCCATCTGCGATGCTGAAATTGATAATATCAAAGGCGTGGTATCCATCAAGGATCTTTATGTAAGCCCGGACAATACCTTGTTTAAAGACCTGATGCAACCGGCCCTGTTTGTACCGGAAAATAATACGGCTTACCAGGTGTTGGAAAAATTCAAACAATCGAAACTTCATTCCTGTTTTATTGTGGATGAATACGGCAGCATCCTTGGAATGATCACGCTGAATGATATCCTGGAGGCCATCATCGGTGATATGCCACAACCGGATGTGCCGGATTATGAGATCAGGAAAAGGGAGGATGGCTCATTTCTCATTGACGGGCAAATTCCCTTTTACGATTTTCTCAGTTATTTTGAAAAAGCCGACTGGCTCAATGAAGGGGAACATGATTTTGACACCCTGGCCGGTTTTATTTTACATGAACTCGAACATATTCCGAGGACCGGCGAAAAACTGGCCTGGAAAGGTTTCAACATTGAGATCATGGATATGGACGGACACCGGATTGATAAAGTTTTGGTTAAGATCAGTAATGAATTGAGGGTGGAGATGGAAGAATAGATGATAATTGATAGTTAATAGATGATAGATGATAGATGATAGTTGATGCTGGATTCCGGGTGCCGGATGATTAAGAACAAAAAATATTAATTGGATGTGACAGGATTTTTTTTAACCCGTTTTGTTTGTTTAAAAAATACCCTGACAAAAAAAAACGGCCATCTGTCATCTGCAAATGACAAATGATAAACTATAAACAATAAACGACCACTATCAGTTATCATCTATTATCTAAAATCATTTTTTCCCTTCAGATTTATTAACAGGTTTCCCGGCAGGGTCCTTGATTCTCCCCTCCTTTTTCAGCGATTGATACAGGATCCATTCGATCTGCCCGTTGGCGCTGCGGAATTCATCGGCCGCCCATTTCTCCAGGGCCCGGTACGTTTCGTTATCAATTCGTATAACAAATGATTTTTTTGAGTTCACAGGATTTCGATTTACAATCTTCGTGATAAAGACATTATTTTTTCAAGAACCGACTGGAACTCGTCATGTTTTTGAGTACCCAAAAATATTCTTTTACCATTTCTCATTGTAAACTGGATGCCTTTTCCCGGACTTACATTATGCACCCTGCCATAACCCGGTATAAAATGAAATCCATAAATTAAGAAAGGGGTCTTACGCAATTCGGTCTTTTCTATTTCATCTTTTGATAAAAGCCGGTATGACTTTTGAAAAGGCCACCATTTATAATAAATGCCTCCGGCAGTAACTATTTTTTCAAACCGTGTAATATAAAAAAGCCGGAGCATGGCGATCATAACAACTATGAAAACCAACCAGGCAATCCAGGTCTCACCGGATTTTACTTTTTCAGACCATGCAGACCAGCATATAATACCGGTGCAGGCGAGCAGGATTAAAATAATAAGAACCCAAAGCCATTTCGACCTGAAATACTGAATTTCTTTAAATAATATGATACCATTGATCTCCACCTTTCAAAAAATTACTGGTACAATGTTCCCGTGTTCAAAACCGGCTGGGCGCTTCGTTCACCGCAAAGCACCACCATCAGGTTGCTGACCATGGCTGCTTTCTTTTCTTCATCGAGGTTCACGATCTCTTTTTTAGATAACATTTCCAATGCCTGTTCAACCATACCTACGGCTCCTTCCACAATTTTAAAACGGGCAGCCACAATGGCGGTAGCCTGTTGCCTTCTCAGCATATCCCCGGCAATTTCCGGTGCATAAGCCAAATGAGTTATCCTCGCTTCTTTTATAATGATACCAGCGGCGGATAAGCGCTCACTCAATTCTTTCTCCAGCATTTCTATCACTTTCTCTCCCCCATTGCGCAAGGTTACTTCTGCCTTTGAATCTTCCATTTCATCATACGGACAACTGGTGGCGAGGTGACGGATGGCCGATTCACTCTGCATCCTCACATACTGGGAATAATCGGCCACTTCGAACAGGGCCTTATAACCATTATCCACCTGCCATACGATCACGGCGGCGATCTCTACGGGATTACCCATCTTGTCATTCACTTTCAGTTTGGCGCTTTCGAAGTTATTGGCGCGAAGGGATACTTTTTGTCTCCGGAAAAATGGATTCACAAACAATAAACCATTGTTCTTGATCGTCCCGGAATATTTTCCGAAAAAAGTGCAGACCCTCGCCTGGTTGGGATTGATAATGGTAAGCCCGCAGAGTAAAATGAAAAATACTACAATAAATACTGAGCCTATCCAGAACACAGGTCCTTCCGTAACTCCGTTCTGAACTGAACGGCTCATCAAGAAAATACTAAGCGCGATACCGGCAAGCGACACGACCAGGACAAAAAATCCCGAAACGGGTTTGATGATCTTTTCCATATAATTTAATTTATGATATCAATTTGATATCAAAATTATACTAACTATATTTACGGACAAAATTTATTTTTTATGGGTCTCCGCCGGCTCATTTTAACAGGTCTTCTGTTTATTTCTCTTTCTGCAGAAGCTGCTGAGGTTGATACGGTCAGCATTTACAGTGCCGCCATGCACACGGAGCTGAAATGCGTGGTGATCAGGCCGGACTCCTATAAGAAGAATAAGAAGAATTTTTATCCTGTTGTTTATTTATTGCATGGCTATGACGGCTGGTACAGTAACTGGATTATCCGTGAGCCTAAACTCAAAGACTATGTGGATCTATATAATATATTGATCGTCTGCCCGGATGGAGGCAAGAGCAGCTGGTATTTTGACAGCCCGGTTGATTCTGCCATGAAATATGAAACGTATATCGGTATTGAAGTGCCGGAATATATCGATGCGCATTACCGAACGATCAGGGACCGGAAAGCAAGGGCTATCACCGGCCTGAGCATGGGCGGGCACGGGGCCTTTTTCCTCGCATTACGCCATGCTGAAACTTTTGGCGCCTGCGGAAGCATGAGCGGGGGTTTTGACCTGTACCGCTCCCGGAATTCATACGACATTGCTAAAAGACTGGGAGATACTATTAAACATGCAGATAACTGGAAAAATTTTTCAGTATCCCAATTAATGGAGAATTACCCGAAAGATACATTAGCCATTACCTTCGACTGCGGCACCTCCGATCCTTTTTTTTCTTCGAATCATTTATTGCATGAAAAAATGCAGGCATTGAAAATCCCGCATGATTATACCGAACGGCCGGGGAAGCATGATTGGGTCTACTGGAGAAATTC
>CAZQGZ010000181.1:0-2974 GCA_964592935.1 uncultured Chitinophaga sp. | reverse complement strand
CGCATGATTATACCGAACGGCCGGGGAAGCATGATTGGGTCTACTGGAGAAATTCGGTTCAGTATCATCTGCTTTTCTTTAAAAATTATTTTGAGAAAATGAAATTAACCCAAAAATAAAAGAAACATGAAACCGTTTACAAAAGAAAATCGAATGCAAACAGCGACGTCGTCCCGGTTTACACTGTTTTCCGCCACTATCATATTAACAATCCTGCTA
The DNA here is from genome assembly GCA_964592935.1 of uncultured Chitinophaga sp. Taxonomy (GTDB): domain Bacteria; phylum Bacteroidota; class Bacteroidia; order Chitinophagales; family Chitinophagaceae; genus JJ008. The sequence continues at coordinate 2,755 of CAZQGZ010000181.1, read as the reverse complement.
TATTCCTGTCATGCGAAAACAGGTAATGCAAATGTTCAGGCATTGGAAGAAGGATTGATCAACTCGAACAAAGCTTTTGAACTGTCAAGCAAAATGGCAATGCTATCGTTGAAAAATAAATTGGATAATCCGAGTACAGCAGAAGTTGCAAAAACCTGGCTTCCGCGTGCCCGGCAAATACGGGAATATTCAAAACAGGTATATAACTTTATTGAAGCTTTGTATAAAAAAGAGGGTGGCCCCGGCCCTTCTGAAATTTCATCTCTTTATGAACGATTGAAAAGGTATAAAGATGATGTGATTGCCATTGATTTATCGATCAGGAAGATATTCAGCAATAACCTTGTCCTGACAACAAAATCTTTTGACGAATCAGATCCAGGTATCGACGGATTCAGAAAAACTTTCTTTTCAAACGCAGGAACGGAAGATAAAACGGCCATCCTGACCAAATTTCAAAATAATATAAAGATCATTGAAAACAGGTTATTGATCTTTTGTAATGAAAGCAGTGGGGCAACCTGGTTCGGATCGGAATAAATAGCAATTTTTCCGAAAATGCATTGATTATTTTATTGCTGAAAAAAAGATCAATCCCTGTATCGGAACAAATAAAAGCTCAACAAAGAGGAAATAATAAGTTATTGCGTGATCTAACCATACTTTCTCATTCCTTATTTCTCATTCCTTATTTCAAATTTTCTAAGGCTCCGGCACATACCCCGTACTCCCGTCCCTCACTTTGATCTTTTTCTTCCCTGAATTTTTCTTTTCATAATCCAGCACCACCTGGGGTTTGGCAAGCGTTTTTTTGGATACGGTATCTGATTTTATTTTAGTGCCGGTCACTGAAATTGGTTTTATTTCTTCATCACTGATCATTTCTCCTTCATCCGTTTGCAGTTTATTCATCCAATATACTTCCGTTGCCGTGATGACACCTTCCCGCGGATCATAATAATTCCATTTGCCATGTTTTACCGCAAAGCCATCATTTTTTACCACCACCCTGTCAATTTCCTTGGATGGGTCTTTGATATCATAGACCGGTATGGTATCATAGGCATTGGCCGGATCCATAGCGCGCCAGCTTTCTTCCCTCATCAAACCTCCGTTATACGTAAAGTATTGCTGTTTACCGTTCAGTTTGCCCCAGTTGTAATTCTCTTCGGCGATCTTTACTCCATCCAATGAATATCTCTTCCAGTTTCCTTCTTTTAAATCATTCTCAAAATATCCTTCTTCCTCGTAACCCCTTTCACCCCGGAGATCATCCACATGAATGACCCAGGGCCCCTGCTTTTTACCCTTCATATCCACCCGGTTCAGGGTATCCCCCCTGGGGCTGATCTTATAGTCCTTCCACTGGCCGAAACCGCTGATGGAAGTAAGGAGAAAAAAAAGAATGATGAAACGCATTGTTTAGTAAGTTTGGAACGAAAGCTATTAGCTATTAGCTGTTAGCCATTAGCTTAAACGTCAAAATTTTCAGTTTATGTTTCCAAAATTAAAGGAATTTATTTGTCTTGTTGCATCAGTACTTACTACTTTAACAAGCTGGTCACAGGTCAATCCCACCCCGGCTGATGAAAGGCTGAAAGGCCTGCAACAACGCAAGATCCTGGAAGAAAGATCGGTCCTCAACCCCATCAAATTCCGTAATATCGGCCCGGCCATCATGAGCGGCCGCGTGGTTGACCTTGATGTAAATCCTGACGATCCGACTGAATTTTATGTTGCATATGCCACCGGCGGTTTATGGCACACTACCAATAACGGGCAGAGTTTTGTCCCGGTCATGGACAGCATCGATGTTTTATTCATTGGTGATATCGCAGTTAACTGGAACACAAAAACCATCTGGGTTGGCACCGGTGAAGTGAACAGCAGCCGCTCCTCCTATGCCGGGATTGGTATGTTCAGGAGCAATGACAATGGCAGGCACTGGGAATATCTTGGATTACCCGAATCACATCATATCGGGAAAATTCAATTGCATCCAACCGATAATAATACTGCCTGGGTGGCTGTGCTGGGACATTTATATTCACCCAATAAAGAAAGAGGCGTTTATAAAACAACCGACGGCGGCAAAACCTGGAAACAAACTTTATATGTGGATGATAATACCGGGGCTGTTGACCTGGACATGAATCCTTCCAATCCCGATGAACTCTATGCTGCCATGTGGTACCGGACAAGGGCCGCCTGGAAATTTGTGGAAAGCGGGAAGACCGGCGGAATTTTCAAAAGCATTGATGGCGGCGAGACCTGGAAAATCATTTCAGGCCCTGGTTCCGGGTTTATGGAAGGAGAAAAGATCGGTCGCATAGGCGTTGTCGTTTACCCGAAGAACCCGAAAATCGTTTATGCCATTGTTGATAACAACACCCCAAAACCCGATACGGCAAAAAAGAATGATACACTTTATAAAAAAGATGATTTTAAGAATTTAAACAAAGAACAGTTTGCTGCGCTGGATAATAAAAAGCTCGATACTTTTTTAAAGAAGAATTTCTTCCCCCGCAAATACACGGCTGCCTCCGTCAAAGAGATGGTGGCCAATGACAAAGTAAAACCGACAGCCTTATGGGATTATTTAGACAGTGATGACGGTTTTCAAAACAGCGGTATCATGGGATGCGAAGTGTACCGCAGCGATGATGCCGGCATGACCTGGAAAAAAACGAATACAAAACCCATCAATATCTATAGTACCTATGGTTATTATTTCGGCAAGATCTATGTCTCTCCA
>CAZQGZ010000180.1:0-6495 GCA_964592935.1 uncultured Chitinophaga sp. | reverse complement strand
AAAGGGAATATCAACGGCGGCATCTATATTTTAAATAAAGATAAATTCCTGGATGAGGAATTTCCCTCCAAATTCTCTTTTGAAAAGGATTACCTCGAAAAATTCTGCCGGCAGCGGCGGATCTACGGACAGGTGCAGGACGAATATTTCATCGATATTGGCATACCTGAAGATTATAACCGGGCTCAAAAAGAACTTGCCATGGCCCCGCTTGATCTGAAAACCATAGATAAAAACTGGACCATCTTCCTCGACCGTGACGGGGTGATCAACGAGGATAAGATCGGGAGTTATGTTTTCAACCCGGATGAATTCATATTTACGAATGGGGCACCTGAATTATTTAAAAAATTGCAGGAAAAATTCGGCCATATCATTGTTGTTACCAACCAGCGGGGTATTGGCCGGGGATTGATGACCAACGGGGACCTCGAAGCCATCCATGAAAAAATGGTTGCCGGGGTGAATGATGCAGGAGGCAAAATTGACCGGATCTACTATGCATCCTCTGTTGACAACAATGACCCGCAAAGAAAACCCAACCCGGGTATGGCTTTCCGGGCAAAAGCTGATTTTCCTTCCATTGACTTTTCCAGGTCCGTCATAGCGGGCAATCATCTCAGCGATATGCTATTTGGGAAGAATGCAGGAATGTACACGATCTTTGTTGCATCCACCAACCCCGAAACGGCATTTCCCCACCCGGATATTGACCTCCGGTTTGATTCGCTGCAGGATTTTGTAAAGGCATTATGATCCTTCACAAAATTTTACCACTCTTTTACCGTTATTTGCCTGTCCGGCGATTGATCAATCCGGATGATTGATGAATGCAACCGGGCCAGGCCGGTTGTCATCTTTCGTAAGTTGTAACTTAGAGAAATAAACCCGGCAGCAACCGGATCAAAAGCATACATGGTGAAGAAAATTATCTTTAAAATATTCTTATTCCTTTTTCTTGCTGTTTCTATTTCATTACCGGTACGGGCACAAAAGATCACAGCTGCCGATTTGAAAAAACTGAGGGCCAAAGAAGATACCCTGAAAGAATATGCCATGTACCTGAACACCGACAGTCTTACCGAAGACAGGATGGTTTCAGACAGCATTTTTACCCGTACCCTGGTAAGGGCACTGCAGGTAAAAAATTCTTTTTATTATCCTTTTGATTCATTGACCGGAATTTCCAGACTCTATGCACCCGATACCTCCTTCCGCATTTTTACCTGGCAAATTGTATTCGATGATTATTATTCCAGGCAAAAAGGTGCCATACAAATGAAAACAGCAGATGGTTCTTTAAAACTTTTCCCGCTAAGAGATGTTTCAGAATTTACTCCAAACCCGGAAGACTCTGTGCGGACAAGAATGAACTGGATCGGGGCTGTTTATTATAATATTATCAAAAACCAGTATAAAAACAAAAGTTATTATACCCTGTTCGGGTTTGATGTCAACAGCGCCCAAAGCAGCATGAAGTGGATGGATGTACTTACATTCAATGAAAAAAACGAACCGGTCTTCGGTGGTCCGTATTTCAGTTATGAAAAAGACAGTATCCCTAAAAAAACAAAGTTCCGGTTCAGTATAGAATATAAAAAAGATGCCCGGGTGTTGGTTAATTATATCCCCGACATGGAAATGATCCTTGTTGATCATCTCATCTCTGAAACGGATCAGCCCGAATTAGCCTGGACCTATGTACCCGATGGAGACCAGGAAGGTTTCAGGTGGGAAAACGGGAAATGGATGCATATTGACAAGGTCTTTACATTTAAATTACAGGATGGCCAGGCCCCGGTTGGTGATCCCTTGCTGGACCCGAAAGGAAATAAGGATGAAAAGAAACTCCAGGACAAAACGGATAAGAATAAAACAAAGGATAACAAGAATTCTCCGTTGAATTACGATAATTAAGTCCCCTTACTATCTCATGTGACGCGATTTCCAATCACGCCGGCCTATTTTAATTTGTTGTCTTCCGGGAAGCCACTTTCTCATTTTTCATTTCTTATTTCTTATTCTTTATTTCTTATTTCTATCTTTATACCCAATGGAGAATATCTCATCAAGCATCCGGCCGCCTTCCGGTTTTTCACTGGGCCTGAAAGAATTATGGCAGTACCGGGAACTGTTCTATTTCTTTACCTGGCGCGATATCAAGGTCAGGTACAAACAAACCTACCTGGGTGTTTTATGGGCTTTGCTTCAGCCACTGGGATTGATGCTGATCTTCACGCTGATTTTTTCCCGGACCTTAAAAATTGAAACCGGTGTCATCCCCTATCCCGTTTTTGTTTTATCCGGTTTGCTGCTCTGGGGCATATTCAACAGTGCTGTTTCCCATGCCGCAGAAAGCATGATACAGCATGCCAATATCATTAAGAAGATTTATTTCCCCAGGCTGATCATTCCCTGCTCAGCCATTTTGGTGGCTTTGTTTGATTTCCTGATGGCCATGGTTGTTTTTGTAATTATTTGTGTATGGTATAAACAACCTGTTGCATGGGATGCTTTGTTTTATTTCCCGCTGGGTTTATTATTAATAATGCTGACAGCTTTCGGCCTGGGAACTTTCCTGGCTGCATTAAATATTAAATTCAGGGATTTCCGTTATGTTGTTCCTTTCATGCTGCAGGTTTTATTTTTTTCATCACAGGTCATTTACCCGTTGCAATCCATCAGGCAAGATTACCTGAAAAATATTTTAGCGGTTAATCCCCTCAACGGTGCTATTGAATTATTCCGGGCTCCCTTGTCAGGATTGGCTCCCGATATGAATGTGATTTTAATTAGTTCGGCAACGGCTATGATCACAGCAGCCATCGGGTTATTTTATTTTAGAAAAACAGAAACCTATTTTGCAGATATAGCCTGATGAATTCCATCATTTCCATACGGGGGTTGGGTAAAAAGTATAAGCTGGCAGAAGCACAGCGTTATCTTGCATTAAGGGATATGATCAGCCGGGCAGGCAAACAACTATTTACTAAGAGGGAAAAAGAAAAAGAATTCTGGGCGCTCCGGGATATCGATCTTGACATTCAGCCCGGGGACCGGGTAGGAATTATCGGAAGAAACGGAGCCGGCAAAAGCACTTTGCTGAAAATCCTCAGCAAGATCACTCCTCCCACTACGGGTGAGATTACATTACAGGGAAGGGTGGCCAGTCTCCTGGAAGTCGGAACCGGTTTTCACCCGGAACTCACGGGCCGTGAAAATATTTTTTTGAATGGTGCCATATTGGGCTTAAGCAAAAAAGAAATTCAGAAAAAGCTGGATGAGATCATTGACTTCAGCGGCGTGGAAAATTTTATCGATATGCCCCTCAAGCATTACAGCAGCGGGATGCAGTTGCGGCTGGCTTTTTCCGTAGCCGCACATCTTGAACCCGAGATATTATTGATAGATGAAGTACTGGCGGTGGGCGATATGGAATTCCAGAAAAAATGTATTGGCAAAATGGAAGAAGTGAGTAAACGTGATGGCCGCACTATTTTATTTGTAAGCCATAACATGGACAGCCTGAGGAAATTTTGTCCCATATCTGTTTTGCTGGATAGCGGTAAGATGATTGAAAAGGGGAATACTGAAAATGTTATCGCTGCATATATTTCGAAACACCTCGCAACAAATGCGGAGGTTACCTGGGTAAACGGCATTAGTTCATATAATAAAGCAGTAAAATTGTTCAAAGCCTGGTTGCATGATGAAAATGGAATTACCCGGTCCAGGTTCGATACTACCGAAAAAGTCGGGATCAGCCTGGATTATGAAGTATTAACAGATGGAACAGCTTTCACCCATGGCATTAATGTGTACAACCAGGAACAGGTTAATGTGTTTAACTCGCATGATCTTACATCGGGAAAGGGAGATCAAAGAAAGAAAAATGGTTGTTACAAAGCCACTGCCTGGATACCCGGCAACCTCCTGCCCGAAGGAATTTTCAGCATCAGCGTGGCCATCTTTTCCCCCAATCCGCTCGATATCCTGGTTCACGAGCAACATAAATTGAGTTTTGAAATGTTTACGGATTTTTCAAAGCTGTCAGCCCGGGGAAATTATGCGGATGATTTCCCGGGAGTGGTCAGGCCCCTGTTGAACTGGGAACTGGTCAGGAAGAATTAATTCAAAATAAATGATAAGTCTTACAGGCAATAAAAATTTTAAATTAAAACATATTGATGCAGGTCATCACCACGTCACGTATAAAGGTGTGTTGGCCCAAAAATGCCCGTTTGATTATGTGTTGTATCAAATGCTCGTTTCCGGATTAAAGCCTGACCTGATTATTGAGATTGGTACTAACAAAGGTGGTTCCGCTTTGTACCTGGCCGACCTGCTCGCATTGAACGGACAGGGAGAACTTCATACGATCGACCTCCCGTCAAACAATGAAGACACGTTGCTTCATGCTCACCCGGGAATAAAATTGTTTAAAGAAGGATATTCGGGATACGATACAGGCAGTTTAAATAACTTTAAAAATATTCTGGTAATAGATGACGGATCTCATATGTATGAAGATGTGCTGGCGACGCTTCAGAAATTTTCACCCTATGTCACGCCCGGTTCTTATTTTATCATTGAAGACGGGATTATTACAGAATTGGGTTTGGAAAAAGATTACCATGGCGGACCACAAAAAGCTATCCGCCGGTTTCTCAGGGAAAACAGCAATTTTACCATTGACCGGAAATGGTGCGATTTTTTCGGACCCAACGCCACGTTTAATGTAAATGGCTATTTAAAAAAAATATTTTGATTAGTAATGAGCAATCCCAAAACCTGGAACGGGGAAAGACTGGAAACATTCATTACCGGTGAAACCATGACCGAGCATTTGCACCGTTATGCATTGGCACTGGGACTTATCGGAGGTAAAAAAGTACTGGATATTGCCTGCGGAGAGGGTTATGGTTCTCACCTGATGTCAAAAATTGCCGTGCAGGTTACCGGTATTGATATGGATAAACTGACCATAGAAAAAGCAAAGAAAAAATATCAATCCGGCAACCTGTTATTCCTGGCCGGTTCCGTATTAAAAATACCTGCACCGGATAATAGTTTTGATGTAATAACCTGCTTTGAAACCCTGGAACATATAACGGAACAGGAGGACATGCTGGCTGAACTGAAAAGAGTTCTTAGTCCCTATGGTATGCTGCTTATTTCAACGCCGGATAAAAAAAATTACAGTGACAAGACAGGGTATATAAATCCTTTTCACAAAAAAGAACTTTATGAAAAGGAATTTAAGGATTTAGTGAACCGTTTTTTCCCCCATACAGGATTTTACAGCCAGCATTTTTACATGGGTTCATTCATCTCAAACGGGTCGCCACCGGGTATCCCAATCCGGTACAGCGGTGATTTTGAAAATATACATACAGACGATGCAGCAGACACCGCTTATCATATTGCGATCGCCTCAGAAAACAAGGTACCGGTTTTACCCGGCAGTTTTTTTAAACACCCGGGAACTCTTTCACAATTGCTGGAAGAGCAGAGCCTGGCATTGAAAAAAACCATTACGTACCGAACCGGGCATTTCTTTCTTTTCCCTTTTAAATTCATCCGCTCTTTATTTACGAAATGAAAATATTGAGCCCGATATCATCCAAAACCGATCCTGCTCAACGATTCCGGATCATGCAATACAAAGCGCCTTTGCAGGAATTGGGAACCCGTTTAAAATACGTCTTTCCTAATCCTCCCAAGGATTCGGATCCTTCCCGTCTGGTTTTTAAAAACAAAACATTATGGCATAGCTGCCAGGTTGCAGGCCGGTTGAAACTGCTGCCCTTGCAATATTTTCACGACCTGGTCTGGCAAAACCGTTTATTGCTTTATGATCATTTCAGTATTGAAAAATATTTCAAAAAGCCGTTTGTATTTGACCTGGATGATGCCATCTGGCTTACGGAAGGAGAAAAACAGGTCCGCCTTGCCATCCAAAAAGCCAACCTGGTGTTTGCCGGCAATGAATACCTGGCTGAGTACTGCAACCGCATCAACAGCCATACAACCCTTGTCCCCTCCACGATTGATACCGCGATTTTTAAACCATTGGCACAACCGGATCATTCTTTCACCTTGGGCTGGATAGGCACAAAAAGCAATTTCCCTTATCTCGAAATAATGAAGCATCCCGTTTTACAGTTTCTGCAGGAAACCAAAAACACAAAGTTGATCATCATTTCTTCTGAACCACCGGGTACTTTTCATTTTGATAATGAAAGGATCATTTTTAAACAATGGTCGGAAGAAAATGAAAACAGGCTGATCAATGAGTTCGATGTAGGGCTTATGCCACTGGCCGATAATAACTGGACAAAGGGCAAATGCAGTTATAAAATGCTCCAGTATATGGCTTGCAGCAAACCTGTCATTGCATCCCCGGTTGGCCTCAATACGACTATATTAACCCGGAGCAAAGCAGGTATTGCCGCAACCGGTGAAACTGGCTGGCTTCATGCAATGCATGACTTT
>CAZQGZ010000179.1:0-6533 GCA_964592935.1 uncultured Chitinophaga sp. | reverse complement strand
CAATGTACTTTAATTTTGTTGGTTCCCGTTCCCGGTTCTTATGAGCGGGACGAACCTTGTTTCTTTAAACCGGCGGGGGGCGTACCGGGTTTCAATCGTCTTTTGCCCGTTTGCAAAAGCCTGCCCCTGCATTTTATACCACATGTGCTTTGGCAGAGTGGTATTCAATATTACTCATGAATAGGGTCCTGTCCTAAAGTTACTTATTCACAGATGTGGATACAAATATCCCGGAAGAAAGTTTAGTTAATAAATTTTCTTCCCGGGTTTTCCCGTCTTGATCAGGTTTGTATACATTTTACCCCAACTGCACAAAGTCTTTTCACAAAGCAAACAAAGAGGTCTTTGAGAATTCTGTATTGAATCTTCATTGCCCTTTGTGACAAAACTGACCACAGCAGATATTTCTTTTAAATACATGAGGCTGTTTTTTTATAATAAAATCTGTATTATTGTCTTTCAACAAAACCAAACATCATGGAAGAATCAAGTTTCAGTATCAGTTTTTTCATTCCGGTCTGGGTTATTGCTTTTTTTGCTGCTTTTATACTTTTCATGATCATTGCCATGTGGAAAGTATTTACAAAGGCAGGCCAGCCCGGGTGGGCCTCCCTCATTCCCATTTACAATATTTACATCATGACCAAGATTGCCGGTAAGCCGGGTATCTGGGTCTTATGGATGCTTATCCCGCTGGTAAATATTGTATTCTCGGTCTGGCTCTACAACATGATCTCGAAAAGTTTCGGGCATGATGAAGGGTTTACGGTTGGATTGATACTGCTCGGTTTCATTTTCTGGCCTATCCTGGGTTTTGGGCCTTCCAAATACCAGGGCCCCTATGGCAACCCGGAAGCATTCAGGGCTTTCCAGGGAAAGGATAAATTTGATTTTGAACCAAAGCATTAAGTGATATTCTGTCTTTGATTATTATGGCGAATAGTAATGAATGTTACTATTCGCCTTTTTTTGACCCGTAAAATGATAAATATCATTGGTGGCAATGCCAAATATCAGGTGGCTGAACGGCAAACATTTTACCTTTGCTTCATGGCGGAAGAAATAAAACCCATTAAACGCAGCCCGCAACTGGCTCAACTCAGCCGGGAACATCATGATGGTTTATTATTTGCCTGGAAAATAAAACAGGGCATTGAGAACAAAACCCCGCTGGAACTGATGCGCCAGTATACACTATGGTTCTGGCGGCATCATATCAAACCTCATTTTTACCAGGAAGAAAAAATATTGCTTCCCTACATGCCAGCCGGTCATCCCATGGCTGCAAAACTCCTGGAAGACCATGATCATATCAGGGAACTGATCCTCGGTCTCGATGATGAGGCCGATAAAAGAACACTTGTCATTCTTGCCGACCTGTTAAATGCTCATATCCGTTTTGAAGAAAGAGAATTATTCGCTCACCTCGAAAAAATACTGACCCCCGAACAGTTGGATAAAATTTTTGAACAACTGGAAAAACACCCGGTTCATTTCGACCAGGAATGGAAAGAAGAGTTTTGGGTTAAGAAATAAGAAATAAAAAAGTAGTCCCTTCCAGCCAAACTGCTTCTTACTTTCTAATTCCTTATTTCTGATTTCTCATTTCTAATTCCCGTGAAATGCAACTTCTTGCTTTATAAAACCATCAGGCAGGGGATCTTTATGTTAAATAAATGGAAAAGATCTGTTTATATTCGGATTGCTACTTGCAAATAACAAATTTTGCATCGATTATTTATCGGGTTCCCCATGAAGATGAGATTCTTCCTTTTGATGCTGTTCATTTCACAGGCCTTTATGGCAAATAGCCAGTTGTACAAACTATCGGGCTGGATCATCAATGACAAAAAAGAACCCTTATCACTGGCCAGCGTGGAAATTAAAGAATTGAGAAAAGGATCGGTGAGCAGGGATGATGGTTCTTACGAATTCTATCTCGAAAGAGGAAAATATGATATCGTGGTCAGCCTGGTGGGATATAAATCCAAAGTGGTAACAGTTTATATTAACAATGAAGATGTGTCCGAAACCATCGCCCTGGAAAATTCGGCATCGGGTGATCTTTCGGAAGTGGTGATCAAAGTAAAAGCAAGGGACCGTGCCGAAGAACTGATCAGGAACGTGGTGCGGAATAAGGAAAGTATCCTGGATGCCATCGGTTCTTATTCCTATAATGCTTACATCAGGGCTTTCCAGATGGATTCTGTTATGGTAAAAAAGAAATCGGAAAATACCGGCGATACCATTGCGAAGGAAAACTATGAAGGGATGTCCATGACCGAAGTGTCATTAAAGGTAGACCGGGGCGATAACGGGCAACTGAAAGAAGAAAAACTCGGTGTTGTGAGAAGGGGCGGCACCGAAAGCCTTTTTTATCTCTCGGCGCTCGAGGGAGATTTTTACATTTATAATAACCTGATCAATTCGCCGCCCGTTTCCAAAATTCCATTTGTGTCACCGATCAGTTACAGCGGGCTCGTAGCGTATAAATTCAAAACGATAAAGATCGACCGTACGGTCAAACCAAAAGTTTATACCATTGCTATACGCCCCCGCCAATTAAGCAATGCCACCATTGAAGGCGAGATATCCATACAGGACAGCACCTGGAATGTATTCAGCGCCGATTTCAGGCTTCCGCCTGCCCATATGCCCGAGTTTGATTATATGGAAGTGAAACAGCAGTATGATCAGGTGGGCGACCACGCCAGGATGATCACCCGCCAGCAATTCACTTATTATACCAAAACAAAAAAAGGGAAATTATTTGGCGAAACGGTGGTGGCCTATTCCAATTACGAACTAAAGAAGGAATTTAAGAAAGGGTATTTCGGGAATGAAGTAAGTTCTACATCAGAAGAAGCTTATACCAAAGATTCAACATTCTGGAAATCGGTGCGGCTGGAACCTTTGTCAAAACAACAGGAACTCTATGCCCGTTACCAGGACAGTGTGTATCGTTATATGCGCAGCGAAGCCTACCTCGATTCGATAGACAAAGTGCTGAATAAAATTACCTGGAAGAAGATGCTGATCTTCGGGCAGATATTCAATGACCATAAAAAAGAAAGGATGTGGATCCTGCCGCCGATCACTTCGCTGATACAACCGGTAGCCTTTGGCGGTCTGCGTTTAAAAGTGGCAGGGGCTTACCGAAAAACATTTCCTTCGCGGAAAAAACTGGAACTGGAAGCAGATATCAGTTATGGATTCCGTAACCGGGACGTGAACGGGGAAGCCAGTGTAAAACGTTTGTATAATCCATTTAATAAAGGCGAGTTCAGTGTGAGGGCCGGAAAGAATTTTGAATTCATTTATCCCGGTGACGCCTGGGTGAATGTACTGAAGCGCAGCAATATTTATCTGAACAGTTATTTTGAAATTGAACATGGCCTGGATATTATACCCGGTGTCCGGATGCTGAATAGTTTCCAGGTGGCATTCCGCCGCTCCGTCAGTGATTATAAAGTGAGTAATAATGCCGATAGTATTTTTGGAATTCCCAATGAACCGCCGGTAGTATTTGATCCCTATAATGCCACCTACAACCAGGTGAAATTTTATTACACTCCTAAACTTCGTTATATACGTGAACCAAAGGAAAAGATCTATATCGGTTCCAAATGGCCCACGTTTTATGTGATATGGAAAAAAGGAATTCCCAAACTCTTTAAAAGCAAAATTGATTTTGATTACCTTGAATTCGGTATTGAGCATCATATTCAGCTGGGCGTGGCGGGGCAAACGCATTACATTATAAAGAGCGGCGATTTTGTGAATACAAAAGATCTGCGGATCATCGATTATAAATTCATGCGCCAGGGCGATCCTTTGTTTTTTCAAAACCCGGATAAGTCTTTCCAGGCCCTGGATTCCACGTTCCCGGTATTTCACCGTTTTTACCAGGGCAACCTCGTGCACCAGTTCAACGGATTTCTTATTAACCGCATTCCGTTCATGAAAAAATTAAAATTGGAAGAGATCGCAGGTGCGGGTTTTTTAATTACAAAAGACAGAAGCCTTCGCTACCTTGAATTTTTTGCCGGTATAGAAAGAGTCTTCAAATGGCCCTTTAACCCGCTGGCAAGGGTAAAGCTCGGCGCGTATGTAGTGGGGTCGGTTGCCAATGCGTTTAATAACCCCGTGCAGTTCAAGGTCGGGTTGACGACCTGGGATCGGTTTAGGAATAACTGGAGGTAGTAAGTCGCTCTTTAAATGAATAATAAGAAATAAAAAATTAAAAATTACGAAGTATTCGGTTTCATAGGGAGCTCATTTTTCATTCTTTATTTTTCATTTCTTATTTATTATTCATCTATCCTTTGCCGGATAACCCTTTTTTGGGTGATAAATTAGTGTAAAGTTATTATAAGCACAGTCTCCGATTTTGACTCGTCATTTACCCGGTGTCCGTAGATTTCAATATACGGCAAGTTAGTTTCATAGCCCCTGTTCTTTAATTCGCCCGTCATATACTGTCCCGCCATCTTTATTAAATGATAAGGGCCCATAAGTTTGTAACGGGCATACTTTAATAAAGTAATTGGCTTGTGTTCAAGTCCTGTATCCGGATTGGGAATGCTGTCAAGTTCCGCTCCGGCGAAGATTTTTTCATCTTGTTCTTATACCCAGGTATTAAGTCCTCTATTTTTTAGATTATTTAATTTGACAATCTGCCACATCTTGTACATTAATTTGAAGGCCATACCGGCATAGTCTTTATTAATAGCGATCACTGAAAAGCCTTAAATGTTTAGGCTTAATGGTTGTGTAATAATTTCTACATTCATTACCCGGGATTTCAGAAGGTAAATTTAATATTTCATGGATTTTTCGATTCCGGGTTGATATCAGCCTCATAGCATAAGGTGATCCCTGCGAATCTGTTTTTATTTTTTAAACCCTGTTCTTTCTCTTTCTTTCCACAATCTTTTTTGTTCTGTTTTCTCTTCACTTTCATCCGGCATTTTTGCGATGGCATCGTTATTTTGGATAAGCTGGAACATATAGTTCTATGGGAAGTGGTCCATATTCCGCTTTAAGGGTTGTTTCAAAGTTCTTGTATCGGTGACTACAACAGTCCAGGATTATGTTGAAGACCTGGTTCAGGTTGTTACGGACGCGGAAATTTGATAATTCTTGACTGCCTGTGTCATTCAGGGGGGAATCTTTTTTTGATTTATTGAGTCATTTTTAATTTGGAGATAAAGGTTCAATAAAAATAAATGGTCAGACGGAGACCGTCAGGCCATCACCATCTCGCCACGATCTTAAAATTCACGAGTCTTGGAGTCAACCGGTTCGGCAATAAATAAACCGTGTTGGAAAAATCTTTGATGAAGAGATAGGAAATGGTGTTGGCCCGGTCAATGATGTTGAATACTTCAAGACTGGCCCAGATATTGTCAAAATTGCGGAAAGGAGAGTGGCTGCGGCGTTTACTGCGATCATCATCTATCAGCAGGGCGCTGAAACCAATATCGCAACGGATATAGGGTTCAATCACGGCTGCATTGCGGTACCGGACCGCATTGGGAATATTGTAAGGCATGTTGCTGCCATACAGCAGGTTCAGGAATGCTTTAAAATTTTTATTCGTGGGTAAATAATCCTGGAAATACATGCCGAATGTGATGCGGCGGTCAGTCGGGCGGCGCAGCCAGCCTACATCAAAATTTACACTGTCAACAACTACCTGGTCTGCGCTGTTTGCCGTAATGAATTCCCCCGCTGCATTTTTATAACGGTAATAATGATCCCCTGAAATATCTTCTGCGGTTTTCATGATACCCAAACTGATCCAGCTTTCGGCATCTTCCACCAGTTCGCCATGCAAACGCATTTCAATACCGGCCGCATAGGCTTTGGCATTGTTCTCCCCAAAATAACGAATGCGCACATTGTCAATATCATATGGCACCACATCAGTCATGCTTTTATAATAGGCTTCGGTGGTCCAGCGCATGGGACGGCCGCCAATGCCGATAAAGTTGTAATCAAACCCGGCAACACCCTGTATGCTTTTCTGCGCTTTGAGTTTCGTATTTACGGTACCGTTATATCTTCTCAGCTCCCGGTAAAATGGGGGCTGATCATAAATACCGGCGGCAGCCCGGAAAACAATATCCCGTTTCGATTTTGGTTTCCAGCTGGCGCCTATACGGGGAGAAATCAAAAATTCTTTGTTCAGGGAGTTATAATTAAAACGAACCCCCGCAGTCAGCGTGGCGGAATGACTGGAATCTTTTCCCAGTAAAATATTGTCCTGCAAATACCCGGAAAATTTATTGATATCCAGATCCGCATGGGATTTGATCACTTTGCTCAACTGCAGCATATTCGGCTGGTAAGGCAATGCATAACCGGCTGAATCCTGGAATTCCCATTCATTGAGTTTGTGTGCGATGGTGGTTTTATCATAACCCAGCCCCCATTGAATAGCATGGTGCCCTGCATCATAATTTCCTTTGTGCGATATATTCCAGTTCTTCACGTTCAGTTTATTACAGGCAAAGTTTTGAAACACGCCG
>CAZQGZ010000178.1:0-6539 GCA_964592935.1 uncultured Chitinophaga sp. | reverse complement strand
TGTTCATTTTTGAGAGGTTTTTTTAAAATAAAAGTGTCAACAGTAAACAGTAACCAATGAACATTCTACGGTTTTTCGAATCGTTCAGGACTTGTGAAACTGAAAGAGCACCAAATGCAAGACAAAATAACGGATTTTTTTTGCAGATACGCCAAATTTTTATTGATGAGGCCCTGTCATCGGGGGAAGTAATTTTTTTTTTGTTGATTTTCAAGGGTTTGAGCCAAGAGTATCAACGCTTTATGGCAATGGTAAGAATAAAAAAGTCTCCCTGTAAGAGAGACTTCCATAATTTGATAATTGACGTTTATTCGGACACCACTTCAAATTCTACCTCGATGCTCTGGCCATTACCGAATTCGATACTGGCTTTGTAAGTTCCGAGTTCCTTCACTTCATCGATGATCTGAATTTTCCGGCGGTCGATATCATAACCCCTTTGTTCACGGATGGCCCGGCTGATCTGCAGCGAAGTAACGCTACCGAATATTTTTCCGCTGGTACCAGTTTTGGCGCCGAGTCTCAACGGAGCTTCTTTCAGTTTCTCAATGACACTGTTTACTTCAGCCAGCATCTTGTCTTCTTTCTTCTTCACCTGCTTCATACGTTCATCCAGTTGTTTCCGGTTGCTGGGACTGTTCTCAACGGCCAGTTGGCGGGGGAATAAATAATTACGGGCATAACCGTTTTTAACTTTAACCACCTCGTTTCTCGCCCCGAGATTATCTACGTCTTTAATTAAAATGATTTCCATGTTGTATAGCTTTTAGCTGTTAGCTGTTAGCTATTAGCTCATGGCTCAAGGCTCACAGCTCATAGCTAATAACTCACAGCTTACTTTAATAGATCAGTTACATACGGCAACAATGCCATTTGTCTAGCTTTTTTCACCGCGTCGGAAACTTTGCGCTGGTATTTCAGGCTGTTACCGGAAAGGCGGCGGGGCAATAATTTACCCTGTTCGTTCAGGAATTTTTTAAGAAACTCCACATCCTTGTAATCGATATAGCGGATCTTGTATTTCTTAAAGCGACAGAATTTTTTAACCCGTTTATCGCTTTTGATAGCGGTCAGGTATTTGATTTCATTTTTTGCCATAATTATACCTCCGCTAATTTTTCGGTTCCTGTTTTAGCGCCACTTTTCTTTCTTGCATTGTACACGACGGCGTATTTATCGAGTTTGGTGCAGAGATGACGAAGTACGGATTCGTCACGAAGCATTTGAATTTTCAGCTTCTCTATGAATTCGGGTGCGGAAGTAAATTCAAGCACCCAGTACAGGCCCGTTGTTTTTTTCTGGATCGGGTAGGCCAGTGATTTCAGACCCCAGGGGTTTTCTGCCACGATGGAGCCACCGGCATCGGTGACAAGCTTTGCATATTTTTTTTGCGCAGCTTTGAACTCATCATCGCTTAAAACCGGGGTAAAAATCACCATCAATTCGTAGTTGTTCATTTTACCTTTTTAAAGTTTTAAAATTCGATTTATCCCAATGGACAGTCCCAACCAAAGCGTCGGGAAAGAATCTGCGAATACAGATTTGGGGCGGCAAAGATAGGGGATTGAAGCCAGAAGCAAAAGGATGTTTAGGAAGAATTTTTGGCTATTTTTTTCTAACGCGATAGCAGTTCAAAACCCGGCTTTAACAGGGAAAGTTACTATCCTTTTGTCGCAACTTGATGAATTTTGTTGTGTTCTTTGTGCCTGCCTGCCGGCAGGCAGGGTTCGTAGTGTCCTTTGTGCCTGCCTGCCGGTAGGCAGGTTCCGATATTTAGGAGCAGAAAGAACACAAAGCTGACACAAAGGGCACAAAGATAGATTCAAAACATTCGGTTCTGTAAAACGGATAGTCAGGAATAGGAAATTAATTAAAAAGCTTTCTTTGCCGGATCAACCTTTTTCAGAAAAACAATATATGTGGGAAAGTGGTCGCTGTATCCACCCCTGTAAAAATTGCCATCCCAGGTCCGCATCGGGTAGCCTTTATACCTTCCTTTATTTTCTACCATGTATTCTTTGAAAAAAATATGTTGCTGGTAAAAGAATAATCCATCCTGGTCCTTATTCAGCCAGGGAAAGGAGATCATGATCTGGTCAAACAAACCCCAGGCATCCTGGTAAGCCAGGGTTCCATATCCTTTTTTATATAATTCGATCCATGGATTATACAAACCTCCCTGGCGAACATCCTCTTTTTTTTCTTTTGCATTCAGTACTTTGGCCACGCTGGGACTGATGGGATCATCATTCAGGTCGCCCATGATCACCACTTTTTGATTCCCGTCTGCTTTGGCGATACTGTCCATATGACGTTTACAAACCATGGCAGCAGCAGCCCGTGCCGGCGCCGACCTGACCTCACCACCCACACGGCTGGGCCAGTGATTAACATAGATATGAATAGTTTCCCCGTCTAATTTTCCTTTTACCCATAATACATCTCTTGTAAAATAAGAATCTTTGGATCCGCCGGGCAATTGCACAAAAAGTTTATCGCTGGCTTCCACCGTAAAATATTTTGGATTGTATAAAAGCCCTACATCAACGCCTCTCACATCTTTTGAATCATAATGAACGATCTTATATCCTCTTTTCTCGATCAGTTTATTGTGCACGAGGTCATTCAGCACCGTATCGTTTTCCACTTCAGCAACTCCCAGTATGGCAGGCCCGTCGGGATTTATTTCTGTCCCGATCTCCGAAATGACCGTGGCCAGTTTGCTGATCTTATCCATATAAATGGCTGTATTGTAATTCCTCGGACCGGTCGGGAGAAATTCTTCATCATTCACCGAAGGGTTATTGACCGTATCGTAAAAGTTCTCCAGGTTATAAAAGCTGATTATAATGGGCTTAAATTCTTTTTTCTGGCTGAATGCAGCCAGTGAGGAAATAAAGCAGAAGAGGAAGGCGAAAGATTTTTTCATAATTGCTGATAACAAATAAGTGGCAAACATACAGAAACAAAGGACGATGGCAATCGCACAAAGGAGGGCAGCTTTAATAAATAATTACCCACGCCTTTGGGGCGGGGCAGGTGTGTCTATCTTTTTTGGCCGGATAACCTTAACAATATTACTTTTGCCCCCTTGTCTAAAAATTTTAACATGCTTAAAACGAGATTGCTGATCCTGGTTTTCCTGGTAGCCGGAATGACTGCCAAGGCCCAGGTTGATTCCACCGCTAAAAAAGACACGTCCATCATTGAAGATGTAAAACAGGGTGTGCTGGATAATATCCCGACCGTTTCGCTGGATGAGAATGATCTGGGTGATGGCGGAAGCCAGAATACTTCTTCATTGCTGACGGCCGGAAGAGATCCTTTTTATTCCGCTGCTTCTTTCAACTTCAGCGCGGTGCGTTTCAGGATCCGCGGCTATGATAATGACCTGTTCAGTACTTACATGAACGGTATTCCGATGGATAACCTCGATAATGGATTTACTCCGTTTGGTCTCTGGGGAGGATTGAATGATGTGATGCGAAACCGCGATGTATCCTGGGGGTTGCGCTATAACACCTTTGCGTTCGGCGATATCGGCAGCAATACCAATATTGATTCCCGTGCAAGCAGGCAACGTGTACAGACCAGTTTAAGTTATGCATCGTCGAACAGGAATTATAATAACCGGCTCATGCTGACCCATTCAACCGGGTTAAGCAAAAAGGGTTGGGCCTTTACTATCAGTGGCAGCCGCCGTTGGGCAGGAGAGGGTTATGTTCCCGGAACGTATTATGACGGATGGGGATATTTTGCGGCCGCTGATAAACGCATTGGTCAAAATCATTTGTTATCACTTACAGTATTTGGCGCACCCACAGAAAACGGGAGACAGGGCGCTTCTGTAACAGAAATGATAAACCTGGCCGGTACCAATTATTATAATCCAAACTGGGGTTACCAGAATGGAGTGAAAAGAAATGCAAGTATTGCACGGAGTCATCAGCCTGTTATTATCCTGACACATGATTTCAGATTAAACAACAATACCACCATTACTACAGCAGCCGGTTATTCATTTGGCAACAGGAGTATCACTGCGCTTGACTGGTATAACGCGGCTGATCCAAGACCGGATTATTACCGTTACTTACCGAGTTATACAAGCAAATGGGCCAGCGCTCCGGACCCGGTACAAGGACAGATCCTGTATGATGCCATGAAAAGTGATATTAACTTAAGACAGATCAACTGGCAGAATCTTTATAATGTAAACCGCGCCAGTTTTGCGACAATTCTTGATGCCAACGGAGTTGCCGGCAATAATGTAAGCGGCCGCCGTTCCCGCTATATCATTGAAGAAAGAGTGATCAACACACAACGTTTCAATGCAAACTCGGTGATCAATACCAAGTTTGGAGATAAGATCGATTTTACGGGAGGGGCTTCCTACCAGTTCCAGAACAATCATTATTTCAAAAAAGTGGATGACCTGCTCGGCGGGGAATTTTATGTAAATGTGAACCAGTTTGCCGAAAGGGATTTCCCGGTTGATAATGTGGCCAACCAGTTTGATGTGGATCACCCCAACCGCATCCTTTACAAAGGAGATCATTTCGGGTACGATTATAATATCAATATTTCCAAAGCGGCTGCCTGGGCACAGGGTGTTTTCAAATTCGATAAAGTGGATTTCTTCCTGGCAGGCACTGTTTCCCTTACTAAATTCTACCGCGACGGAAAGGCAAGAAACGGTCTTTTCCCCAATGATTCTTATGGTAAAGGAACGGTAAATGATTTTACGGATTATGGAGGAAAAGGTGGCGTTACGTATAAAATCAACGGGCGCAATTATGTTTATGCGAATGCTTCTTACCAGACAAGAGCTCCCTATTTTGAAAATGTGTACATCTCTCCCCGGACCAGGAATGCACAACAGGCGGATATAAAAAGCGAGACCATTCAAACCGGTGAAGCCGGTTATATCATGAATGCGCCCAAATTCAAGATCAGGCTGGGCGGATATTATACCCGATTCCTCGATGGTATGGATGTGATGTCTTTCTATCATGACGCCTACCAGAATTTTGTGAATTATGCCATCAATGGCATTGATAAACTTCATTTCGGCGGTGAGTTTGGTATTGAAGCGAGAGTTACGCCAACTATAACCGTAAACGCTGCGGCTGCCGTAGGCCGTTATTATTACGACAGCAAACAAAAAGCCGTGATCACCGTTGACAACAGTGCTTCTGTATTGGGTCAGCAAATTATTTATGCTGAGAATTTCAGGATTCCATCCACTCCCATGGAGGCCTATAGTTTGGGTGTCAATTACCGTTCTCCCAAATTCTGGTTTGTCAGTCTCACCGGGAATTATTTTGATCAGTCCTATTTAAGTTTCAATCCCCTGCGCCGTACCTGGGATGCTTTAAAATTTGTAGCACCCGGATCGGCAGGATATAAACAAATTTTCAACCAGACAAAGTTTGATGCCAATTATACCCTGGATTTCTTTGGTGGTTATTCCTGGAAATTGCCCAAGGATTTTGAGATCAATCACAAATCAACTTTCCTCGTATTCAATGTGGGAGTCAATAATATCCTGAACAAGAAAGACATTGTTACAGGAGGGTTTGAACAATTGCGGTATGATGCGCAAACGGCAGTTACCGATCCGATACTGACCGGGAAATTTCCGGCCAAATTGTATTATGCTTATGGAATAAACTTTTTCAGCAGCGTAACACTTCGTTTTTAATAATTGACTGAATTGAAATAAAAATCTGGCTTATGTATTTTAATAAACAAAAAAGGATCCCGCTGGTTGCTATGATCTTCGCATGTGCGAGCCTGTTGTCGGTTTCCTGCAACAAACAACCTGTTGGTCCAACCGGCCCCGATCCTGTTGGCCCCCCGGCCCCGGGAACCTATCTGACCTTTGCACAATTCCGTGCTTTGTATCCCGGTTCCGGAAACTTTACAATTCCTGCAGGAACCAAAAAGATCAGGGGTGTTGTTATTTCCAATAGCGCAAATGAAGCTGCCGGTAATTTCCGCCTGCAGGATGAAAGCGGTTCGGGGATCTATCTCTATACCGTAGTGGGTTCACCTGTTTATTCAATGGGAAGTATCCTTGAAATTAATCCGACGGGTGGCGGCATTCTTTTATTATATAACGGTGACCTGGAACTGAAAAGCGTGCCACAGGCCAATATAGTACCTGTTGGTGGCACGATCCCCATCACACCGAGAACGGCAACCGTTGCACAGGTGATCGCCAATAAAGACACCTGGGCATCTACGCTGGTCAAGATCAGCAACCTGACTTCGATCACCCAGGTTTCAACCAATGGCACCGGCACCAATTATAATGTAACGGATGCCACGGGTACGATCACCTTGTTTGTACGTACTGCATCGGGCATTACTGTTAATACGAGCGGTACGTCCATCACCGGTTATGTATCCATATATAATTCATCTGCCGAGATCGGTATCAGGACCGCTGCAGATATTCAATAAATCATTCCAGGAAATTGTTGATGAAAAATAATATTATGAAAATAAGTTTTAGCAATAATTGGTTCAACACC
>CAZQGZ010000177.1:0-6661 GCA_964592935.1 uncultured Chitinophaga sp. | reverse complement strand
TTTAAGCCCACTCTATAAGCACTGAATGGCGAATATTATTGATATAAAAATACCCAGGGCCATTGCTGCCGCATTCAGGATCCCTCCCAATGATCCGCAACGCCAGCAATTAAGGGTTTTGAAAAAATTATTGAAGAAAGCAAGATTCACTGAATTTGGTCAGCATTACCGTTTTGATGAAGCGTTATTAAGCCGCCGGCCGGAAAAAATGTTCCAGGACCTGGTACCGGTGCATGATTATAATAAGATATACGAGGAGTGGTGGAAGAAAACCTTAGACGGTGTGCCTGATGTGACCTGGCCGGGAAAAATAAAATATTATGCGCTCAGTTCGGGTACATCCGAAGCGGCCAGTAAATATATTCCCGTGACCAGGGACCTCCTGCGAAGCAATACGATCAATTATGTGCGGCAAATGCTGAGCCTGATCCGCTTTGAAGATGCGAATAAAAGAGCAATGACCAAGGGATTCCTGATGATCGGCGGAGCAACGGATCTTAAAAAAGGCAAGGCCGGTTGGTATGCCGGTGACCTGAGCGGGATACTCGCTAAAAAAAGACCTTTTTGGTTTCAGAGTTTTTATAAACCCGGTGGCCGCATTGCCGCCATGGCCGACTGGAACCAGAAACTGAATGAAATTGTTGAACATGCCCGGGAGTGGGATATCGGTTATATTGTCGGTGTGCCGGCCTGGTGCCAGATGTGTATGGAAATGGTGATTGAACATTACAAATTGAAAAACATACATGAGATCTGGCCCAACTTCAGTTTTTTTGTTCATGGCGGTGTTGCTTTTGAACCTTATAAAAAAGGATTTGAAAGATTATTGGGCAAGCCGATCGTGTATATTGAAAACTATCTTTCCAGCGAAGGGTTTATCGGTTATAAAACAAGGGAACATGCAAGAGGCATGCAGCTGATCCTGAACAATAATATCTTCTTTGAATTTGTTCCTTTTGATGAAAAGAATTTTGATCATGACGGAAAGATCGTTGACAAGCCGGATGCGAAAATGATCCATGAAGTGGAGGAGGGAAAAGAATATGCTTTATTGATGAGCACCAATGCCGGGGCCTGGCGCTACCTGCTGGGCGACACGATCAAATTCTCCGATATTGAAAAAAGTGAAGTGGTGATCACCGGCCGCATCAAACATTTTCTCAGTCTCACCGGCGAACACCTGAGCGTGGAAAATATGAACCGGGCGATCGAACTGGTAAGCGAAGAATTTAATGTTTGTATCCCGGAATATACCGTGGTGGGCTTTCCGTATGAAACTCTTTTTGCACATAGATGGTATGTGGCCACCAATGACCCGGTTGATGCAGAAAGATTGCGCAAAAGAATTGATGAAAACCTCCGGGTATTGAACGATGATTATGCCACGGAAAGGGACAGCGCCTTAAAACAGGTGTTCCTGGAAGTATTGCCCGAAGAAAAATTTATGAAGTTCATGGAACTGAAGGGCAAACTGGGCAGCCAGCACAAATTCCCGCGGGTCATGAAAGGAAAAATGCTGGATGAATGGAACCGTTTCCTCGAAACGGGAACCATTTAAAGGCCTGCATCATCCTTTCTTTTTTTATAGCAGTTATATACATTTACCATTTACCCCGGTCATGATAGAATCGATTCTCAAGGGACTTACATTCGGTTTATTGCTGAGCATCTCGGTAGGTCCCGTGTTATTTTCTATCATCAAGCAAAGCCTGAACAACGGCCACAAAGGCGGACTCACTTTTGTATTTGGCGTCTCGGCCAGTGATATCACTCTCGTGCTGATCAGTAATATTTTCACGGAAGTTTTTAACAGCCTGAAAGTCTATAAACAGGAAGTGGGGGTGGCCGGATGTATTTTCCTGGTTTCGCTTGGCATTTATTTTCTTTTTTTCAAAAAAGTGAAAGTGGATGAAGCGGGAAAACAGGTTTTTAAATTCCGCAAAAGGGATTATGCCAAAATATTTTTATCGGGGTATTTTATGAATACGCTGAATCCCTCCGTTTTTGTTTTCTGGATATATGCTTCCACGGCTGTTTTGGTTCACTCCATCAACGACCGCATTATTATTTTCACCACCTGCCTGGTCTGGATGTTCAGTACCGATGTATTAAAAGTTTTCCTGGCCGGGAAGATCCGTAACCGGCTTACGCCACATAATATCCATATCATTAACCGTATCAACGGGTTGTTGCTGATTATATTTGGCATTGCCTTAATCTGGGGATTGATACTTTATGGAAAAAGGATCTGATAATAAAAACAGCAGGGCGCGGGTCATCCTTCGCAAAATATGGAAATGGAGCAAACGAATTTTCATCTGGCTCTTTATTGCCCAGTTATTTTATATCATATTATTAAAATGGGTGAATCCCCCTATCACCATGACACAGTTTGTCAGTTGGGTCAGCGGTCATGGCTTCAAACGGCATTATGTAAACAGGAATTCAATTTCACCCCATGCAAAACTCGCCGTGATCGCTGCTGAAGACCAGCCCTTTCCTGATCATCATGGTTTCGACTGGAAAAGTATCAAACAGGCCATGGCTTACAATAAAAGAAAACCCGGGCGTTTGCATGGGGGCAGTACCATCAGTCAGCAAGTGGCAAAAAATATTTTTTTATGGCAGGGGAGGAACTGGATAAGAAAAGGGCTTGAAGTTTATTTCACATTTATGATCGAATTGTTCTGGGGGAAAAAAAGAATACTGGAATTATACCTGAATGAAATTGAAATGGGAGAAGGGATATTCGGGATTGAAATGGCTGCTGAAAAATATTTTAATAAACCCGCAAAAAACCTGACAAAACAGGAAGCTGCCATGATCGCTGCCTGCTTACCTAACCCAAAACGATATACAGTAAAACCTTTATCCGGCTATGTGGCCACCCGTTCAAGATGGGTATTGAGGCAGATGAGTAATATTCAGACCGATCCGGATATTGTGAGGATAACAGGTACAATACCTCCCTGAGAAATGAGAAATAAGAAATGAAAAATAAGAAATTAGAAAGTGGTTTCTCAGAAATCATGCATTATTATTCAACCACCAGTTTTATTTTTTCGCTGTTATGTGTGGGATTATATCCCGGAACGGCAAAAGACAACATCAATTGATATTTTCCTTTGGGCAGATCCGGGTTTATTGTGAAAGAACAATTTCCGGATTTTCGGTTTATCCTTTCTATATCTAATGTTACAGGGATCTCCTTTATGACCTTCTTTCCCCGGAAAACAACAAGATTGACCTGGTACTGTGCCTGCGGATGTTCATTCAAATAAGACCAATGCCGGCTCCCGATCATGGGTATTCCACCATAATGAACAAGCAATGAATCCCCCTGCCTGATAGTATGTTTTGCAAATAAGGGGATATTGACTGTGCCGAAAGAAAGAAAGGAAGAATCATACCGGTATCCGATATACCCGTTCGGGGTTTTTAATGAATCCGGAAAACGATCCAGGCCAAAGATGTCAAGAAAATAAACCGGCTTGCCCAGCAGGTCCTGTTCGACCGGCCAGAAATTATAATTATTCCTTCTTTCCTTATAAAGATTCTGCGACAGGGTCATTTGTCCCGTATAAAACCAATACTTGCTTGCCCGCTGGTAAGAATTGCTGAAAACAACCGGCAATCCTTTTGTTTTTGCTTTCATGACGGCAGGCCATTCTTTCCACAGGTGAAAACGATATTTTATCGGCTTTACCGGTAAAATATCAACGATCATAATAACCCGTGCAAATAAAACAATCAAAAGAGTTAGCGGCAATAACCGGAATAAAAGCCGCTGCCATTTTAACTTTTCCAGCAAATACTGATGTGAGAGCACGATTAAAGAAACGATAACGGGCGATGTCCAGTTAGCTTCCACTTTTCCACGGAATGAACTGAGCAAAAAGAAAAGATAGATGCCCGCCATATTATACCGCAATGCTTTTTCAGTAATATTTTTTGGTTTATATAAAAAAGCAGCCGGTAATAAAATAAATCCCGCAACGGGACCTGCCAGCACCAGTTGCCCCAAAAAGTATTCCGCGGTAAATGTGAATTTATAGGCATTTACATTGCTTTCAAATAAATGATAGCGAAAGCTGATAAAGTCATGATTAAATTGCCAGGCCAGGTGAGGAAGGTAAAGGATGAGGGCAATAAAACCGGCGATATATGTTTTATACTTTCCAAGCAGTTTGATATTGGATAGCACAGTAAATAATACAATCAGCAGGGCATGATACTTGGTATAAAACAGCAGGGCAACGGATACGCCGAGCAGCAACGTATTCAACCAGGATTGTTTTTCAGCAAACCTTGTATAGAAAAGAAAGAACAGGGCTGTAAAAAAGATAAGCGGTGTATCGGGCACAGCATTGAACCCGCTGATCTGTAATATGGCAATGGACAAAGCAATAGCATAAAACAAAACGGCCTGCCTGCCGGAAAGGCAGGGGTTCTTTTTACTGATCAGCTTTTCAATAATGATAAGTGAAAAAATATTCAGCAGGAGAGGGAATAAACGTACACCCAGTTCATTGGGAAAAATAGCATAACCCATTTTGACCAGCATGGCTATCATCGGGGGATGATCAAAATAACCCCAGTCGGGATAACGGCTGAACACCCAGTAATAGGCTTCATCATCCTGCAATTCGGTAAGACCCGCCTGCATGAGCCCAAGCAATAGCCAAATGCCGTAAAAAATGAGGCGGTGATTTTTTTGAAGGAATAACTTCATAGAACAACGAAAGTAACGACAATTAAAATTTGAGCAACACATCAACTGCACCGGTTGCTTTTTGCATTCGCTCATCACTGTTACCGCTGATCTCCACCCAGGGAACCGGTTGTTTGTTCATACTATCTTTATAAATATGATAAAGCTTCTGTCTTGTTTCCAGGTCCGGATATTCCCGCAGTTCGTCCTTTACCCAGGGAAGATCGGTGTTGCATAATAAATACAGGTCGTATTTTCTTTTTTTTATCTGCCCGGTGATGAAGCGATGACATTTGCCAAAAACAAATTCACACCAGACTTTCATGACGTATTGGTCGGTGTCGATGAAGAGAAGGGAATGACTAGTGGCGAGTGGCGAGTGGGAAGTGGGGAGTTGAGAGTCGGGAGTCGGGAGTCGGGAGTCGGGCACATTCATCATCGAGATATATTCATCTTCTAAAGCAATCTGTCCTCTTGCAATTGTTAGCAGGTCTTCATAATTATATTCTTTCCCGTGTTTCAATAAATATTCCCGTGCATATTCCGGGCACCATAAGGTTCCATAGTGCTTGGCCAGTTGTTCACACAAGGTGCTTTTGCCGGTGCTTTCGGGTCCTATGATGACGATCTTTTTCATTTCCTTTTTTCGAATTCAAAAACCTGTCTGTGCTTTTCTGCTCTTGCCTTTTTCATCCACTCCGTCAATCCCCATACAGCCATAATCAGCAGCACGAGGTAATACACGCTGGTAAACACATACTGTTTTACAAAGTATAAGGGTATCGATGCCATATTGGTGACGATCCACCAGTACCAGCTTTCGACTTTCTTTTTGGTCATCAGCCACATGCCGGTGAAAGCCGTCGCTGAAGCAAAAGCATCGGCCCAGGGAATGGCGCCGGGTGCAAAATCTTTTTTCAGGTAGGTAAGTGCGAAAAAAACAGCACCATAGAATGCTGCAAAAAATAATAATTGATATCCCCACCATTTTTTACCAGAGAATGTGATATGAATGACCGGGTGTTGTTCTTTATCTTTTTTTGCCCAGAGTATCCAGCCATAAATACTCATTACCGTATAATATAAATTGACGGTGGCTTCTCCCAATAACTGTCCCTTTGCAGACAGCCAGATATAGATGATGGTATTGATCAATCCAACCGGGTAAACCAGGATATTTTCTTTCCGGGAATACCAGACGCTGGCAATGCCGGCAAATACAGCAATATATTCCGGCCAGGTGGTGGCTTTCATCCCTTCTATAAACTGCTGGTATATTTCCTGCAAAGACAATATATATTTTTTCAAAAGTAACAATACCTGATGCAACAAAAAGTGTCTGAATTAATAATGACTTTTCGAAAAGCCGGGGCTGTGCTTAGCAAGTCTCCCCGGGCGGGGAGATTTAGAGGGGCCGCTGTTGCGGTATTTTCTCCATGCCCGCAGGTACCTGATCTTTTTTGATGTTTGAAAACGGGTAGGGATTGTACTCCACTGCCGCTTACTGTCATAATTCCATACCAGGAAGTGAAGATGCGGCATGGAAGCGTAACCGGTACTTCCGCTGAGGCCGATCACCTGTCCTTTTGTGACTGTATCTCCCACATTCACCAATGCCCCGTCTTTCTGCAAATGCCAGTAACCGGACCTGGATCCATCCGGGTGCCGTATCACAATATTATTTCCATCCTTGCTGTATTTTTTATTCCATCCGCCCCGGTCACTGTCTTCCTTCACCCGTACCACCACACCTTCCCTGGCTGCACAGACTTTCGTTCCGCTTTTCATTTTAAAATCCAGCGCCATTCTTTGCTGGTGGGAGAAAATCCCGCCATATCCCTGTACGATCAAAAACGATCTTCCCTTTTCATAGGGCAGTGCATACACATAGCTCGTATCGTCATGTATAATTCCTTTCTGCAGCATTCGTACCTGCCTGCGTAATGGATT